>JAQBPM010000214.1 GCA_028287525.1 Vulcanimicrobiota bacterium | reverse complement strand
ACGACGATCAGCGGCGTGTGGAAGTGGTCGATCGCGTACTCGATCGAGCCGGTCACCGGCGTATCGATCACCGTCCCGGCGACCCGGCAGTCGAACAAATCGCCGATCCCCTGGTCGAAGATTACCTCCGGCGACACGCGCGAATCCGAGCAGCCGACGATCACGGCGAACGGGCACTGGCGGTCGCCGGTGTGCGCGTGCCGATCGGCCGGCGACTGGTGCGGATGGATCATGCGATTGCCGCCGCTCGGCAAAGGCGGAATCGGCACGAAGCGGTCGTTCCCGGCGCGAAGCCGGCGGAGCGACTCGGCGGCCGTGATGACCGTGCACGCCGGCGCATCGACGGCTCCCAAGGCTGCGGCGTGGGCCGAGTGCGAAACGGCAGCGAGCGCCGCCGCGGTACCGGCCAGAAACATCGAGCGCGTCGCGAGCATGTGATGCACCCTCCCTGTTGGGCGACCGTTCAAAGCAACCGTACGGCGCCCTGCCGCCTCGGACCGCGGGACGGCCGCAGGGGGCGGCGAACGGCGGCCGGGATGCCAACCCTCGAGCTGCCCCCTGAACTGATCGCCGAGACCGTCGCGATCCGGCGCGACATCCACGCGCATCCGGAACTCGCGTTCGCCGAACACCGGACGGCGACGCTGGTCGCGGCGAAGCTGCGGGCGCTGGGCCTCGAGGTGCACGAGGGGATCGGCGGCACGGGAGTCGTCGGTCTTCTGAGCGGCGGGAGCCCCGGTTCGACGATCATGCTGCGGGCCGACATGGACGCGCTTCCGATGCCCGAGGAGAGTGCCGTCCCGTTCGCCTCGCAGAACCCCGGCGTGATGCACGCGTGCGGCCACGACGCGCACGTTGCGATGCTGCTCGGCGCCGCGGCCGTTCTGCGCGAACGCACGGCAGAGCTGCGCGGGCGCGTCGCGTTCGTGTTCCAGCCCGCGGAAGAAGGCGGCGGCGGCGCGGCGGCGATGCTCGCCGACGGGCTGATCGAACGCTTCGCAATCGAGCGCGCCTACGGCATCCACATCGCGTGCATCTTGCCGACCGGCGTGATCGGTCTGCGGCCCGGCCCGCTGATGGCGGCGGTCGATCAGTTCGATCTCGTCGTGGAAGGGCTCGGCGGACACGGGGCGATGCCGCACCGTTCGGTCGATCCGGTCGTCGTCGCCGCCGACGTCGTGACGAGCCTGCAGCGCGTCGTGAGCCGCGAAGTCGATCCGGTCGAGCCGGCCGTCGTCACGATCGGTGCGATCAATGGCGGCACGACGTACAACGTGATCCCGCCGCGCGTCGCGCTCAAGGGGACGGTGCGGTCGTTCAGCACCGCGACGCGCGACGCGATGGAGGGCCGCATCCGCCGCATCGCCGAGCACACGTGCGCCGCCGCGAACGCAACCTGCCATCTCGACTGGCAATCGTCATATCCGGTGACGGAAAACGACCCTGCCGAAACGACGTTCGTCCGCGAGACGCTCGTCGCGGCGCTCGGCGCCGATCGCGTCGTCGAAATCGCGCCGATCATGGGCAGCGAAGACTTCTCGTACTTCGCGCAGCGCGTCCCCGCATGTTTCATGTTCCTCGGCGCCGGCGACGACGCGCACGCCTTCCCGAACCACCACCCAGCCTTCGACATCGACGAACACGCGATGCAAACCGGTATCCGCGCCCACGTCGCCATCGCGTTGGCGGCGCGGTAATGTCACCCCTCGACAAGCTCGGGGTGACATGACGCCTCGGCGTGGCAGCGCCGCTAGTTCGTTTTCGTTTCGTCGACGAGGACGATGGCGCGGCGGTCGGCGGTGCTCATCGTTTTGAGGGTGGCGAAGATGATGCCGATCGGGCTGTGGCGGTCGAGCATCTCGCTGACGGTGTAGCCGAGCTGGTGCTTCATCTGATCGTCGATCGGGGCGCGCAGCATCGGCGGGAGCGCCGTATAGTTGTCGATCATGTCGAGCGCCGGGCCGAGCTGGGCGCGGACGCGCTTGGGATCGAGCGCGATCACGAACACGACGCGCTGCGCGTTCGCGGTTTCGAAGAGTCCGTCGACTTCGGCGTTCTTGCTGCTGGAGCCCGATCCGATCGAGAACCCCGCCGTCGTGCGCGTGAAGTGGAAGCCGAGGGGCGGCGAAGTCCTGAGGTGGGTCACCCACGTGCGAAGCTGCGGGATGGTCGCGCTGGTCGAGACGACGATCTCGTGGCCGCGATAGTTCGTGCCGAGCTTCGCGCTCGGGTCGTTCTTGCGGATCATCGCGAACATCGCGCCGTAGTCGATCGGGGCGACCTCCACGAGCGTGCTCCCGGGGTACAGCGGGAAGTCGCTCGGATTCGTCTGCGCCGGCGGCCGCGACTCTTCCGTGCTCTGCTTCGCGCAACTGCAGAGCGCGAGGCATGCGATTCCCGCCGCGGCGAGTACCGAGGTCCGCCAGGTGGTCATGGACGGCGATTCGGGAAACGAAAAAGGGGCGCCTGTACGGCGCCCCTCTCCCGATGACCCGGGTGTCTAGGCGGCGGTCGTTACTCCGACCGCGTCTTTGGCGAGCGCGGTGAGGCGGCCGAAGGCGGCCGCATCGTGCACGGCGAGGTCCGCGAGGGCCTTGCGGTTGACGATGACGCCGGACTTCTTGAGGCCGTTCATCAGCTTCGAGTACGACAGACCTTCGCGCCGGGCCGCCGCGTTGATGCGGGCGATCCAGAGTGCGCGGAAGTCGCGCTTGCGGACGCGGCGGTCGCGGAAGGCGTACTTGAGCGAATGCAGCAGCGCTTCGTTCGCAACGCGGTAGTTGCGGCTGCGCGCGGCGCGGAAGCCCTTGACGAGCTTCATCACCTTGCGGCGGTTCTTGATCTTGTTGAGACCGCGCTTAATACGTGCCATCTGTCAGCCTCCTACAGCAGGTACGGGATCTGCGGCGCAAAGCGCTTGAGATCACCCTTGAACGTCGCTTGATCCTTGCGGAACTTCCGCTTGCGATTGCGCGACTTCTTGCTGAGGATGTGGCCGCATCCGGAGAACTGATGGCGGTGCGTCACCTTGCCGTTGGCGCTCACCTTAACGCGCTTCGCCGTTCCGCGATGCGTTCTAATTTTAGGCACTGGATCCCCCGATGGTCGCTACTTCGTCCGTAGCCGCAGGTTGGCTGTGTTCGCCCTCTTCGACGTGATCATCGTGATCATCGTGATCCTCGTGATCCTCGTGATCATCGTGATCGTGGTCGTGGTCGTCGTGATGCTCGGCGCTCTCGGCTTCGTGATGCGCCGTATCCGTCTTCAGATGGACGAACCTCGGCGGACCCTGCGGGGTGGGACGCGGTGCGAGGATGAGAAACATGTTCTTGCCTTCGAGCTTTGCTTCGCGTTCGACCATTGCGGTATTCTCAAGGTCTTTCGCGACGCGGTCGAGCAGGCGCTTCCCGAACGCGGTATACGTGATCTCGCGTCCGCGGAACATGATCGTGACCTTGACTTTTCCGCCGTCGAGAAGAAGGCGCTCGGCCATCTTCGCTTTGACTTCGTAATCGTGGACGTCGATCTTGGGACGCAGCTTGACCTCGCGCAACTCCCAGTTACGCTGCTTCTTGCGCGCCTCTTTGTCTTTTTTCGACTGCTCGTACTTTAGGCGACCGTAGTCGCCGATTCGACAGACCGGAGGGATCGCCGTCGGCGACACTTCGATGAGGTCCAGTCCCTTGGTGCGTGCCATGGCGAGGGCTTCCTCGGTAGGCATGACGCCGAGCTGCTGGGCGGCATCGTCGATGACGCGGACTTGGCGGATTCTGATCTGCTCGTTGACGCGAAGCGGTCGTGCTATGACAAACTCTCCAGAAAGAACACAAAAATAGCGAAGACGCCAAAGCTGTCCCCGCTTTTCGAGAAGAACCGGATCGCCCGCGGGCATCCGGTGAGGACCTTGCGATCCTGCTTCGGCTCGCGAAGTGTACCACGCCGCCGGGTGGAGGGTCAAGGACAACCCTTCGCGCGAACCCGGACGGCAAGATAAGCGAGCGCGGCCTCCCGCCGGCTACCGCCGCATGGCCCGGTTCGGACGCGGCGGGAAGGTCGGCCGCGGCGGGTGCAGCGCGAGCGCTTCGTCGACGAGGCGCAACGCGACGTCGAGCTGCGGATCGACCCCGCGCAGCACGTCCTGCGGCGAGACGTCGACTTCGTGGGTCGGGTCAGTGCCGTAGTTCTCGACGCCCCAACCCGCGTCGGTGAACCAGAACGAGAACTCCGGCTGGGTCGTCTCGGTCCCGTCGACGAGGCGGTGCCGCGGATGGATGCCGATCACGCCGCCCCAGGTGCGCATCCCGACCAGCGGCCCCAAGCCGTAGAGCTTGAAGCAGTGGCTGAAGATGTCGCCGTCGGACCCTGCGAATTGGTTCGTGACGGCGACGATCGGTCCGGCGACCGACTCCTCCGGATACGGAAACGGCGGCGACCACCGCGACACGTCGTAGCCGACGCGTTTCCGCGCGAGTTTCTCGAGCAGCAGCGCCGAGACGTGGCCGCCGCGATTGAAGCGCACGTCGACGACCAGCGCGTCGCGGTCGAACTCGCTGAGGTAGCCGCGATGGAACTCGGCGAATCCCCACGGTCCCATGTCGGGGATGTGCACGTATCCGATGCGCCCGCCGCTGTGGCCGTGCACGCGCGCGCGGTTCGCGTCGACCCATGCGCGATAGCGCAGCATCCGTTCGTCACGCAGCGTCCGCACCAGCACGCGCCGCGGCGGTTCCCCGGCCCGCACGACGGTGAGGACGATATCGCGACCGGCCTGATTGACGAGCAGCGCGCCGGGTCCCGTTTGCGCGCTCACCGGGCGACCGCCGATCGCCACGATCGTATCGCCCGGTTTGAGGTCAACGCCGGCCTCGGCCAGCGGCGAGTCCACCTCGCGATTCCACGGGTCACCGCGCAGGATCGCATCGATGCGGTAGCCGGCCGGCTCGTCCGTCCAGCTCAGCTCGGCGCCGAGGAAGCCGCGTTTGTACTGCGGCGGGATCGGCTTATCGCCGCCCGTCTCGTACGCGTGCGAGGTGCCGAGTTCGCCTTGCATCTCCCAGATGACGTCGGAGAGTTCGTTGCGCGTGCGCACCAGCGGCAGCAGCGATTCGTACCGCCGCAGCACGCCGTCCCAATCGATACCGGACATCTGCGGATCCCAGAAGTTCTCGCGCTGCAGGCGCCACGCTTCGCGCAGCATTTGCCGCCACTCGAGCGTGGGTTCGACCAGCACGCTGATGCGGCCGAGATCGAGCCAGCCGCTGCGACGGCCGGGGTCCTGTGAGGGCTTGTCGTCCTCGCCGCCGTCTTCGGGGAGGTCGCCGCCCGCGTCGATCGCGCGCAGTTTTCCGTGCGAGGCGTACACGAGCGTGCGCGCGTCGGGGCCGAGCACGAAGTCGTCGATCTCGCCGGCGAGCGACGCGCTGCGCTGTTCCTCGAAATCGTACGCCTGCAGCTCGCCTTCGGATTCTTCGTCGTGATGCACGTTGGGCTGGATGCCGCGCACCGGAAAGCGCGAGAAGATCGCGCGGCCTTTGGCGCCGGCGATGCGGTCGTACGCGCCTTCCTCGACCGGAAAGGCGATCATGCGCAGCGGCAAGCCGTCGGCGTCGATCACCACCGGCGGTTTCGCGTCTTTCTTGTCGTCGTCGTCCTTCTCGTCGTCGTCGTCGTGCGCTTTGTGGAGCGCCGCCGGTTTCGGGATGAAGGGGTTGGTGAGATCGGCGCGGAGCGTGACGAGATACGGCCGCGACGCTTCGGGGAAGCTGAGCTCGAACTGCAGCGCGTCGTACACCGGATGGAAGTCGCGCGTCGAGATGAAGTAGAGGTATTTCCCTTCGGGATCCCAAGCCGGAGAGCGGTCTTCCCGCAACGCCGTCGTGGCGTCGACGAGGCGGCCGGTCGCGCATTCGACCAAACGCACGATCGTCGTGTGCGCTTTCGCCGACCACACGTACGCGAGCCAGGCGCCGTCCGGCGAGAAGGCCAGGTCGTCGATTCGCTCGCCGATGCTGGTGTCGAGCTTGCGCGGTGCCGAACCGATGTCGACCAGCCACAGTTCGTGCCGATTCGTCGCGAACGCCAGCCGGTCACCCGCAGGCGACGCGACCAATTCGTGCAGCACGCCGGCATCGTCGTGCGTGACGTACTCCGCCGCGGCGCTCTGGTCCAGCGGTGCGACGGCGATCCGCTCGTAACCGGATGCGTCGTCGACGTACGCGACGCGCTTGTCGTCGTGCAGCCACGTCAGCAGACGGCGGCGCACGCCGCCCGCGGTCCCGATTTCGGTGACGGCTTCTTCCCAGAGCGGCATCACGTACGCGCGGCCGCGCGAGACGATGCCGAGCGACGTCCCGTCGTGCGAGGAACCCCAGCGTTCGAGAAGTTCGGCCGCGTCGACGAAGCGGCGCGCGGTTTCCGGCGCGCTCGAAGGCATTTCGACCGGCACCCGGCGGACGCTCCGATCGCGCGGGTCGAGCACGGCGAGCTCGCCGCCGCAGGCGTAGACGACGCGCGTTCCGTCGCTGGCCGGAAAGCGCACGTAATGCTCGGATTCCTCGGTGTGTCGGCGCAGGTCGGTGCCGTCCGGCAGCACCGAGTAGAGGTTGCCGACGCCTTCATGATCGGAGAGGAACAGCACGCGCTCGCCGAGCCACATCGGCCAGACGAGGTTCCCGTTGACGTCGCGGCAGATGCGCTTGAAATCGCCCGTCCCGGCGACGTCGACCCACAGATGACCTGCGGTGCCGCCGCGGTAGCGCTTCCAACGCGCCGGGTCGATCGCGTTGCGTCCAAGCAGCGTCGCGCCGTTCTCGGCGACGTCGATCGTCGTCGCGTGCCCGAAACCGAGGGCCACCGGTTCGCCGCCGTCGGCGTCGACGCGGAAAGCCAGCGTCTCTCTCACGAACGGCGAACCGGCGTCCGATGTGAAGTAGACGCTGCGGCCGTCACGCGACCAGCCGCTGCAGTACAGCGCTTCGCTGCCCAGGTACGTCAACCGCCGCGGGACGCCGCCTTCGGACGGCATCACGTACAGTTCCGAATGGCCTTCGTCGCGGCCGACGAACGCCAACCGCGTTCCATCCGGCGACAGCCGGGGAAGCGAGCATTCTCCCGCCATCGTGGTCAACCGGCGGGCGATCCCACCCTGCACGCCGACGATCCACAGGTCGTCCTCGCATGCGAAGACGATGCGGTCGTCGGCGATGGTCGGTGTTCGAACGTATCCGGAAAGGCTCACCTGCTCCGGGTACGCTTCCAAACTACCGGAGTCCCCGTCCACAAAAGTGGGGCGTAGGAACCGTTTGGGGGCCGCACTACGGGGGGACGAGCGTCCAAGCGATGGACAGCGACGAAAGAACCCCCACCGAAATCCTGCACGATGTCCGGCAACGCGTCGAGCGTCGTACGTTCATTCAGGACGTGACGGAACCGCTGACGGGGCGGATCGATCAGCGGAAAATCGCGGCGAAGTTCAACAACCTCGAACATGCGGTCGACGACCTGACGACCGCGGTCGAGGCCATGTCCGACGACGGCGAGCGCAAGACGGCGTAGGCGTAACGGGAACCGCGTCGCGCCGCCGTGAACGCGATGGCGCGATGGAGGAATTGCTGCGCGAGTTTCTGGCGGGCCAGCCGCGCGCGTTAGCGCGCGCGATCTCGCGCTGCGAATCGGGACGCGGCGCCGATCTGATTCGCGCGCTCTATCCTCGTACCGGCCGTGCGGTGACGGTTGGCCTCACCGGGCCGCCCGGGGTCGGGAAGTCGACCCTCACCTCGTCGCTCGTCGCGCGCATCCGCTCCCTCGGGAAGACGGTCGGCGTCATCTCCGTCGATCCGAGCTCGCCGTTCTCGCACGGCGCGCTGCTTGGCGACCGCATTCGCCTGGCCGAGCACTTCGTCGATCCTGACGTGTTCATCCGCTCGATGGCATCGCGCGGCCATCTCGGCGGCGTGGCCGGTGCAACGGCGGACGCGCTCTCGCTGATGGATGCGTTCGGCAAGGACGTCGTGATCGTCGAAACGGTGGGCGTCGGGCAATCGGAGATCGAGATCGCGGAGATCGCCGACACCACGCTGGTCGCGCTGCAGCCCGGCAGCGGCGACTCGGTGCAGGTCCTCAAGGCCGGCATTCTCGAGATCGCGGACGTGTTCGTCGTCAACAAGAGCGACCACCCGATGGCGCTGCAGCTGCAGCGTGAGATCCGCTCGATGATGGAGATGCTGAACTTCAGCGGCTGGGTTCCCAAACTCGTCCCGACGCAGGCCGTCGAAGGGAAAGGCGTCGACGCGCTGTGGGACGCGATCGTCGAGCACGACGCCTGGCTGCGCGAGAGCGGCGCCATTCGCGCCAAGCGCCGCAACGCGTTCGCGCACCGCGTGCGTCAGCTCGCGCTCGGCACGCTCGAAGGCCGCATCGAAGACGTGATCGCCGAACTGAGCGAGGACATCGATCCGTACGAAGCCGCCGATGCGGTGCTCGAACGCTTCGGCGTCACCGGCGGCGCGCACGCCCTCGGCAACGTCCGCGCCCGCACCGACGTCCGCGCAACGGTTAAGGGCCTGTAGCCGCTGTCACGCTGAGCAATAATCGTTGTCACCCTGAGCTTGTCGAAGGGCCCTCGTCACGCATGGTGCCTCGCGATCAACGTCGATCGCACGGCACGGTTCGCGACGATGGCCCTTCGACAAGCTCAGGGTGACAGCGGTTATCTCAGGGTGGCGGTGGTGACGGCGTTTGCTCGATGTACCAGTCGGCGATTTCCGCGGCGGTCATGGCGCGGACTTTCTTGCGCTTGAGGACGTACTCCAGGATGCGGTCGAACGCGGCGATGCGATGGGGCGTTCCGGTCAGGTACGGATGCAGCGCGATGGCGAGGACTTTCGGCGAGCTCTTGCTCTCGGCGTAGAGCTGGTCGAACGCGGCCGTGCAGCGCGTGGAGAATTCCTCGGCGGAATGCCGTTCGACCGCGTATACGACGATGTCGTTCGTTTCGATCGGATACGGCACCGCGACCATGCGGCGTCCGTTCGCGACGCGCAGATCGAAGGGGACGTCGTCCGCGGGACCCCAGTCGCAGCAGTAGTCGAGCCCGGCCTCGGCAAGCAGGTCGAGTGTTTGCGTCGTCTCGACCAGTGCGGGTCCGAGCCAGCCGCGCGGCCGCGTTCCCGTCATCGACTCGAGCTGCGTGACCGCCTCGGTGATGACCGCGCGTTCGTCCTCGACGCTCGACATCGTGCGCTGAACGACGCCGTGCGGCATCATCTCCCAGCTGTCAGAGACGGCGCGCTCGATGATCTCCGGATACTCGGTGCACACGGAGGTGTTGACGCTGAGCGTCGCGCGCACGCCGTGGCGCTGGAGCGTTTCGAACAGCCGCCAGATTCCGACTCGCTGGCCGTACTGATACCAGGCGAAGTTCGGCACGTCCGGGACCGTACCGCCCGACGCCGGCGGCGGCAGCGCGGTGCGCGGCATCGGTCGCCGGAATTCCCACGTCTCGACGTTCACGATGACGTGCAGCGCAAGCCGCGCGTCGCCCGGAAACGGCTCGAGGCGCCGGGCCGGCGCGGGAATGTACTCCATCGGTCCGTGCGAGAGCAGTGTCCGTTCCGGCGAGTTCATGCGCGAAGGTGCGCGTCGGGCCCCGGATAACCCTCGGCGCGGTATTCGTGGTGCGGCCGGTCGTCGACTGACGAGCGCTCGCCCGCTAGGACCGCACGCTCGTTGCGGGCAAGTCGCGGAGCACTAGCAGGGCTGCTTAGGAGGTCATCATGTCGCAGCGAGTACTCGCGCTGACCATCCTCTCCGTCTTTGTCGCTACCATTTCGGTCGCCGGTCCCGCAGGCGTCGGCGCGCAAAGTGCCTGGCCGACCGCGAGCGTCTATGCCGCCGCCGACAAGGATGCAGCGAACTGGATCTTGCCTGCGCGCGGCTACAGCGGAAACCGTTACGTCGCGGGCGGACAGATCACCGCCGCCAACGTCGGTACGCTCAAGAAGGCCTGGACGGCGAACGTCGACGCGCGCGGACCGCTCGAAACCGCACCGATCGTGTGGAACGGGACGATGTACGTGACGTCGTCGCACAACGACGTGTACGCGCTCGACGCGCAGACCGGCGCGGTGAAGTGGCACTTTCCGTACAAGCCGCACGTCATCGCCTTCTCGGCGAACCGCGGCGTCGCGCTCGGCGACGGCAAAGTCTACGAAGCGACGCTCGACGGACATCTGATCGCACTCGACGCTGCGACCGGCAAACCGGTCTGGAACGTCGTCGCAGCGCACGATCTCTCGAACACGTTCTACACGATGCAGCCGGTGCCGTACAAGAACATGCTGCTGCTGGGCGCCTCGAACGGCGACTGGGGCGGGATCGGCTATCTCAGCGCATTCGATGCGGCGACCGGAAAGCGGCTGTGGGATTGGAACGCGATCCCCGGTCCGGGCGAACCCGGCCACAACACCTGGAGCGGCGATTCGTGGAAGCGCGGCGGCGGCGCGATCTGGAGCGGGCTCGCGATCGATCCCGCCACGGAAACCGTCTACGTTGATGCGGGTAACCCGCAGCCCGACTTCCTCGGTACGATCCGCAAGGGTACGAACCTCTACACGAACTCGATGATCGCGCTCGACGTCAGCGGTGCGAAGCCGAAGCTCAAGTGGTATCACCAGTTCATTCCGCACGACACGCACGATTGGGATCCGGCGATGCCGCCGGTGCTCTTCACCGGGACGGTGAACGGCGCGTCGCGCAACCTCGTCGCCGCGGGCGACAAGGGCGGCAACTTCTGGGTCCTCGACGCGGGCACGGGCGCACAAGTCTATCGCGTTGCCGTCAGCACGCAGAAGGGACAGAACACCGAGCCGAACCGCAAGGGCAACATCGCCTGTCCCAACACGAACGGCGGCGTCGAGTTCAACGGCGGCAGTTACCTGCGGGAGACGAACGCGTTCTACGTGCCGAGCGTCGATCAGTGCGGCATCTGGAAGTCGCAGGGCACGGCGACGTACGTCTCGGGTCAGTTCTATTTGGGCGGAGCGTTCCCGGCGCAGTACGGACCGAGCACCGGCTACATGAACGCCGTCGACATCGGTACCGGAAAGTTCCTCTGGCGCAAACACCTCGCGTACCCGCAAATCGGCGGCGCGCTCTCGACCTCGACCGGGGTGGTGTTCACCGGCGGAGTTGACGGCGATTTCGCGGCATACGACGCCAAGGGCGGCAACGTGCTGTGGCACTACGCCACCGGAATGACGATCCAAGCGCCGGCCGCAACCTACGTGGCCGGCGAGAAGCAGTTCGTCGTCGTCGCTGCCGGCCCAGCCGGGGTCAACTTCGCCGATCCGCGCTTCAGTAAGGGAGCGCCCACGCTGGAGGGCAAGTATTCACACCCGACGTCCGCGGTGATCACCGCGTTTACGCTGCCGTAATTCGCGCCGGTTTGCCGGCCTGGAGGATCTCGATGCGTACGATCGCGCTGTCCCTCGTCGCCGTCCTCGTCCTCGGCGGCGCGGCGCCGGCGCGATCGGCGCCGGACGATCATGCCGGCGCAATCGCAGCGCTCGCCGACATGCGTGCCGCGATCGCGGAGATTGTGCGCATCGAGGACGGGTATGCCGTCGGTCACGCCGCGTACCTGCGCGCAGCGCATCGCGCAATGAACGCGCTGGTCGGCCGGCGTGACGACGGCTACGCCGCGTCGTTCGGCGATCCCGGCGACGGCGTCGGAACGCTCGGCCATCTCGACCGGATGCTGGACCAGACCGGTTCGTCGCAGTGGACGCCCGCGGTGCAAGGCGCGAAAGCGAACGTGCTCGCGGCGGCGGCGAACCTGCAGAGCGCGCTCGGCCAGAAACAAATGGAAGACTATCAAGCCGATTTGACGCGTGCGCTCGCGAGCCTCGCGCTCGTCGCGGGCCGATCGACCGAAGGCGGCGTTCTGGGCGGTCTGAACGGTGCGCTCGCGAACACGTCGCTTGCCGTTCCGGTGGGAGCGTCGGTCGTCTCCGGTTGCGCCGCGCCGAAGAGCGCGCCCGCGTACGGCGTCGTCGCCGGCAAATTGGCGTACGTCGCGCTGCCGCGCAGTGCCGCGGCGACGGCGATCCCGGCGGGACTCGGCGTCAGCCGCGTCGAGCTCCTGGGCGATACGGTCGTGCTGTACGCGCCGCTGGCCCGAGCCGCGGCGGCATCGTGCAGCAAAGTCTCTCGCCTCCAGCGCACGCGCGTGGTCGCGCGGACTTCCGTGCCGGCGCCGTACGTGGCGGCGCAAGCGCATGCCGGGATCAAGGTGTATGCGCGCGCGTGTCTGCAATGTCACGGCGCGGATCTGCAGGGAACGGCGGGACCGGGCGTTGCCGGCACCGACTTCTTGAAGAACGCGCAGCAGAACAAGTGGACGCTGAGCGAGCTGCGCACGACGATCTTCGAGAACATGCCGTTCTCGAACCCCGGCTCGCTCACGCCGAAGGAGTACGCCGACGTGACGGCGTTCCTGCTGGCGGCCAATTGTTACCCGGCCGGATCGACGCCGTTTCCCGCGACCGCGAGCCCCGCGCTCAAGACGGTGAAACTCGGCCCGATCCCCGGCGTGAAGCCCACCAACGCGAAGCTCGGCACGTGCACGGTACGATGACGACGAGGGTTCCTCGACTAGCTCGGAATGACGCGGGCGCTCGGAATGACGCGGGCGCTCGGAGTGAGGGTGGGGCGTGGGGTGAGCGGTAGGATTCCATCGTCCGGTGGGAGCGCTTCGCTGGTTTCGGGGTGCCAGTCGAGGGCGTCGGCGAGGCGGGCCAATGCGATGACCGCGGAGCGGACGTGCGGTTCGCCGCGCCATTCGTAGGAGCCGTAGGTGGTGAAGAAGACCCAGGTTCCGTCGCCGCAGCGGACGCTCAAGTGATAGACCGGCACGTCCATCGCCGCGCGCGTCGGTGCGCCGGTCGTCCGCGAACAGAGATCGGCCTCGGCGACGATCCGTTGGACCTGCGCGAACGGTACGCTCGCTTTGAAATGCCCGCCGCGTTCGTCGCGGCGGCCGTTCATGCGGGCGCCGGCGGCCGTGTACCACATGACGTCGCGGCGGGAGACGAACCCGCCGCTGCTCCGCAGGACGACTGCCGTTACCGCAGCCGGCGCCGGGGCGCTCTCAGCGGCGCCCGGAACGACCAGAGCGACCGAGCCCAACAGGCCTGCGGCGACCGTGTTCCACCCAGCCATGCGCCTACTCTAGCACGGCCGCGCCGTCGGGCGCCGGACGCGGCTTGGGAAATCCCCCGGCTCAGGGCGAACACAGCGGGTCGACGTCGAAGGGATACACTGTGGCGAAGATGATCGAGCGCGCGTCAGGGCTTGGCCCCGACGCGACCCCCGAATATCGTGAACTGATCGAACGCTGGGAGGCAAAGGCCGAGCGGACGCCGCCGCGCCGCGACAAGGGTTCGGGCGCGGTCGACCGCACGATCTCGGACGTGCCGCTCAAGACCCTGTACGGTCCTGACGACGTCGCTCACATCGACCTGACGCGCGATCTTGGGGTGCCCGGCGAGTTTCCCTACACCCGCGGTATCCATCCGACCATGTACCGCTCGCGCCTGTGGACCATGCGGCAGTTCGCCGGCTTCGGCAACGCCAAGCAGACCAACGAGCGCTATCACTTCCTGCTCTCGCAGGGCCAAGCGGGGCTTTCGGTCGCCTTCGACATGCCGACCCTGATGGGCTACGACTCCGACAGCCCAAAGGCGCTCGGTGAGGTCGGCAAGTGCGGCGTCGCGATCGACTCGGTCCGCGACATGGAAACGCTCTTCGACGGCATCGACCTAGGCGAGATCACGACGTCGATGACGATCAATGGGCCGGCCGCGATCGCCCTGGCGCAGTACATCGTCACGGCTGAGAACAAGGGGATCCCGCGCGCGAAGCTCGGCGGCACGCTGCAGGCCGACATCCTCAAAGAGTACATCGCGCAGAAGGAATGGATCTTTCCGCCGCGCCCGCACGTGCGCATCATCATCGACATGATGGAGTTCTGCACCCGCGAGATGCCGCGGTGGAACACGATCTCCGTCTCCGGCTATCACATCCGCGAAGCGGGTTCGACCGCCGCGCAAGAGCTCGCGTTCACGCTCGCCGACGGCTTCGCGTACGTCGAAGGCGCGATCGCACGCGGAATGAACGTCGACGATTTCGCGCCGCGGCTGTCGTTTTTCTTCAACAGTCACAGCGACTTCTTCGAAGAGATCGCGAAGTTCCGCGCCGCGCGGCGCATCTACGCGCGCCGTATGCGTGACCAGTACGGAGCGAAGGACCCGCGCTCGTGGCAGCTGCGGTTCCACACGCAGACCGCCGGCTGCAGCGCGACCGCGCAGCAGCCGGAGAACAACATCGTGCGGGTCGCGTTCGAGGCGATGGCCGCGGTGCTGGGCGGTACGCAGTCGCTCCACACGAACTCGATGGACGAAGTGCTCGCGCTGCCGACCGAGAAGTCGGTCGAGATCGCGCTGCGCACGCAGCAGGTGCTCGCCTACGAGACGGGCGTCACGAGCGTCGCCGACCCGCTCGGCGGGTCGTACTTCGTCGAGGCGCTGACCGACGAGATCGAGCGCCAGGCGCTCGAATATTTCGATCGCATCGCGGAATTCGGCGGCATGGTACAGGCGGTCGAAGCGGGGTTCCCGCAGCGTGAGATCGCCGACGCGTCGTATCGCTACCAGCGGTCGATCGAGTCCGGCGACCGCGTGATCGTCGGCGTCAACGCGTTCGAGAAGCCGGACGAGGTCCAGTCGCCCGACCTGCTCAAGATCGGCGTCGAGATCGAACGCGGTCAGGCCCGTTCCGTCCAGGACGTGCGCGCGGGCCGCGACGCGGCGGCGGTCGAAGCGTCGCTCGCCGCGCTGAAACGCGTGTGCCAAAGCGACGCGAACGTGATGCCGGCGCTGATCGAGTGCGTGCGCGCCGTCGCGACCGAAGGCGAGATCGTCGACGCGATGGTCGAGGTCTTCGGCCGCTACACGGAGCAGACCCAGTTCTGATGGCTACAACCACCACCAAGCCGCAGACTCCCGCACGGCCGCTGCGCGTCATCGTCGCGAAGGCCGGCCTCGACGGGCACGATCGAGGCGCCAAAGTGATCGCCCGCGCGCTGCGGGACGCCGGGATGGAAGTCATCTACACCGGACTGTTCCAGACGCCCGAGCAGATCGTGCAGACCGCGATCCAGGAAGATGCCGATGGGATCGGCCTGTCAATCCTCTCCGGCGCGCACATGACGCTCTTCCCTCTGGTCGTGGAGCAGCTCAAGCTGCAGGGCGTGGGCGATATCGTCTTCTTCGGCGGCGGCACGATCCCGAACGACGACGCGGCCGAACTCAAACGTCTGGGCGTACGCGAGATCTTCACCCCGGGCGCTCCCCTCTCCAACATCATCACTTTTGTCGAACGCGAGTGCGGTAAACGCCGGGAGCTCGAAGGCTAGCGTGACCCCAGTCCAACCCGGCGCGCGCCGCGTTCGTACGCGCGTTGCGCCTTCACCGACGGGCGATCCGCACGTCGGCACGGCTTATGTCGCCCTCGTAAACTATTGCTTCGCGCGTAAGCACGGCGGCGATTTTCTGCTGCGCATCGAGGATACCGATCAGGCGCGGTCGACGCCTGAGTCGGAACAGGCGATTTTGGATGCGCTGCACTGGACCGGCCTCTCGTGGGACGAAGGACCGGACGTCGGCGGTCCGTACGGACCGTACCGCCAGAGCGAACGCTCCGCGATCTACGCGCGCTATTCGGACGAGCTGCTCGCGAACGGTCACGCGTTTCGCTGCTTCTGCACGCCCGAACGGCTCGACGCGATGCGGGCCGCGCAGCGCGCCGCCAAAGTGCCGCAGAAGTACGACGGCCACTGTCTCTCCGTGCCGCCGGAAGAGTCGGCGCGGCGCGCCGCCGCGGGCGAATCGTTCGTCGTGCGAATGAAGGTGCCGAGCGACGGGACGATCGTGGTGAACGACGTCTCGCGCGGGCCGATCGAGTTCAACTTCGCCGATGTCGACATGCAGGTGCTGATGAAATCGGACGGCCTGCCCACGTATCATCTGGCGAACGTCGTCGACGATCACCTCATGGAGATCACGCACGTGATCCGCGGTGAGGAGTGGGTCTCCTCGGCGCCCAAGCACCTGCTGCTCTACGGATACTTCGGGTGGGAGCCGCCGGCGCTGATGCACCTGCCGCTGCTGCGGAATCCCGACAAGTCGAAACTCTCGAAGCGCAAGAACCCGACCGGCATCCTCTTCTACGAACGGATGGGATATCTGCCGGAAGCGCTGCTGAATTTTCTCGGCCTCCTCCTCGCGCCGGCGCAAGAGGGGCACGAGATCTTCAGCGTCGCGGAATTAACGGAACGGCTCGACCTGGCGAAGATCTCGCACGGCGGTCCGGTGTTCGACATCGCCAAACTCGATTGGCTCAACGGCCAGTACCTGCGCACGATCTCTCCCGAGGATCTCATCGCGCGCACGCAGCGCTGGGGCTTCGACAGCAACCGCATCCGGCGGATCGCTGCGCTCGCGCAGTCACGCGTGGAGCGGCTGAGCGATTTGATCCCGACGGCGGCCTATCTGTTCGCGGGGCGGCTGCCCGTGACGAAGTCGTCGTTCGCGGCGACCAAGCTGGACGACGACGCGATCCGCAAGGCGCTGGCGCTCGCGATGTGGGGACTCGATGCGGAGCGCGCGTTCGACGTCGCGACGATCGAGCGCGTCCTCAAGGGCGTCGGCGAAACGCTCGCCCTGAAGTTCCGCGACCTCTCGCGCGTGTACTACGTCGCGATGGCCGGGAGCACGACGGCGCTGCCGCTGTTCGACTCGATGGAGCTGCTGGGCCGCGACCTGTGCCGCGAACGCTTTCGCGTCGCGCTCGACGCGTTCGGCGGCGTGACCACCAAGGAGCAGAAGGAGTGGGCACCGTGAGCGTGCGCGCGATCGTGTTGGCGGCCGGCAAGGGAACCCGCATGAAGTCGGCGCGGCCGAAGGTCCTTCACGAACTGTGCGGGCGCCCGATGCTGTGGTGGGTGCTGAGCGCGCTGCGCCGCACCGGCGTCGACGAGCCGATCGTCGTGACGAATCCGGAACTCGATGCGCAGCTCCGCGGACTCGACGTGCCGACCGTCGTGCAGGAAGAGCAGCTCGGGACCGGTCATGCGGTGCGGATCGCGCTCGACGCGCTCGAGCCGCGCGACGGGGTGCTGGTCGTCGCGTACGGCGACATGCCGCTGGTTGACGCGTCGATTTTCGAGGACGTCCAAGCGGCGGTCGATCCCGACGCCGGTACGGCGCTCGCGCTCGTGACGGCACGGATGCCGCTGCCGTCGAATTTCGGCCGCATCGTGCGCTCCGGTGTGATGGTCGAGAGGATCGTCGAGGCGAAGGACTGCAGCCCGGAGCAGCTCGCGATCGACGAGATGAACGCCGGCATCTACGCGTTCGACGAGCGCGCGCTGCGCGTTGCGATCGCGCAGGTAGGCAATGACAACGCGCAAGGCGAGTACTATCTCACCGACACGGTCGAGCTGCTGCTGCGCGCCGGCCGCCGCGTGGCACCCGTGCCCGTCGCGGATTACCGCAGCGTCCTGGGCGTGAACGATCGAGTCGAGC
>JAQBPM010000212.1 GCA_028287525.1 Vulcanimicrobiota bacterium | reverse complement strand
ACGCGCGCGATGCTGCGTCCGGCTCCGGCGGCGCTCACCGGCGCATCTCCGCGCGAAAGAGGTCGAGCGCGTGCTGCTTCGTGGCGACGAACGCCGGGTCGGCGAGAATTTCCGCGGTGCGCGGGCGCGCCGTCTCGTAGGCGATCATCTCGACGACGCGCGTTGGCCGCTTGCTGAGCAGCACGATCCGGTCGGCGAGGTACACAGCCTCTTCAAGATCGTGCGAGACGAGCACCGTGGTGAGGCCGGTCTCGAGGAACACGGCCTGCAGCCGGTCACGCACGTAGAGCGTCATCTCGTAGTCGAGCGCCGAAAACGGCTCGTCGAGGAACAGCACCTCCGGTTCGGCTGCAAGCGCGCGCAGGATAGCGACGAGCTGCTGCTGGCCGCCGGACATCTCGTAGGTGTAGCGCTTCAGATCGAGCGTGATCTCGAAGCGCGCCAAGAGCTGCTCGACCCGAGCGACCTGTTCCTTGCGCGGGATCCCGCGCACGCGCAGCGGGTACTCGATGTTCTCGAGCGCGCGCATCCACGGGAAGAGCGAATCGCGATAGTTCTGAAAGACATACCCGATCTTCGCCGCGCGGAAATCGCGCCCGCCGATTTCCACCGTTCCCGCGTCGAACGGAATGAGACCGCTCATCATGTTGATGAGCGTCGACTTGCCGCAGCCGTTGGGACCGAAGATCGTGGTGAACTTCCCGCGCGGGACGTCGAGCGCGAAGTTCTCGTAGACGGCCTGGCCGGCGAACGACTTGTCGAGGCCCCGCACGCGAATGAACGCGTCGTCGACTTCGGGCAGCGGAGTCAATGCCGACGGAGCCATCATCCCGCGATTACGCCTTGTAGATCATCGAGGCGACCTGCAGCTTCTTCGTGAAGATCTTCTCGCTGTAGAAGAGGTCGTAATTGTCCTGGAAGTAGCGGATGTCCGACGGCGTGAACTCGTCGTAGAGCGTGTACGAGATCGCCGGGATCGCTTCGGCCAGCTTGACGTCGAAGGTGGTGTACGCCGGGTACACCGCGCGCGCGGCGTTGATGTTTTTGCGAACCTCATCGAAGCCGCGCTTCATGCCGACGATGTATTTCTTCACGTCGGCCGGGGAGCTCTTGAGCGTCTCCGTCGCGATAACCGCCGCGCCGCCGTACCAGGGCGCGGCGCCGTTGCCGAGCAGGTACTTGGAGCGCACCCCGGCCTCGAGGACGCGCACCGTGCCGTTGAGCCGGCCGACGGTCCCGTTCGGTTCATACGTATAGGCCCCGTCGATTTGCCCCGCCACGATCGACGCGACGTGCTGTGAGGGCGAAAGCTCCATCGCTGGCGTGTCGATGCCGTTCTTGCTGAAGATGATCTTCGCTTCGAGCACCGCCTGCGGCCCGACGCCGGTCGCGAGCTTCTTGCCCTTGAGGTCCGAGATTTTCTTGTACGGCGAGTCCTTGGCCACGATGATCTCGTCGAGAACCGACTTCTCGCTGCTGAGGTTCGCGCCGAGGATCTTGAAGAAGTTCGGCGACGCCAGCTCGGCGAGCGCGAGCTGGGTCGAACCGGTTCCGGTCGCGGTGGCGTTGATCCGTCCGGCGAGCAGCGCCTCGGTGACCTTCACCTGGTCGGCGAATTTCACCAGCTCGACGTCGACGCCGGCGTCTTTCCAATAGCCCATCTGTGCGGCGACGAAGAACGGCAGCGCGGCGGCGACCGGCCAATAGCCGACCAGGATCTTCGCACCGCTCTGCGCGAGCGCGGGAGTCCCCGAAACGCCAAGAACGCCGGCCGCTCCGGCAGCACCGGCAGCGGTCAGGAACGTACTTCTCTTCACAAGAATACTCCAAAGGAAACGGCGGGCTCGCCCAAGAGGCGCGCCGGTTCATCCTAAAGACGCAGCGCGCCCGCGTCACCCGCCATTTGGCCAGCGTGCGCGAGGGTGGCTTCGCCTCCCGACCCCGGGGGCGGCTCACCTACGTAGAGGGCTGCGCTTCGCGGCGCGATGCGGCGCTCCGCAGCGCGCGCAGGTCGCCGTCGCGGATCGTGACGCCGGTGGCGTCGAACCATTCCATGAGCGGGACGGCGTACTTGCGCGTCGTCCCGACGGCGTCGCGGAAGCGGGCCATGGTGATCGGGCCGTCGCGGCGGATCGACGCTTCCAGGCGCGTGCGGATCTCGGCGATCTGTGTGCCGCGGTAGACGTCCGTGCCGACCTTCACCAGCGCTCCGCTGGCGACGAGCGTGTCGAAGGCTTGCGTGAGGCCGGCGATGCGCGCGCGCCGCACCTCGGCGACGACGCTCTCCAGGGCGGAGGGAGTCATCGCCTGCGCGGGATCGACCGAAACGACGCGTTCGAAAAACTCGCGCTGCTCCGGCGTGAGCTGCGGCCGGTGAGCGAGCGTCGCGTAGTACCCGGCGCGCGCAACGATCCGTCCGTCGTCGGCGTCGACTGCCAAGAACCGCAGCAGCGTCGCCTCGTCCATCCCGATCTCGCGAGCCAACGCGAGCGACGTCGTGCCGAGCATCCACGGCGTCTCGCCTTCGCGGCGCCGCAGGATCGCCTCGATACGGGCCGACAGCCCGTCGGCTGCGCGACCGTCGAGGTACGCCGGCGGTTTGAGCAGACGGCGCGCCGCACCCGCCGCGACCAGCTCCGCGAGAATTTCGATCGCCCGCTCTTCGCGCACGTTCGCGCGCGCGCCGATTTCGGCCGCGGTGCGCGGAATGAGCTCGCCTTCCGCCAACGCACCGGCCACCGCGGCGACGTCGGGCGCGGCGTCGTCGCCGCCGTCCGCATCCGCCGCGGCGTCGATCGTTCCGCCGCCGAGCAGCGTCTTGGGCGAGAGCGCGCGCAGCACGAACGCTTCGCCCGGATAGGTCGTCGCCGCGCGACGCAGGTGCAGCATCGCGTCGACTGCGGCGTCGACGTCGGCGCCGCGCTCGAGCACGAGCGTCGCGAGGATCTCCGCGGCACCGAGGTACGCGCGAACGTGCGTGCGCCGGCGCAGCAGCGGGCGCGCTTCCGGGAGTGCACGGAACCGCACCTGCAGCGACGCGCTCGTGCCGAGCGTGCCGTCGGCGAGGACGGCGCCCCGGTGCAGTTCGGTCACGTCGATGCCGGGCAAGTTCAGGGCGACGCGCGCTCCGCCGTTCGCGCTCTCGCGGGCGGTACCGAACACTTGCAGCGAGCGCACCCGGACCGCGCGATCCGGTGCGTCGAGCCGCAAGGTGTCGCCGACGCGCAGCGTCCCCTGCATCAGCGTTCCGGTCACGATCGTGCCGTGCCCGGCGAGCGCGAAGACGCGGTCGACCGGCAGAAACGCGGGCGCATCGAGCGCGCGCGGGGGCAGCGCGACGAGCGCGTCGTGAATCGCCGCGCGCAGAACGTCCATCCCCTCGCCGCTCAGCGTCGACACCGCGATCACCGGCGCATCCTCGGCGACCGTCCCGCGCGTTGCCTCGCGCACCTCGCGCTCCGCCTCGGCGAGCAGCTCACCGTCGACGAGATCGCGTTTCGTCAGCACCACGATCGCGCGGCGCACGTTCAGAAAATCGAGGATCGCAAGATGCTCGATCGTCTGCGGCCGCACGCCGTCGTTGGCGGCGACGACCAGCAGCAGCAGTTCCATACCGGCGGCGCCGGCGAGCATGTTGTGCACGAAGCGCTCGTGACCCGGAACGTCGACGATCCCCGCTTCGACGCCGTCGTCGAAGCGTAGGTGCGCGAAACCGAGGTCGAGCGTCATCCCGCGCAGCTTCTCCTCGATCCAGCGATCGGGATCGGTGCCGGTGAGCGCGCGAACGAGCGACGATTTTCCGTGGTCGACGTGACCCGCGGTGCCGACGACGTGCATTACCGCGCCGCTTCGAGCGCCGCGGCCAGCTCCCCGTCCCGGCCGGGCGGAATCGTGCGCAGGTCGAGCAGAACGACGTCGCCGTCGACCCGCGCGACGACGGGCGTCTCGCCGAGCCGCAAGCGTTCCGCCGCGGCGTTGGGATCGCCGTGCGCGGGCCGCCAGGCCAGCGCTAGCGACGGGATCGCGGCCAGCGGCAGCGTCCCTCCGCCGGCGAAGCCCTCGTGTTCGACGACGCTCAGCGTGAGTGCCGGGAGCCGCGCGCGCAGCGCCTCCGCCCGCGCGCGCAGCACGTCGAGCGGCGCGCCGAGCATCGCGTACAGCGGTATCGCCGCGCGCGTCGCCGGATCGAGATGCAGCCGCAAGGTCGCACCGAGCGCCGCGATGGTCGCCGAACCGACCCGCAGCGCGCGCAGCAGCGGGTTCGCCCGCATCCGCGCGATCGCAGCCGCACGCCCGACCAGAATCCCGGCTTGCGGGCCGCCCAGCAGCTTGTCGCCGGAGAACGCGACGAGGTCGATGCCGTCCGCGATCGCTTCGCCGACGGTGCGCTCCGCCGGCAAGCCATACTCGGTGAGGTCGGTCAGCGCGCCGCTCCCGAGATCCTCGAGCAGCGGAACGCCGGCCCGCCGCCCGAGCGCGACCAGCGCGCCGGGCGCGACTTCACCGGTGAAGCCGTCGATCCGGAAATTCGAGCGGTGGGCGCGCATCAGGAGCGCGGTGCGCGGGGAGAGCGCGCGGGCGTAGTCGTCGAGCCGGACCTTGTTGGCGGTGCCGACTTCGACGAGCGTCGCGCCGCTGCGCGCGAGCACTTCGGGGAGACGGAACCCGCCGCCGATCTCGATCAGCTCGTTGCGCGCGATCACAACCTCGCGCGGCGTACCATCCGGTGCACGCGCGAACGTGTCGAGCACGAGCAGCACCGCGGCGGCGCAATTGTTCACGACCAGCGCGTCGTCCGCGCCGGTCGCGGCGCGCAGGAGCGCGCCGAGCCGGTCGTAGCGGGAACCGCGCGTTCCCTCGTCGAGGTCGTATTCGAGATTCGATGCGCCGCCGGCGGCGTGCTCGATCGCGGCGATCGCCTCGAGGGCGAGCGGCGCGCGGCCGAGGTTCGTGTGCAGCAGAATCCCGGTCGCGTTCAGCACGCCGGTCAGGCCGCTGCGCGCTTCGCGCTCTAACCGCGCGACGACGTCGTCGATGACGGCATCGGCCGGCGGCGTCACGGCCGACTCCCGGGCAACGTGAAGCGCCGCGACGGCATGGCGCTTCACGGTGATGTTCCCGAGCAATGGGACGAACCGCGCGACGCGCGGTTCGTCGAGAATCCGGTGAACGGCCGGGAGGCCGCTCCGGGCGTCACGCAGCGGCGAGATGCTTGCCGAGCATGCTGCGAATCTGCTGCTCCGGCACGAAACCCACGATGCGGTCGACGGCCTTGCCGCCCTTGAAGAGGATCAGGCACGGGATTCCCGAGACGCCGTACTCGCCGGCGATCGACGGATTCTCGTCCGTGTTCAGCTTCACAAAGCTGACCTGATCGCCAAGCTGGCCGGCGACCTTCTCGATGACGGGCGAGAGCATCTTGCACGGGCCGCACCACGGGGCCCAGAAGTCGACCAGAACGGGCTTGTCGGAACCGAGCACCTGGGTCGGGAAAGTGCTCTGCGTGACGTCGGAAATTGCGCTCATGATTGCGGGTTGGATACCTCCGAGCATTCGGACCCCTTCGTAAGAGCGACGGTTTCGGCCGGGAACCCGAGAAGCGACCGGCCGCTCCGGCTGGCGGCCCCCTTGCGCCGGTCGCGACCCGGACGCCCCCGATCCTGCTGTTCCGCAGAGGGTCCTGCACCAACGACAGGATTCGTGTAGCCGCCTTCCTCGATCCGCGGTATCGTCGTTCCCGTTCCCCCACACCGAACTCGAAAAGCCAAAGGCGACGCGAACTCCCATGCCCCAAACGACGCTCCCCACCATCTTCGCGCAGCCGGCGCTGCGCGCGCTCCTTGCGCTTGCGACTGCCGCCGCGCTGCCTTTGCTGACGCCGGCGTTTGCGCAGGCGGCAACCGCGCCCGCGCCGCTTCACGTGCGCGGTACCATCGTATCGAGCTCGGCCACGTCGATCACCGTCGCGACACCGTCCGGCACGGATCGGATCGCGCTCGGCCCTCATCCGCGCATCCTCGGCATCGTGAACTCGTCCCTTGCGAACGTCGGAGCCGGCGACTACATCGGAACGACCGTCGTGCCTGCGGCGAACGGTTCGCTCAGAGCGCTCGAAGTGCATATTTTTCCGGCCTCGCTGAAGGGGACCGGAGAAGGGTTCTATGCATGGGATAAGCAGCAGCAGAGCATGATGGCGAATGCGACCGTGCAGAACGTCGCGACGCGTTCCAGCATGATGGCCAATGCGACCGTGCAGAGTCTGGGCTCGGGCGCCGCGGGACGGACGGTGCAGCTCACCTATAACGGCGGGACGAAGACGGTCACGATTCCGCCGAACGTCCCCGTCGTCGCGCTGGTTCCGGGATCGAAAGCGCTGCTCACCGCAGGCGCGCACGTGTTCGTCATCGCAACGCGCGATTCGAGCGGCCTCGTGGCAACCGGGGTCAATGTCGGCGAGAACGGCGTCGTTCCGCCGATGTAATATGCAACAGCGGCAGACCTATCGCCACTCGCTCGTCGCGCGGCTCACCCACTGGCTGTGGGCCGTCGCGATCCTCGTCTTAGTCATGTCGGGCCTGCAGATCTTCAATGCGGCGCCCTATCTCGACGCTTCGGACAACAGCAACCCGGCAAAGCGCGTCCTCGCCATCGGCGCGTCCGGGACCGACGCCGCGCCGCGCGGCGTGACGACGGTGTTCGGGCACAGCTTTTCGACGACGGGCGTCCTCGGTTACACGAGTGACGGCCTGGGCGGACAGGCGCCGCGAGCGTTTCCCGCTTGGGCGACCCTGCCCGGTCCCCAAGACCTCGCGGATGGGCGTCGCTGGCATTTCTTTTTCGGCTGGACGCTGACGATCGCGCTTGCCGCATTCGGCGTCGCGGGCGTGCTGCAGGGCACCCTGCGTGAGCTCGTGCTGCGGCCGTCGGACGTGCCGAAGCTGCGGCCGATGCTGCTGTACTATTTGCGGCTTCGCAAAACGCCGCCGGCACACGGCACCTACAATCCGCTGCAAAAGGCGACGTATACGCTCGTGCTCTTCGTCCTCGTTCCGCTCATCGTTCTGAGCGGTCTGGCGCTCTCGCCGGGAGTCGACGCGATCGCGCCGCCGATCACCGCGCTCTTCGGCGGACGCCAAGCCGCGCGGCTCTGGCACTTCACGTTCATGGCGCTCCTGATCGCGTATTTCTGCGTCCACATGATCTTCGTCTTCGGAACGGGCGCGGTGAACAATCTGCGCTCGATGGTGACGGGTTGGTATACGCTCAAAGACGACGAAGAGGTGGGCGTGTGAATCGGCGGCTCTTCGTCGCGTCATCGATTGCATCGCTCGGCCTCGCAGGCTGCGCGCAGGCGAAGACGGCGCTCACGACCGGTCCCTTTCGCAAGGTGCTCGACGCGGCGGAGACCGTCAACTACCGCGTCATCGGCACGCGCGGTATGGCGCGCCTCTACACGGATGCCGACGTCAACGTTCAATTTCGCCTCAACGGCTTGAACACGCCGGCCGATACGCTCTATAGCTCCCTCGCCGCTCGCGGGTTCCTCCAGTACGAACTCGCGATCGGCGGCCTCGTGGACCGCCCGCAACGGTTCAGCTTCGCGCAGTTGCGGGCGATGCCGCAGCAGACGCAGATCACGCGGCTGGATTGCGTCGAGGGTTGGAGCCAGATCGGGAAGTGGCGCGGCGTTCCGCTCGCTGCGATCCTCGCGCTGGCTCACCCGAAACCGGAAGCGCGCTACGTCGTTTTCCGTTCCTTCAACAGCGACGACCAGGGCACGCCGTTCTACGGCAGTCTCGATCTCCACGAGGCGGCCCATCCGCAGACGATCCTGGCGCTCGATCTCAACGATAAGCCGCTCGATCTCGATCACGGCGCACCCGTTCGCCTGCGCATTCCGACGCAGCTCGGCTACAAAAGCACGAAATGGGTGAGCCGCATCGACGTTCTCGCCTCGTTCGCCCACATCGGCGCCGGCAACGGAGGCTACTGGGAAGACCAGGGCTACGAATGGTACGCGGGAATCTAAGGTCATGCGGGGCCACACCGCCTCAGCAGCGTGTTTCGCGCTGATTGCAATACTGCTGACGTCGTGTGCGCATGCTCGAGATGGAAGCGTCGCGTTGTCGTCCGAGTTTTCGTCGCAAGCTTTCGGCGGATCCGGCTCGGTAGGGGAGTCCGACAGGCTCCTCACGGCGACCACACCGGTCGCGGCGGGACGGAACGGCAACCCGCGCGTCTTCCGCCCTCGGGATATCGGAAAACCCGGACTACCCGTTCTCACCCTCGAGATGAGGTCCGTGATAGTTCGGGTGTCTCGCGATCTTCGCCCGGAATATCGGCGGCATCTCGCATTTCTCTTTTCTGAGCTCCCCGGGCAGCAATTTTTCGTCGTCTTCCTCGAGGGTTTTCCGCGCTATCCCGTACTGAACAGCTGCCGTCCCCGGAGTGACCTGAAATGCTCGCAGGTCTGTCCGTTGTACGTCGACCCACGTACAAATCGCGTGTACGTGACGACAATGCCGACCTGCGCCGCCAAACTGCCGATCTGGGCGCACCCCAGGTCACCCTGAGCTTGTCGAAGGGCCCTCGTCACCAATGGTGCCGCGCGTTGAACGTCGCATTGCGGCACGGTTGGTGACGGGGCCCTTCGACAAGCTCAGGGTGACACGATTTTCCTCAGCGTGACACGGACGAGCTCAACGCGACAAACGGTGGGGGCGTTACACCGTGACTGGGGGTTCTCCGGTGATGTCGGCGACGGCTTTTGATTGCTGGCCGAGGTTCGCGATGGCGATGACTTCGTCGCCTTCGGCGAGCCGCTGCAGGCGCACGCCCTTGGTCGAGCGTCCGGCGCGGCGGATCTGGCTGACCGGGATGCGGATCACCTGGTTCCCTGAGGTGATCATCAAGAGCTCGTCTTCCGGCGCGACCAAGATCTGATCGACGACGTGGCCGATCTCTCTCTCCTTGGCGAACGCCTTGACGCCCTTGCCGCCGCGCGAGGTGTGGCGGTAGTCGTCGATGGGCGTCCGCTTGCCGAACGCGTGCGAGGTCACGATGAGGACCTCGGTGCGATCGTCCTCGACGATGTCCATCGCGACGACGTCGTCGCCCGGCGCCAGGGTGATCGCCTTGACGCCGCGCGCCGGCCGCCCCATCGGCCGCACGTCCTTCTCGCTGAAGTGGACGGCCATCCCGTCGTGGGTCGCGAGCAGCACGTCGCGGTCGCCGCTGCTGAGGTCGACGGCGAGCAGATCGTCGCCCTCGTCGAGACCGATCGCGATCAGGCCGTTGCGCCGGACGTTCTCGAACTCGCCGAGCTTCGTCTTCTTGATGACGCCGCGACGCGTCACCATCACGAGGTACTCCTCGGTGTCGAACGCGCTCACCGGGAACAGCGCGGTGACGACCTCGCCGGGCGGGAGCTGCAGCAGGTTGACCAGCGCCGTCCCGCGCGCCTGACGCGTCGAGTCCGGGATCTCGTACGCGCGCAGGCGGAACGCACGCCCCTTGTTCGTGAAGAACAGGACGTACTGGTGCGTCGTCGCGACGAAGAAGTTGCGGACGACGTCTTCTTTCTTGAGGTTCGAGATCCCGATCACGCCGCGCCCGCCGCGGTTCTGCGCGCGGAACGTGTCGACCGAGACGCGCTTGATGTAGCCGCCGACGGTCGACGTGACGACGACGTCGGTTTCGTCGATGATGTCCTCGATCGACAGCTCGCCCTCGAGGGCTTCGACCGGGGTGCGGCGGGGGTCGCCCAGACGCTTTTTGAGATCCAGCGTCTCGTCGCGGACGACGAACAGCATGCGGCGCGGCGAGGCGAGCAGATCGGTCAGATCGGCGATCGTCGCCAGCAGGCCGGCGTACTCGTCGGCGATCTTCTGGCGCTCGAGGCCGACCAGTGTGCGCAGCCGCATGTCGACGATCGCGGCGGCCTGGGTCGTCGAGAGCCGGAAATCGTCGGCGACGTCGGGGCCGGCCATCCGCCGGAACGCGTCGGAGAGGACGAACGGCTCGGCGATCAGCCGCTCGCGCGCCGTCTCGACGACGTCGCTCTCGCGGATGATCGTGATGACGCGGTCGATGTTGTCGAGCGCGACGAGGAAGCCCAGCAGCAGGTGGGCGCGATCTTTCGCCTTGGCCAGATCGTACACCGCACGGCGGCGCACGACTTCCTTGCGGTGATCGATGAAGTGGTCGAGGATGTTGCGCAGGCTCAGCACCTGCGGCTCGAGCGGCTGCGTCGCGCCGGTCGTGTG
>JAQBPM010000201.1 GCA_028287525.1 Vulcanimicrobiota bacterium | reverse complement strand
CCGAAGAAGCGCTGGCGAAAGTTGTTGTCGATCCCGACGATCTCGTGACCCGCTTCGGCGAAGTAGGCGACCGCTTCCGATCCGATGAGACCGGCCGAACCGGTGACGATGACAACGGACATGGGGTTGTGCTGATCTCCTTAGCATCGACCGAGCGCCGGGGCAGGTCCGCGGCGAACAGCGTCGTTTCTGCGACGCCGGACCGATCTCCACCCGCCGCCTCATCGCGACGGGGGGAAGGCCGGTGCGCGGACGCGTACGGGTGGCGCAGTGACCGACCGCTTCGACCCCGTCGTGCGTGGCCTTGTCGGCGTCGGCATCGTTGCCTGCGTCGTGACGGCAGCCGCAATTCGGCCTGCAGCCCTGCCGCCGGAGGCTCGCTCGGCGTGGCTTCCGGCCGCAAGCCAAGTGGCGGTCGATGTCCCCTCGAGCACGCACGGCAAAGGGCACACGTTCGCGCTCGACGTGGTAACGATCGGCGCGCGCACGCTGCCGTATCAGGATCAACCGTATGCGGTCGAGCGCGGCACACTGCTTCAGATCCGCGGTTGGGCGTTCGATCCTGCGCTTCGGCGCACCGCCGATCACGTCGCCGCCCGCGTCGACGCGGGCGCCTGGAAGTATGCGACGTATCACGTCGCTCGCCCCGACGTCGCGGCCGCGCTGAGCGTTCCGCACGCCGCGGACTGCGGATTCCTCGTCACGGTTCCTACCGGTGGTCTCGCGCCCGGTCAACATACGATCGAGATCGCGACGGTCACGGGCGCAACGCGGATCCCGCTGACGGACGCTGTCCGCCTATTCCTTAGCGCTCGCTGAAGAGACCGTCACGAATCTGGGCGAGCTCCCGCAGCAAGCCCTCCTCCGAGATCACATCCGGATAGAGCAGCGGCAAGGCCCGCCGATCGCCTACCGCGAGCATAGCGCGGGCCGCGCGCAGGTGGACGCTGATCGCGTGCCACTGCTCGTTGCCCGAATACGATTGCGTGAGCGAAGCGACGACCACGGCCAGGGCCGCGGGAAGGCCCGCGAAGAGCACGCTGCGGCTGCCGCGCGGGATGGCGACGGACGTCGCCGCGACGACGGAGATCCAACCGAGCGCCGCGATCGAGGTGTAGCGGCTCGCTTCCGCTTGTCCGAGCCCGAACCCAGCCCTTCCCGACGCCGTGACCAGCGCGCACAGCAGCGGGTAGGTCGCGATCGCGAGCCACGGCGCAAGCCGCACCCGCAGCGCCAGCGAACCGCGCCACGCCGCGGCGGCGAGTGCCGCTAGCCACAGGCACCACACGACTCCGGCCGCCATCGAGGCTTCGATCCCGAACGATGCCGCGAGCGGCGCACCGAGATAGACGACCGCGTAGCGCACGAGCAGCCCGACGTGCGCAAAGCCGACGTGGCCGACGGCGGCGTCTTGCGGCGATCCCGGGTGGACGACGAGCGCCACGACGATCGCCGCGACGATCCAGCCGACGGCAGTCGGGATCACGCGGCGCGCCGCCAGCACGATAACGACGAGTCCCGACGCCCAGACGACGAGTCCCTGCGACGAGCTCAGGCTCGCGACCGTCGCGGCGAGCACGGCAATCGCGACGTCGCGCACGGTCCGGTGGGGCCTCGACAGCGCCCAGATCGCGACGACGAGGCCGAGGTCGCAGAGGAACCACGCCATCTGGAATCCCCACGACAGGTTCTCCCATTGCGAGAGGCCCAGCAGCAGGATCGTCGCGACGAGAAAGGTCACCCCGATGCGCGCCGCAGGGACGGTACGCCGGATCATCACCCAGATCAGGAGTTGGGTCAGCGCCAAGAGGATCAGCGAGACGACCTGCTCGCGCACGACGCTCCAGCCGCGAAGCGCATCGAGCCCAACGACGAGCAGGTTCGGCACCAGCATGCGGTGTTCGTTGTGTATCGCCCAGAGCTGCGACCACCCGAGCGTGTTCGTGTGAGCGGCGTAGATGAGGTAGGCCCATCCCCATTCGTCCCAATAGGGGACGTCGACCGCGCGCCGCAGGACCAGCGCGAGGAGCGGCAGGATCCCGAGCGCGGCGACGACGGCCGGCGCGAGCAGGAGGCGCTCCGGGCGGTCGACCCGCGCCGTCACGGCGCTGCGGAGGCCGCCCAAGAGCGCGGCGCCGAGCCCGATCAACGCGAGGATGCCGAGCACGAGGTGGGTGAGGGGCGAGGGCGGGTACCTCCACCACACCACCACCGCGGCGGCGACAACGAGGCCCGGCAGCACGACGAACGCCCCGTCGGCGAAGAATGGGATACGCCGGCTCAGCGCGAGGCCGGGAAGCAGCAGGATGCACGCGGCCAAGGCAGCGGCACCGATTAGACGTCCAATCTTCTGCAATGCGTCGAGCACCGGGTTCGGCGCGGGGCACGGCAGCGAAAACCCGAGCCAATACGACGTCGAACCGTCGACCGCGACGATGCGAAACGTCGCGCCCGAACTCTGCGGCAAGCTCACCGCGGCGGGATACCACGCTTCGCCCGGATTTCGGCTCGTCACCGGGATCGAGCGCGTTCCCTTCGCATCGCGGACTTCCAGCGTGAGCGACATGCCGGGGCTCGTGGGATATCCCGAAACGTACACGAGCACGCGGGGCGGCGCGGCATACCACGGCGTCACCATCGTGCCGCGCGACTCGTTCCTGCCGCCGAACCAAGAACCGTAGATCGGAACGCCCGCGGGGACTTGCTCCGGCGGCGTCGTCGAATACACCGCTCCAGGCGCGAAACCACTTGCGGCGGGGATCGCCGCGCCCAGCGGAACGATCGGTCTCGCGCGCGGCGCCAACCACGCGCTCCACACCACGAAGAGCAGCGCGATCGCGATGACGATCCGCTCGACGAGCTTCAGCGGAACCGTGCGCGTCACGCGCACCGCGCAAACATGGGAAACCTCACGGCAGGCGCCTTTTCCCGTCCGTCCGGCTCGATCCCCTAGAACCGGACCTCTCGCTTGCCCTCTCCTATGACGGATTTGCAAGCGCAGAATACTGCCGCATCGCTGACGTGGTCGCGGCATCGTGCGGCTCGGAACCGAAACGGCTGCGGGACCGAGGGGAGAAACACATGGCATCCGCGGGACCGGAAGCGCAGACGCTCGCACGGCTATACGAGAATCGCTTCAGCGGCGAGGCTCGACGTTCGAAAGACCAGTTGTGGCACGTCCTGGTCGAACGCTTCCTGCAGCGTTTCATCCCGCCGAACGCCGTAATCGTCGACGTCGCGGGCGGCTTCGGCGAGTTCGCCGGTCACGTGCAGGCGGCGCGCAAGATCGTCGTCGATCTCAACCCGGACGCCGCCGTGGGTAATCGTCGCGATATCGAGTTCCGTTCCGGCGACGCGCTGCGTCTGCACGAGCAGACCGACTTGCTCGGCATCGCCGACGTCGCGTTCGTCTCGAACTTCTTCGAACACCTCGCGTCGTCATCCGAACTGCTCGCCGTCCTCGCCGGGATTCACGCACTCTTGAAACCGTCCGGCTCGCTGCTGGTGATCCAGCCGAACTTTCGGTATGCGTACCGCGAGTACTACGACTTTCTCGACCACTCGCTGCCGATCACGGACCGTTCGCTGAGCGAAGCGCTCAAAGCGTCGGGCTTCGAGGTCGACGAGCTGATCCCGCAGTTCCTCCCGTTCACGACGAAGGGCCGGCCGTCGTCACCGGCACTGCTGCGCGTGTACCTCGGCCTGCCGCTCCTGTGGCGGTTCTTCGGCGCGCAGATGTTCGTCCGCGCGCACCCGGCGGCGAACGCGTAAACCCCGGCCGAGATCGCCGCCTCACACCTTCTTCACCAGGGAGCGGGACGTTCGAACCGAACCGGCTCGCGTGCTCGCATTCGTGACCGGTGCCGCGGGATTTCTCGGGTCCCATCTCTCCGACCGCCTCCTGCGCGACGGTTGGTCCGTCGTCGGCGTCGACAACTTCGCGACGGGCGATCCACGCAATCTGCGTGAGGCGAACGAGAGCGATCGTTTCACGTTCGTGGAGGCGGACGTCTCCGAACCGTGGACGGGGTGGACGACGCGGCTCGACTCCGCACAACGCGTCCCGGATGTCGTGCTGCATCTCGCCTCGCCGGCCTCGCCCGTGCACTACGAACGCCTTGCGCTCGAGACCCTGGCGGTCAACGGCCTCGGCACGATGCACGCGGTCACCTTCGCGCACGAAGCCGGCGCGAAACTTCTCTACGCATCGACGAGCGAGAGCTACGGCGACCCGCTCGAGCATCCGCAGCGCGAGACCTACTGGGGCAACGTCAATCCGATCGGCATCCGCTCGTGCTACGACGAGTCGAAACGCTTCGGCGAGGCGTACGTCACGACGGCCGTGCGCAAACTCGGGATCGACGCGCGCATCGTGCGCATCTTCAACACCTACGGACCGCGCATGCAGGCCGGCGACGGACGCGTGATCCCGAACTTCTGCGTGAGCGCGCTCCGCGGCGAGGCGCTCACCGTCTACGGCGACGGGTCGCAGACGCGCAGCTTCTGCTACGTCGACGATTTGATCGACGGAATCGTGCGCCTTGCGACGCGGCCGGGTCTGGGCGGACGCGTGGTGAACGTCGGGAATCCCGACGAATACACGATCCGCCAGCTGGCGGAGATCACCGCGCGACTCGCCGGCGTCCCGCTGCACACGGAGGATCGCCCCCTGCCGCCGGACGATCCCACTCGGCGGCGGCCGGACATCGCGCTCGCGCGCGAGCTGCTCGATTGGCAGCCCGCGGTTCCGCTCGAGATCGGGCTCGCTCGCACGCTGGATTTTTTCCGCCTCACGCGTTGAGCAGGGCGACTGCCGACCACTCTCCGGGTCCCGTGCCTTCGTCTTCGAGCAGGACGATGAAGTCGTTCGGCAAGCGCCGATTCGAGAAGTCGAGCACGACCCAGTCGGGCGCGTTCGGGAGCACCGTGTCGAAGCGCGCCGGCGCGGCGCCTTCCACGATGATTCGTTGGCGGTGAGCGACCGGTGACCGGTAGAGAATGCGATCGCCCCGATGAAGCCGCAGCTTCAACGCGCCGGTATCGGCATCGCCCGATCGGTACGATCCGATGACGACGAACCCGGGCAGCAAGCTGTGCTGAACGTCCGTCCCGTTCCAACCATTCGAGACGACCGCGCGAACCGAAGCGAACGAAGCGTACGCGCCCGGCGGCGGAGGATCGTGCATGACGAAGGGCGGCACCAGCGCTGCATCGGCCGGAGCGAAACGCGCCAACAGATCCCGCGCCGCGAGGATGCGGCAATGCGCTCCGCTCAGCTGCAGCACCCATGCCGACGCCGCCCGCCCGTCGAACTCGATCGGTACGCCGTACACCTCGGTGTCACCGACTTGCGCGCAATTCCTTACGTTCGCGAGCCAACGCAGATCGTCGTGCGGCCGGCTCAACGCGGGAATCGCGTTCAGCACGGCCAGCCCCACGAACGCAGCGGCGGTCCATCGAACGAATCGCTCCCGCGCGAGGAACGCGATCTGCAGCAGCAGCCACGCCTCGAAGACGAACGGGTAAAAGAAGTACCGCGGCCCCGTGGTTACCGGATCCAAGATGAGAATCGGCGCTCGCGCGGCCGAAAGAGCGATCGACCCGAACAGCAAATAGAGCAATGCGGCCAGCATCGCGATATGTCGCCTGCCCGTTCGCAGCGCGACGGCGATGAGCGCCAACGTCGCGACCGCGACGACCCATTCGATGACCGTGGCGAACTGCGGCTGCGCGCGGACGACGCTTCCGGCGACGTAGTTCCCAAAAAACATGGGGAGCGCCGCCAGCAGCCCGGACGTGCTGAGCAGGCTCTGCTGGGCCACGACGTGGGACTGCACGAGCGCGGCGATCTGCGCAATCGCACAGACCGTCGCGACGATCGCGACGATGCGCTCGGCGACGTCCTTACGCCACATTGCGGCGCGGCACAGAAACAGCGGGAGCGCCAGCAAGACGATCGGTGACGAAAGACCGCCGCCGACGACGAACGCGACGCGCCAGGCGGTTGCGCCGCCCTGCGGCCGCCAGAACGCCGCCGCGACGATCAAGAGCCCTGCCCACCAAAACGTGTAGAGCGGGAGGCCGAAGACTTCGGGATCGCTCGGAACGAGCCCGGCCGCGATCGCGAGCAGCACCCCGCCGCGCAAAGCGAGCGGGGAAACGGAGATCGCGATCAACGCCGCGATCGTAAACGCCCACGCGAGGAGCGTGCTGATCAGCGGATAGTACGAGACGGAGACCGAGAGCGCAAGAAACGTAATGGTGCGGGGGATGACGAGCAGATAGCCGTTCAACGGCCAGAGGATCGATGCGGGACCGGCCTGGATGAGGTCGCGCATGATGACCAAACCGTCTTCATCCCACACTTGCGGATGGAGCAGTTGGGCCGAACGGCGCGCGTACAGGATCAGAAAGAAGATCAGCGCATACGACAGCAGCTTCAGAACCGTCGAGCGGTCGATGCGGCCGGCGACGCCCGGTGCGGGCACGCTGCTCACTAGGGGACCGACGGTGTCGCTTGAAGCCGGCCCGGCTCGGACGCCGGAGTGTCTCCGAACGGCGTCTGCGCGCGCCCGAACATCGTCAGCGCGATCAGCGCCAGCCAGACGACCGCCGCGGCGATCAGCACCGGTACCGGTACGGTGCCGACCATCCAGACGAGCGCGAAATCGACTGCGGCGATCGCCGCGACCAGCACGGTGGACCAGCGCGCGGCGGTCGCTGCGATGCTGCCGGCGAGCATCAGCAGCACCATCGTGAGGTAGGAGCCCACGTGGACGACGTTGTCGCTCCACATCGCCAGCGCCCAGAAGATCAGCGCTCCGACGCCGACGGCGCCGAGCCATCGCGCCCCGCGGAGCAGCGGGTCGCGCGAGGGGACGAGCAGCAGCCACGCGAGCGGGACGAGCAAAATGCCGATCGCGCTGTCGACGAAGAAGAACTCCGACCCGCGGGGGCCCGCGCTGCGCGGTGCCACGATACGTTCGAGATTGGCGACTTTCAGGGCGACGACGTTCGAGAGCGGCGTCCGCGTGTAGGCGTCGAGGATGACCCGCGTCGCGGAGCGCGACGTATCGGGCGCGATCTGTCCCCCCAGGTGCCACTTCAGCAGGCGATCTCCGGGCGGATCGACGACGTGCTGGTAGACGCTCCACGGCACATACGTAAGGACCGCAGCCACCGCCGCGATCGCCACCGGTCGCAGCCCACGCCGCCCCAGCGCCGCGACCGCGCCGAGCGCGAGAACCGGAAGCGTGAACGCGACGCCGCCGTGCGCGAGAAACCCCAGCCCGAGCGCGGTCCCCGAGAACCCGAACGGCGGTCCCAGTCGAGCATCGCGCACCTGCCACGCCGCCGCAATCGCGACGAGCCCGTACGCCACCGTGATCAGCTTCGGCCACGTGTAGACGCTGTTGATGAACAGGAAGCCCGACGGAAGGCAGATGAGGACGACGAGGAGGGCCCGCTGCCGCGTTGCGCCGAGGGCCCGAACCAGTGCGTACATCCCGCCGAAGCACCAGCACTGGAGCCAGAGGCCGAGCGTTTCGTAGCGCACTGCATCGATCGCAGGAGACGGAAGCAGCCGCATCGCGAGGAGATCGAGGCCTGCCTGGAGCGGTGGCCGATCGCTCGAGAGCCAGTCGCCGAGAAACGGCCGCGGCGGCTGACCGCTCGCTACTTGTTTCGCCAACAGATCCGGGATCACGTTGTCGGGTGGAAACCCCCACCAGTGCGTCGACGCCGTCGTAAGCACGTTCCCGCCCGGCGGCGTGACGGCGATGAGGAACGCTCCGTACGCGAGCGCGACGCCCGAAACGACGAACCACGGCGCCCAGAGATCGAGCGACATCGCGGCGCGGCGCGCCGGCGGACTCGCGACGATCCAACCCGCGGCACCCCAGAGCGCCGCGAACCCGAGCATCACGAAGGTCGAACCGAACGCCGGCGACGCACGGGTGCTGAAGAACGCCGCGTACGCGAAAAGGCCCAGCACGACGAGCGCGATGCCGAACGCGAGGCCGTTCGGGACGCCTCTCCCGCGCGCGATCTCGGCGGCAACGAGCGTCGCGGGGACGGCGAGCGCCGCGAACAACAGTACGACAACCGCGATGAGGGAAAACCGTCCCAGCACCTGGAGAACATCCGGGACGAGCAGCGTGCGCAACGCGCCGGCACCGAGCCAGCCGCGAAAACCGCCGCCGGCGTCGCTCACCACCAGCTGCGCGCCTTTTCCCCACCAGCTCGCGGGGACGACTCGCGCGATGCGCACCCAGCTTTCACCCGGCTCGATCGACGGCGCGAGCGAGAGCGTCGCTCGGTCATCACGCCGCAGGATCACCGTCTCTCCCGCACGCGACGTCCCGCCGGCAAGCGCGAGTTGCACGACGGGCAGGACGACGAAGCGATCGGAGACGAGCCTTCCCGTCAGCGCGTCGTTGCCGTTCCACGAGCTGTACCGCTGCCCCACGACGTCCTCGTCGACCGCGCCGCCCGGCAGCACCGCGGCGCCGAGCGCGAACGCCCCCTCGGGATGAAGCGTGACGAGCGGCCCGGACAACGCGAGCGCGAGACCGAGCGCGGCAGCGCTCGCGAGGGCACACACCGCCGCGGCGATGATTCGTATCCGCATCGCACGCGACGTGGCGATCACGTTCGCCTAGATCGAGGTCGTCGAGCGCGTGATCTCGTTTTCGTAGACCGTCGCCTCGACCGGCTGCTGGCGGGCCAGCTTCACGCGGCCGATTCCGAGGTAGCGCAGCCCGGCGGAACGGACTTTTTCCGGATCGTAGATGTTGCGGCCGTCGATGATGAGGTCGCCGCGCATCGCCGCGGCGCAACGCGCGAAGTCGAGCGTGCGGAACTCGTTCCACTCCGTCGCCAGCAGCACGGCGTCGGCGCCGGCCAGCGCTCCGTACATGTCGTCGTGGAACGCGATGCCCGTACCCAGCACGGCCTCCGCGACGCCGTTCGCGACCGGATCGTGGGCCCGGATGACGGCGCCGCGATCGATCAGGCGCTGGATAATGGCGAGCGCCGGGGCGTCGCGGATGTCGTCCGTGTTGGGCTTGAACGCGAGGCCGAGCACCGCGACGATCCGGCCTTTGAGCCCGCCGAGCTCACGCTCGAACTTCATGACCGTGCGTTCCACCTGGCGGCGGTTCACCAGCTCCACCGCGTGCAGCAGCGGGGCTGGATAATCGCGTTCGACCGCGAGCTGTTCGAGCGCGCGCACGTCCTTCGGGAAGCACGAGCCGCCGTAGCCGATCCCCGGGTTGAGGAATTTCGTGCCGATCCGCTGGTCGTAGCCGATTCCGCGGCAGACCGCCCGAACGTCGACGTCGAGCAGCTCGCAGATGTTGGCGATCTCGTTGATGAACGAGATCTTCGTGGCGAGGAA
>JAQBPM010000185.1 GCA_028287525.1 Vulcanimicrobiota bacterium | reverse complement strand
CCGCTCTGAAACAGCAGCGGATAGCCTTGTCCGCCGACCGAGAACGGATCCGGAGTGACCATTGCACGGAAACCCAGTTGCCCGCCCGGGCTCGTCGGGTGCGTTCGCATGTACATCAGCCAACCGGGTGCCACCAACGCGTCGGCTCCACGCGGTGTCGCGGTGTGGATGAACCGCGCCCAGAGCGCGCCGTGCGTCATCTCCATGTCGTCGCCCTTGCCGTACATATGGGCGTACATCGTGTCGGCGTCCGGCATCCAGGACGTTCCGGAGCCTTCGCGCGTCATCGGCGTGCCGACGTCGGTGACGCTCGACATCGTCGCGGGATCCAAGGTCGAGGGGTCCATGTGCATGCCGGACTTCGTCATGCCGTACATCGACATGACCCCGTTCGCGTTGTAATGCATCGAGGACATGTCCATGCCGCCCGCAGGCATGGGCGACGCCCCTGGCATCGGAGCCATCGTCGCTACAGGGGTCGCCGATGGCGCGGGAACCGTGCTCTTCACGGGCGCCGGCGTGCTACTCATTGGCATGCCCGGCATGGGTCCCATCGTCGGCTCGGCAGCGACCGCGGGAGCCGCCGACGACACGAGCAGCAGCGCAGCAGCGAGGGAAACGCGGGAAAGGAGCAATGATTACCTCGGCGGGATACTTCGACGTACTACGGAATGTAGTACGCTCTACCCGATGCGAATGATTCATCCCTCCTCTCGGCGCAGCCGCAGAACTGAGCGCCGCGCTACATCTTCATCGTCGCGTGCGATCCGTGGTCGCTCACTTGCGCCTTGAACCACGCGTGGAGGGCCGACACGAGCGAGGGATCGTTCGTAGTGTAGGTGATCGCGGCGCCATTTTGCATCTCGGAATATCGCACCGCAATGCGCTTTGCGCCGGCGTGCATCGCTTGCAAGCCGGGCATCGCGCCGCCGTGGATGGAGGCAGGATCAGTGAAGTCGCCGCGCGCGAACGCCTGCGCCTCCTTGCGCACGTGTGACCGGACGAGGAGCACCTGCCGCGCGTCACCGTTGTGCACCATGACGGTCTGGACGCCGCCGGTCGGTGTCGGTTTGAATACGTGCATGGTCGCCTCCATGCTGAACGGCATGACGCGTTCGCTATTCCGTTCGACTTGGGACTCCCGAGGTACGTCGGCAGCGTAGACCGGCAAGCACAACGCGACGGCCACCGCCGCGGCTGCCACCGCGTTTGCCAGGTTAATTTTCACGAGTGACCTCCACGAGAAGTGAGAGCGCTTCCACGATGCCGCCACGACGGTCAACGGGGATGGCGCCGAAGATGCGCTCGAATTTGGCGCGGCGCGACGCTGCAAGGTTCACGTTCGCGGTGATGCCGCGTCGGGTGAGGTGCAGCCGGACGAACCGGGCGTCGAGCTGGTCGCGGATGCGGCGGACCCAACCGCGGCGTTCCAGCATGCCGGCGATTCGGGAAACGGTGCTCTTCTCGAGCCCGAGGCGGGACGCAAGGCCGTTCTGGGTCATGCCGGGCTCGCGGGCGATTTCCAGTAGCGCGTGCGCTTCGCCGATGGAAATGGGCTGGCCGCACGGGGTTTCGTCCGGCCTGTGCAGCCCGAGTGACCGCACGAGCTGCACCATTTGCTCTTGAAACGCCGCTCCGGGTTCCTCGACCGTCTCGGGCCTCTTCGGATCCGCCATGACGGTTGGATCATACAACCATACAGTTGTGTGCCGCAACTGTCTCTCAGAGAGACTAACAGTGATGTGCAAGTAAATAAGGGAGGTCGTGTCGGAATACGGCGTGGCTCAGGGGGAGCGCGATCGCCAGGCACGCTACTGCGAGCGGCGCCACCCAGACGAGCCAACGGTCTTCGGGTCTGCGGGCAGCTGCCTCAAGTCCGAGGCGAGCATCGGCGCACACGTCCGCCCCGCGAGAGATTCGGACGACCAGGGAGAGGTAACGCTCCTCCCTTTCGTTCGCCGCCGCGACGTTCGCCGCGCGCTCGCGTTGCGCGTGGAGCCGTCGCTCAAGCGGTTCGAACCCAGGGATCAGCAACGCCGCGAAGGCGAGGTGCCACAAGATGCCTGCGGCAGCATCACCGTGTCGAACGTGCGCCAGTTCGTGCCGTGCGACGAGTTCGAGCTCCTCGTCGTCGAGAAGCTCGATGAACCCGCGTGAGAGGATGATGGTTCGTCCGAACACCGTCGTCGCGATTGGCGCGGCGAGGTCAACGTACAGAACCGCCGGCACGGCGACGCCGAGTTCGGCGGATGCCCGTTCCACGGCATCCTGCACTCGCGCCGGCATCGTCTCAGCCAAATCGCGGAGGCGCGCGAAACGCAGCCGCGCGACGACGATTTTCGTGAGCACGACCGCGGCGGACAGCAGGGCGAGCGCGCCCAAGAACCAGCCGAGCCGCTCGTGAATCCAGAGCGTCGTGTGATACAGCGGGTCCACGCCGGCCAGTTCGCATCCGCGGTCCGCCCACCAGGTCAGCGGCACCAGGAAAATAATGGGCCAGAGCGCGCGGATGAACCGCACGGCGCTACCGCTTCTTGCGCGAACGATCGTCGAGCAGCCGACGTAGTTCCGCGAGCGCGCCTTCGTCTTCGGCGACTGCGTCGACGAACCCGTGGATGGCGGCCGGCCCGTGCGCGGAGATCAGGCGCCCGAGCGTCTGCGCCACGATACTCGAGACGACGCCCTCGCGGGTGACGGCCGCCCGGTAGCGCATGTCGAGGTGCGAGCCGCCCTCGTTTCCCTTGGCAACCAGACCCTTTTTGAGCATTCGGCTCAGTTCAGTGAACACGGTTGTGTACGCGAGATCCTCGCGCTCGCAGAGCCCGCGGTGAAGGTCGGAGACGGACTGCGGGCCATGCGACCACAGGTACTCGAGGATCGAAGCCTGCCGAGTGCCGAGGGCCTTCCCGAGATCGGCCTTTTTTCGCGGGCTCATCGGATCAGGGAGGCAACCTGGAGCATACTACACTGCTTAGTACGCCGCCGCGAACGGAAACCCTATGTCGAACGTCGCCGGACGATGTATCTGCCTCGGTGACGTATCCGACGATCGCCGCCGCCGCTCGCTTCTCGAGCGTGTCCCCCGCCTTCAGACCTTCTTCTTATGCAGGCGCTGAATGTTGGATCGTCGAGAGTTCTTAGTCGGTTCGGGAGCGGTTCTCGCAGCTTCGGCAATCACGCCGCCCGCGTCGGCGCAGGGGGCCCAACTCACGATTCTGCGCGCCGAGAAACGCGAGATCGAGGTCCTCGGCAAGTCCGCCCGCGTCCTCCGCATCCGTCAGCCAAACGGTCAGGCCGGCCTCATAACCGACGTCTCGACCCCGTTTCGCGTCCGCCTTGAGAACGAGATCGGGGAGCCGACGCTCGTCCATTGGCACGGCGTCACCCCGCCTTGGCAGCAAGACGGCGTCCCGTACGTCTCCGCGCCGCCGATCACCGCCGGTACGTCGGCCAGCTATGACTTTCCGCTTACGTTCAGCGGCACGTACTGGATGCACTCGCATCAAGAGTTCCAAGAGCAGCAGCTGATGACGGCGCCGCTCATCATTCATGACGCCGAGAGCCGCCGCGCCGACCAGCAAGAGATCGTGGTCCTGCTGCATGATTTCACGTTTCGCAACCCGGTCGAGATCTATGCCGCCCTGAAGAAGCCGACGACCGCGTCCAACGCCGGCACGAACATGGGCGGGATGAGCGGGATGACGGGATCGATGAACGGCATGGGCGGCATGAGCGCGCCCGCAGCGGGAATGGACCTCAACGACGTCGCCTACGACGCATTCCTCGCCAACGATCGAACCCTCGACGATCCCGAAATCGTGCGCGTCGAGCCCGGCGGACGCGTTTTACTGCGGATCATCAACGGTGCGTCAGCCTCGAACTTCTTCCTCGATCTCGGGCATCTGAGGGGCGAGCTCGTCGCGGTTGACGGTCACGCTGTCCGGCCGATCTCCGCGTCGGTGTTTCCCATCGCAATTGCCCAGCGCCTCGACGTTCGCGTGCAGCTCCCAAAGGGGCAGGCTGCTTTGCCGGTGCTCGCAACGCTCGAGGGAGAGCGCAAGCGCACCGGGATCGTGCTGGCTGCGCCGAACGCGAAAGTCGTCAAGATCGATCCGCTCGCGGCGCGCGCCACGGGCCCGCTCACTCTCGACCTCGAGCGAACGCTGCGCGCAGCGACGCCGCTCGTACCGAAAGTCGCCGACCGAATCCACCGAATCGCCCTCACCGGATCCATGACGAACTACGTCTGGAGCTTGAACGACCAGACCTATCCTGACACCAAGCCATTGCCGGTCACGAAGGGCGAGCGCGTCGAGTTCGTCATGACGAACACGACGCCGATGAGCCACCCGATGCACCTGCACGGCCACGTGTTTCAGGTCGTGGCAATAAACGGCAAACGATATTCGGGCGCGATGCGCGATACCGTCCTCGTGCCGCCGAAGACGTCGGTCACATTCGCCTTCGATGCCAACAATCCGGGGCGGTGGTTCTATCACTGCCATAACCTCTACCATATGATGAGCGGCATGGCCAACACGGTCTTCTACGAGTAGGGGCGTTCGAACGGGCAAGGGTAGCACCAGCTTTCCGGCCTGCTTGAGCCGGTGGGATTGACCGCGCCGCTTGCGGTAAGGTCACGCCGTGACTTCCTCAAACGAGAGTGCGATTCGGCGCGCCCAAAATCTGAGTCGACCTACCCGCATTGCGGGTTCGCTCATGGGCGTCGCTGTTGCGGTGAGCGCGCTCGCGCTGCTGCCGGCTCTTGCGGCGGCAGGGATTCCACTCGTCGACTCGACCACCGTTCGGACGGGCGGCATAGCGCTCGCCGTCGGGCTCGACGTCCTCGCACTCTCGACCGGAATCGGCGTGCTGGGCGTTCCCTGGAACATCCGCCTACGGGTCGGCGCGGCCTTCGCCGCTGCGGAGATCGTGATGCAGATATTGGGTGCGGCGATCGGTACCGGAGCCGGCGACGTGGTTGGCGAGATTGCCGCGTACTCCGGCTTCGTCATCCTCGCGCTCATCGGCGTCTGGATCTTTCGTGAGAGCCTCGGTGAAGATCACGGGCTGACGGAGAAGGCGACGTCGGGTCTAGGACTGCTGGCCGCCTCCGCCTCGATCAGTCTCGATTCGCTCGGCGTGGGGTTCTCACTGCCGGCTCTTCGTGTGCCGCTCGTCCCGCTCATCGGAACGGTCGCGATAACCACGGTCGTCTTCACGTTTGCCGGCTTGCGCTTCGGCGAGATCCTCGGGAAGCGGTTCAAGAAGAACGCCGAGCGCGGGGCGGGCGTCGTGCTCGTCGCGCTCGCCGTCCTTTTCACGCTGCAGCATTTGGCACACTAGAAGCTTCACAGCAGCCGGCCGCCTGCTTTTGCTCCTCGCGCTGGCTCAACGCGGGAGTACGCCGCATATTCGCGAAAGTTCTTGAATATGGCTGAACGGCGTACTAGCGGAAGCCGGAAGCGGCGCTTCAAGGACGAGCTCTACGCCGCGGTCGCGCGCGTCCCGGCGGCACTCGCGAACGGTCACCGGCTCGAACTCCTCGACCTGCTCTCGCAACGGCCGCGCACCGTCCAAGACGTCGCCGCCGAGGCCGGCATCACGGTCGCGAACGCATCGCAGCATCTCCAGGTGCTTGCGCGGTGCGGCCTGGTCGCAGTGGAGCGCCGCGGAACGTTCGCCCATTACCGCGCTGCTGGGCCCGCTGTGTATCGGCTGCTCGTCGAACTGCGCGCCGTCGCAGAATCCGCGGATGCCTCCGTCGCGGATGCCGAGCAGGCATATTTCGGTCCGCGCGAGCCGGGAATACGGACCATTGACGGAGCGCGCGACGCACTCGCGGACGCGCACACCGCCCTGCTTGACGCTCGTCCGCGCGAGGAGTACGAAGCAGCGCATCTCCCCGGCGCAATCAGCGCGCCGCTTGACGCTCTGCGATCCGGCAAGGTTGCGTTGCCTCGATCGAAGCAATACGTGGTCTACTGCCGTGGACCATACTGCGTCTTCGCGGACGAGGCGGTCGCGCTGCTGCGGGAGCGCGGGCTCGACGCCAGGCGCCTTTCGCTCGGACCGGCGGAATGGGTCGCCGCCGGCGGCGACGTGCAGCGTGTCGGCTGAGAGGGCCGGCCGCGTTCGGCTGGGGCTTGCGGCGAACGCAACGCAATTCTGGCTGCTCGTCACGGTGAACGCGTTCGTCGGCTCGATGGTCGGCATCGAGCGCGACGTGTTGCCTCTCGTCGGCCAGCGCGTCTTCGGGCTTGCGTCCGAAACAGCGGTCCTCTCCTTCATCGTCACGTTCGGCTTCACGAAGGCACTCGCGAACCTGTACGCGGGCCGGACCGCGGACCGGCTGGGCCGCAAGCCGCTCCTCGTCGCCGGATGGCTCTTCGCGATCCCCGTTCCCTTCTTGCTGATGTACGCGCCGGCGTGGGGTTGGATCGTGTTCGCGAACGTCTTACTCGGGATCAACCAGGGCTTGTGCTGGTCGATGACGGTCGTGATGAAAATCGACCTCGTCGGCCCGAAAGCTCGCGGCCTCGCGATGGGCCTCAACGAGTTCGCCGGTTATCTCGCCGTCGGCGTCGCAGCGTACCTCTCCGGCGTGATCGCGGCGGCGTACGGATTGCGACCGTGGCCGTTCGCCATCGGCGTCATCTCGGTGTTCTTCGCGCTCGCGCTCTCGGTGTTCTTTGTGCGCGAAACGCACGGACACGCGCGCTTCGAGGCCTCGCGCGGCGAGCCGACCAACGAAGCGGCGGGATCGTCCTTCGCTGCGTTGTTTGCACGGGTCTCCTGGAAAGACCGCACGCTCTCGTCCATCAGCCAGGCGGGGCTCGTGAACAATCTCAACGACGGTCTGGCCTGGGGCCTGCTGCCCTTGCACTTCGCCGCCGCCGGCCTTGCGATCGAGCGCATCGCGATCCTCTCGGCGGTCTATCCGGTGACGTGGGGAGCCTCCCAACTTCTCACGGGCGCACTCTCGGACCGCGTCGGCCGCAAATGGATGATCGCCGGCGGCATGTGGGTGCAGGCGATCGCGATTGCGCTTTTCCTAATCCCGGTGAATTTCGCGTTGTGGTTCGCCGCGGCCGTACTGCTCGGCGTTGGGACGGCCATGGTGTACCCCACGCTTCTCGCCGCGATCGGCGACGTCGTGGATCCCCTCGTGCGCGCGTCCTCCGTCGGAGTGTACCGGTTGTGGCGAGACTCCGGGTACGCGTTCGGGGCACTCATCTCCGGGATCGTCGCGCACGCGCTGGGTCAGGACGCTGCGATCGCGGTCGTCGCTGCGCTCACGCTCGGCTCGGGTGCGATCGTCGCCGTTCGCATGCGCGAGACGCTTTGGAACGCTCGCGCCGTGCTTTCGATCCGAGGTGCGTCGCTATGATCTTTCGACAGATGCTTCGTGCCGAGACCGGCTGCGCCGCCTACGTCTTCGGTTGAAGCGGCCAAGGCCGCGCAGCGGTCGTCGATCCTCAGTTCGAGGTCACCCAATACCTGGAAATCGCGAACCGTTACGGCATGCGGATCGAAGCAGTGTTCTCGACCCACGTACATGCGGACCATCGCTCGGGTGAGCGTGAGCTCGCGGCATTGACGGGCGCCGCGCTCTACCATCATCGCTCCGCCGAGTTGGAATATGCGTTCACGCCGCTCGACGACGACGCGGAGATATCGCTCGGCAACGTCGTCGTTCGCGCGCTCCACACGCCGGGACACACACCGGAAAGCCTGTCGTTTCTCGTCGCCGATCGCACGCGATCCGAAGAGCCGTGGATGGTTCTTTCCGGCGACACGCTGTTCGTCGGCGACGTCGGAAGGCCCGATTTCGGCGGCGATGAGGCCGGGCGCGAGCTGCACGCTTCCCTGCTACGGCTCCTGGCGCTACCCGACTATGTCGAGGTCTACCCGGCCCACATATCGGGAAGTCCGTGCGGGCGCGCGATGAGCGGCAAGCCGTCCTCGACGATCGGGTTCGAGCGACGCCACAATGCCGCGCTACAGCACGCCGACGGAGACGCGTTCATCGCCGCCCTGTTGGAACGGCTCACCCCCAAGCCGCCGGGCTTCCTGGAAATGATCGCAAGGAATCGACGCGGCGTGGAGTGACGGACCGCGGGGCGCTTGATATCTGGTTAGTGGCGCAGCGCGACGCCGAGAACCGCGCCGAGTGCGACGTAGGCCTGGTCGGGGATGCGCTTCGCGAAGCGCGGTGCGACGAGGACCACGAGCAGCAGCGCCGCGGTGAAACCGTCGACGATGATCGGACGACCGATGAGATACGTCGTCCCGGCAAGCACGCCGACGACCGCGACCGTCACGCCGCGCACGAACCCCGCGACGCGCGGGTGCCCCCCGTAGCGCAGCAGCAGCGGCGTTGCAACCACGGTGAGGATGATCGAGGGCAGAAAGATGCCGAGCGTCGCGGCCAGCGCGCCGGCAAAGCCGTCCACCGCGTAGCCGACGAACGTCGCCGTGATGACGACCGGTCCGGGCGAGATCATGCCGATCGCGACGGCGTCGACGAAGGTCCGGTTGTCGAGCCAATGATACTGGTCGACGACGTACGTTTTGACGAACGACACGACGACCAACCCGCTGCCGAAGACCAGAAATCCCGTTTTGAAAAAGAACCAGAACAGCGCCGGAGCAAACCCCGCGGCCGACGGTGCGATCGCGCCGAGCAGCGCCGGTAAACCGACGGCATTCATCTTCGGCGCGACCGGCTCGACGGGCGCAGCCGGAGCCGGCTTCGCTCGGGGCGCGAACGCAAAGATCCCGAGGACGCCCGCGGCCAGGAACAGCCAGACAAGCTCCTCCTTCAACGCGATGGTCACCGCGCAGGCGACGATTGCAACCGCCCACGCCGCGTAATCCCGCTTGAGGGTCTTTTGGCCGAGGTTCCAGCTCGCGCGCAAAATCAGCGCGACGACGACCGGTCCTATGCCGTAAAAGAGACCGCGGGTGATGCCCGCTCCAGCGAACCGCTCGTAGAGCGCAGCGATCGCGACGACGATCGCGAAAGGGGGAAGCGCGAATGAGACCGCGACCGCAAGCGCGCCCGGTACGCCGTGCGTGATGTACCCGCAGTACACGCCGAGTTGATACGCCATCGGGCCGGGGCACGCCGTCGCGATGGCGAGCCCGCGGTCGTACGACGCCTCGTCGATCCACCCTCGTTTTTCGACGAGATCCCGGCGCATGTAGTTCGCGAGGGCGACCGGGCCGCCGAAGCCGGTCGCGCCCAGCATCACAAAGTACCGAACCAGGTCCAAGATCGACGGAGGGTTCACAACGGCTCCATCACTCGCATCACCGGCTTGCCGCCGACGTTCTGCAACGGGAAGTACACGCGGTGCGTCGAGGGGTCCACGCCGACGACATGCGCGTTGAGGTGCAGAAACGCCTGTGCGACGCGGCGCAGAGCCCCGTCCCCGACATCGTACACGCTCACGACGCCCGACTCAGAGGCGACGTAGAGCCGGTGCAGCCCGGGATCCAGCGCGAGTACGTCGACGCCGACGCCGACCGCGCCCGAACCGGTCACGCGGGCAGTGGGCAGTTCGAGCCGCACCAGGCGGAAATTCTGCTGGCAGCCCACGTACGCCGCCCGTTCTCCAGGATCGATCGCGACGCTGTGCGACGATGCGCAACCCGGAAGCTCGTACCGCCGAACGATCTTCAGCGCCGCGGGATCGATTTCGGCGAGCTCGTTGCGATCTTGCACGCCCACGAAGATGTGGCGTGATACCGGATCGTATTGCGTATTGCCGGCCTCACCGCCGAGCGCGACGGTCCCGATGGCCCGGTCCGTGCGCGCGTCGATGACCGTGTCCCGGCCGCCGCTCTCGTCCGAGACGAAGACGCGCTGCGTGATTGGGTCGTACGCCAGTCCGTCCACGTCCCCGGCCGTCACCGTGGTGAGCCGTTTGCCGGTGCTGCCGTCCAGAACCACGACGCCATTCAGCCCCTGCGCTGCTGCGTAGACCTTCCCGTTCGCGACCAAGATGCCGCGCACGCTCGCGCTCGGCGAAAGCGGAACGGTCAGCACGACGCGATTGGTCTTCACGTCAAACGCCTCGACGGAGCCGTCGCCCATGTGCGCGAGCCACAGCCTGCCGTGAGCCGGATCCATGCTCGCATAGTCGAACCGGTTCGCGTTGCCGGTCAGCGGGAAATCGCCGACCAGGCGCAGCGGCAACCCCGGCCCGCTCGCGCCGACGGTTTGCCATGCGTACGCGGCGCCGGCGATCGCCAGCAGTCCCGCCGCGATGAGGGCCGCCATCTTCACTGCGCGACGTGCACGTGACTAATTGCGTCCCGCAGGCCGCTCGCTACGTCGGCTGGGGAGCCGACCCGCCAAAAATGCACGTAGTACAGCGTCGGATCGTCGCCGATCATGTGCTGGTGCATCGCGGTGACCTCGAAACCGTGCGCACGGAGCGCGGCCACCGTCGGATCGACTTCGGACGCGATGAGCACGAAGTCGCCCGTCGTCGCCACGCGTCCACTGCCGGCGTCCTGCACGTTGAGCGCGTTCGTGACTCCCATTCCGGGCGTGAGGGGCATGCCGCGCACCGTTACCTTGTCGGCGCGCGGAACGCCGAACGAGAGCACCCCGCCCGAAACGGTTCCTTGGCGCCCGAGTCCCTTCTGCACCTCCTCGACGAACGACGGTGTTTCCGCCGCCGGCGGTGGTGCGGCCGGCGAGATCGGCGTGCCGGTCGGTTCGAGCGCGCGGCGCAGCGATTGCGCGAGCGTCGCGGCGTCGCCGACGCCCATGAAGTGCAGGTACATCACGTGCGGCGACTCATTGCGCAGGTGGTTGTGGAGCGCCGTCACGTCGATGCCGTCCTTGCGGAGCTGCGTCATCACCG
>JAQBPM010000174.1 GCA_028287525.1 Vulcanimicrobiota bacterium | reverse complement strand
TCGACGCCGGCGACGCGCAGCGCGCGAAAGCCGATGATCCCGGCGCACAGCAGCGGCGCCGCGTGGACGTCGTCGAGGCGGTCGTGGAGCGCATACGTGAAGTCCGCCCGCGCGACCGCGTACTGCGCGTAGCCGCCGTCCACGTCGTAGCCGGTGAAACGCAGCGTGTCGCACAGGTTCTCGCTGCCGCGCCGGCAGAACGCGCACGTGCCGTCGGTCGACGCGATCCACGAAACGCCCACCCGCATCCCGAGCGGCCGATCCGGCGTCGCGCCGCCGACGACCTCGCCGACAATCTGATGCCCGGGGACGACCGGATCGCGGTGCGGCGGCAAGTCGCCGTCGACGATGTGCAGATCGGTGCGGCAGACGCCGCACGCGCGCACGCGCAGCAGCAGCTCGCCGCGCTGCGGCACCGGGAGCGCGCGTTCGACGACCGCGAAGCTGCGCGCGGCGCGGTCGAGCACCGCGGCGTGCATCATCGCCGGCACGCCGCTGCTGCTCACGACGCCGCGCGCACCACGCGGTAGCGCTCGCCATCGCGGGCGAGGAATCCCGCCTCCGCGAGCGCCTCGAGCACCTCGATGGTTGCCGCGCGCTCGTTCTTGTTCGGCATCCCGGCCCAGCGCAGCGCGATCTCGGCCGGATCGAGCACCGCGTCGGGCTGCAGCAGATCGCGGACGAAGGCCTCCGACAGCTTCACCCGTTCCATCCGGCGGCGCACCGGTTCGATCGCGTCGGCGAACGTCGGCGCGTCGCCGGACGCCGGCGCTTCGGTCGGCGGGGCCTCGGCCGCGGTCGGCGCGAGCGCGACGACGGGCTGTGCGGCCAAGGCCGGCTCGTCGGCGGGCTGAATTCCCACCAGCGCAGGATTGCGTTCGAGCAGTGCGTCGGTGAGGCGCGGGAAGAGTTCCCCGATCGCGACGAACGCGGTCTGCCACGGTACGGCGTTGAGCACGCGCGGCCGCCTCGCGACCGCCAGCAGGATCTTGCGCGCAACGACTTCCGGTGATGCGAGCATCGACGCCGGCGCGCCGGGCATCCCGGCGCGCGTCATGAACGCCGTGTCGACGGCACCGGGATCGACGTACGTCACCGCGATGCCTTCCGGCTTGAGCTCCCGCCGCAGAATGGCAGTGGCCGAGCGCGTCGCGGCCTTCGAGGGCGAATATGCGCCCAAACCGTGCACGGGGACGCGCGCGACACCGCTGCCGACCATGAACACGTGACCGCCCGCTTGGCGCAGCAGCGGCAGCGCTTCGCGCACGAGCGCGATCGGGCCGATCACGTGCGTGCCGAATTGGTCCTGCAGCGCGGCGTCGCTCTGCGCGGCGAGCGGGCCGACGGCGACGTGCCCCGCGTTGTTCACCAGCACGTCTATTCCGCCGAACGTGCGTGCCGCCAGCGCGACGATCGTGCGCGCGTTCGCCGGCTGCGAGACGTCGATCGCTTCGACCGCGATCGAACCGCCCTCGCCGCGCACCCGCTCGGCGAGCGCGTCGAGCGCGATGCGATTGCGCCCGATTGCGACGACGTCATAGCCTGCGCGCGCGGCGCGCAGCGCGAGCGCGCGCCCGATCCCGCTCGACGCGCCGGTGATGACGATGACGCTCATCGGCCGATCGTCGCGCGCGCCTCGTCGAGGGCTTTCTTCGCGCCCGCCATCATGAAGTTCACGTCGCCGCCGACGCCGATGAAACGGTAGCCGAGATCGGCCATCTCTTTCGCCATCCCGGCGTCGCGGGCCAGGATGCCCGCGACCTTGTTCGCCTGCTTCGTCGCGGCCGTGATGCGCCGGATCAGCGCCATGTAGTCGTCGTCGCGCAGCCAGGCGTTCGGCCAGTGCTTGCCGGTCGATGCCGCGAGGTCGTTCGGGCCGACGAACACGCCGTCGATCCCCTCGACCGCGAGGATCGCGTCGATATTCGTGACGGCGAGCGCGGTCTCGCACTGCGGAAGCACGAGAATCTCTTGGTTGGAACGCTCGAAATACGTCATCGGGTCGGTGCGCCACGCGAGGTTGGCGCGGATGCCGCCGCGGCTGCGCTCGCCGAGCGGCGGAAAGCGCGCGTCGTTCACGACGCGGCGCGCATCGTCGGCGGTGTTGACGACCGGCACGACGATCCCGAAGGCCCCCAGATCGAGGACGCGCTGGATGTGCGAGGACTCGTTCCAGGCCGGCCGCACGATCGGCGTCACGTCGGTCGTGCGCAATGCGGTGAGCATCACGGCAGCCTCGTGCAGCGCAGCGGGCGAATGTTCCATGTCGATCAGCAGCCAGTCCCAGCCGAGCCCGGCCATCGCTTCGGCGGAGAGCGCGTCGGGGACGGTCAACCACGAGCCCAGGACAGTCTCGCCTTCGCGGAGGCGGCGTTTCAGCGTATTTTCTCGCACGCTGTTCGCTTACCGCACGTCGGTGCGGCGTTCCTCGACGTAGGCCAAAAACGCGTCGTAGAGGGTCTTCGTGCTCGCGGGCAGCGTGCGGTAGTAGTAGGTGTCGGTTATGGTCGGCATCTCGTGCGCGGGCAGCACGGTGCGGCGCTCGTGCGCGAATTCGGCCAACGCCGCGGCGACCGGCTTCTCGCTGCCGTCGCTGCGCACGATGCCGAAGGTGCGCTCGTGGACCGCTTGATCGAACGGCGGCTCATCGCGCAATTCCTCGGCGTAGTCGGCCCAGCACCACCAATAGGCGCCGAGCCGTCCGTCGGCGTGCAGCCGCTCGAGCACGTCCGTCGCGTACGCGGCCATCTCGGTTTCGTCGAGGCACGCGTACGACGCGAACACCGGATCGTCAGGTGAGATCGTCGGCTGCGGCGGCTCGTCCGGCAGCGCGACGCGGTCGAACGGCGAGATCTTCTCCGGCGGGCACGCCGGGTTGCCGAACTCGCTGAAGAGCACCGGCTTGTGCGAGAACGCCGCGGTGAGCCCGGCGAGAAACGGCACGACTTCGGGATCGGTCCGGCTGCGCGCGAACCAGCTGTAGACCGGATAGCCGTGCATCGTCGCGAACGCGAACGGCGCGCACAGCGAGGCGAAACGCATGTTGCGGTCTTGTGTGAGATCTTCGCCGTGCGTTCCGGCGGTGACCGGCGAGGCCGAGCTTTGCTCCAGCGCAGCGGTCAGCCGGCGGCTCCACTCGGCGGCGTCGTATTCGCTCGCCGGAACGCGCAGGTTGCTGAACTCGTTGCCGAGATCCCATGCGAGCAGCGCCGGATGCGCGCGCAGGCGCTCGCCTGCGGCCCGTGCGAAGAGCAATTGCGCGTCGAGTAGCGGGCCGGTGTAGAAATCGCCGATGCCGTGCGGAGACTCACCGCGTTCGGTGATCGTGCGAAAGCGGCCGTGCGGCGTCGCCGGATCGATCGTCCACGACGGCAGCCAGTTCACCCCGCTCATGTGGCCGCAGAAGAGCGTCGGCATGACGCGCAGACCGATCTCGGCGGCGAGATCGGCGACCGTTTGGAGCCGCTCGAGCATCACCGGATCGAGCGGGCCGGGCGCCGGCTGAAAGTCGGCCCAACGCAAGAAGAACCGCACGGCGTCCAGCCCAAGCCCCGCGATGCGCGCGAAGTCCTCGCGAATCTCGCCCGCGTCGAACCGCTGCCACATCGCCATCGCGCTGCGCCGCGGCCAATAGTTGATCCCGAGCGAGAAGCGCATGGATAGCAAGATACCCCGCTGGCGAGGGCGCCTCCCGGGGCGGCCCGAAGCCTGGGGCCAATGACCGTACAGCCTCGCGTCGGGATCATCATGGGTTCGACGTCCGATCTGGAGACGATGCGCGCGGCCGCGACGACGCTTGGCGAGTTGGGCGTGGCATGCGAGCTTCGCGTCGTCTCGGCGCACCGCACGCCGGACCTCATGTTCGCCTACGCGAGCGAGGCGCAGGGGCGCGGCATCGAAATCATCATCGCCGGCGCGGGGGGCGCGGCGCATCTGCCCGGGATGGTCGCGACGAAGACCAACCTGCCGGTGATCGGCGTCCCGGTCGAATCGAAGTCGCTCAAAGGGCTCGATTCGCTGCTCTCGATCGCGCAGATGCCGGCCGGCGTTCCGGTCGCGACGATGGCGATCGGCGGCGCGGCGAACGCCGCGCTGTATGCCGCCCGCATCCTCGCGCTGCACGACGAGGCGCTCGCGAAGAAGCTCGCCGAGCGCGTCGCGCGCATCGCAGCCGAGGTCGAGGCGATCGAGCTATGATCCGCACGATCGGGATTCTCGGCGGCGGACAGCTCGGACGGATGCTCACGCTCGAAGCGAAGCGGATGGGCTACCGGGTCGTCACGCTCGAGCCGTTCCCGGATTCGCCGACGGGGCAGATCGCCGACGAGCAGATCGTCGCCGCGTACGACGATCTGCGCGCGATCGGCGAGCTCGGCGCGCGCTGCGACATCGTGACGTACGAGTTCGAGAACATCCCGCTCGAATCGGTCCTCGCGCTCGAAGCCGATCGGCGCATCGTGCACCCCGGGTCGGCGGCGCTGCGCATCACCCAGGAGCGCATCCTCGAGAAGACGTTCGTGCGCGACTGCGGCATCCCGACGGCCGACTTTGCGCCCGTGCGGTCGCTCGCCGAGCTCGACGCGGCCGAAAGTGTCATCGGCTATCCCGGCGTCCTCAAGACGACGATGGGCGGTTATGACGGCAAGGGGCAGTGGGTCGTGCGTTCGCGCGCCGACGCCGAGCGCGCTTGGGCCGAAGCGCGCGGTCGCGCGCTGATCTGGGAGCGCCTGATCGCGTTCGATCGCGAGCTTTCGATCATCGCCGCACGCAACGCGCAGGGCGAGATCGTGGCCTTCCCGACCTCGGAGAACGAACACGATCACGGCGTCCTCGCGACGACCATCGTCCCGGGCCGCATCCCGCCCGCCATCGCCGAGCGCGCGCGGCAGTACGCGACGACGATCGCCGAACGCCTGGAAATCATCGGTACGTTCTGCGTCGAGTTCTTCCAGAGCGGCGACGAATTGCTGGTGAACGAGATCGCGCCGCGCGTCCACAACAGCGGGCACTACTCGCTCGACGCGACGTCGATCTCGCAATACGAGGCGCACGTCCGCGCGATCTGCGGGCTGCCGCTGGTCGAGCCGCTGCAATTCATGCCCGCGGTGATGGTCAACGTGCTCGGCGCGGGCGCCGGCGACACCCTCGGCGGAATCGAGGACCTCCTGCGCGAGCCGCTGCTCAAACTGCACGT
>JAQBPM010000157.1 GCA_028287525.1 Vulcanimicrobiota bacterium | reverse complement strand
CGGTCGCGGGCGAGGCGCACGCGCCGGCGCCGCGCGACCGGCGTCCGTGCACGAGCCCGTTCTGGACCGGCGTGCGCGCGATCGACGGCCCGCTGACCCTTGCGCGCGGCGCGCGGATCGGGCTGTTCGGCGGGCCCGGCAGCGGCAAGTCGACGCTGCTCGACGCGATCGTGCGCGGTGCGTGCGCCGATGTGGTCGTCGTCGCGTTGATCGGCGAGCGCGGACGCGAGGCCGAGCGCCGCATGGCGGCGCTCGATTCGCGCACGACGCTGATCTGCGCGACGAGCGACCGCGTGCCGGCGGAACGCGTGCGGGCCGCCGAGGTCGCGTTCGAACACGCGGTGGCTCTGCGCGCGCGGGGTCTCGACGTGCTGCTGGTGGTCGATTCGCTGGCGCGGATCGCCGGGGCGGCTCGGGAACTCGCGCTCGGTTGCGGCGAAGCCTCCGGCCGCGGCGGCTATCCGCCCAGCGTCTTCGGGATCTTGGCCCGACTATTGGAGCGCGCCGGCCCAGCTGGGGACGGCAGCGTGACGCTGATTGCCACGGTGCTCTCCGACGGTCCCGACGAGCACGATCCCGTCTCCGAGGCGGCCCGCGCGGCGTTGGACGGACACCTCGTGCTGAGCGCGGAGCTGGCGCGAGGCGGTCGGTTCCCGGCTGTCGACCTGGTCCGCAGCACGAGCCGTACGCAGACCGACGCCGCCTCGCCCGAGCACCTTCACGCCGCCCGGCTGATGCGCGCCGCCGCCTCGGCGCTCGACGGCGCGCGCGACGCGCGCGCGCTGGGCCTGGATCCAGCCGCCGGCGACCCTTTCCTCGCCCTCTGCATCGCGGTCGAGCCGGACATCGAGCGCTTCCTGCGCCAAGGCGACGCGCCCTCGACGGCGGAGTCGACCCTCACGGAGCTGCTCCGACTCGCCGATAGGATCGATGATGGACGTCTTCTCTGAGATCTCCGCGGTCCAGAGCCGGATCGCCGAGATCACGGGTGCTCCGGCGCCCGGAAGCGCGCCCCCCGGCTTCAGCGCCGCGCTGAACGCCGCGCTCAACACTGCCCCGCCGGCCGGCGGACCGGCAGTGGCCGGCACGCTTCCGGGCGGCCTGGCCTGGCCTGTGGCACGGGCTCAAGGGCCGGCGCCCGTCCCGCCGGCGCAAATCGACGCCCTCGTCGATCAGAACGCCGCGACGTGGCAGGTCGATCCTGCGCTGCTCAAGGCCGTGATCGCCAATGAGTCCGGGTTCAACGCCAACGCGACCTCGAAGGTCGGCGCGCAGGGGCTGATGCAGCTGATGCCTGAGACGGCCGCGTCGCTCGGCGTGCGCGATGCGTACGATCCTGCACAGAACGTCGCGGGCGGCGCTCGCTATTTGCGCGGCCTGTTGGATCGTTTCGGCGGCGATCAGCGTTTAGCCGTAGCGGCGTACAATGCTGGACCGGGTGCCGTGGCGAAGTACGGCGACGTACCGCCCTACGCGGAGACGCAGAATTACGTCACCAACGTCTTGGCCTCGGTCGAAAAATACCGTAACCGTTAGCGTCGCAATCGCGGCGCTCTTCCTGCTGTCCGCGGCAAGCTCGGCGAAGCCGAGCCAGGCGGACGTCCCGGTCGCGACGATTCTCGCTGCCTACGATCGCGCGACGCACGCGGACGACGTCAAAACGCTCGCGTCCGAGGGTACACTCGCAGGCGAGGGACTGACCGGCACGTTCCGCACGGTCCGTGACGGAACCAACGCGCGCGAAGACGACGTGCTGGGCCCGCGCCACGAGACGACGCTGCGCCTCGGCGACCGGCTCTACGTGCGCAACTCGAACGGCAACGTGCGCGAGCTGCGCGGGTTCCTGCGCCGCCGGGCGTTGACCGAAGATCTGCTCGACACCGGCGACTTCGTCAAGCATCCGGAGTTGACGCGATTCGTCGGCTGGGCAGAGTTCGGCCGCAAGCGCGTGTGGCGTTTGGAGATGCGCGCTTCCGGCGGCGAGCCCGAGACCCTGTGGATCGATTCCGTCAGCGGGCTGCCGCTGCGTCTGGAGTATCTCGACGGCGATGCGTCGTCGTTCGTCGAGTACGGCGACTGGCGTGAAGTGCGCGGCCGGAAGATCCCGTTCCGCACCGTGATAACCGACGGCGATCATCGCTTCGACACCGTGCAGCAGACGACGTCGGTGACGATCGACGACCCGGTGAACCCGGCCGAATTCGCGCCGCTGCAGCCGCGCCTGCTCGTGACCGATCGCGTGCACACGATGCCGCTGGTCGAGCGCGACGGACACGTGGGCGTCACGGTGCATTGCGCGGGACGTGACTGGTTCTTCCTGCTCGACACCGGCGCGCAGTCGATCCTCGTCGACACCGCCGTGCTCAAGGCGGCGGGGATCGCGGGACAGGGCGCGATGGAGGTGCGCGGCGCGACGCGCAGCGGAGGTTTGCGTGTGGCGACGCTGCCGCGGCTGGAAGTCGACGGCGCGGCGCTGACCGACGTGGTCGTATCGTCGCTCGACATCGCATCGAGCGTCGGCGGGACACTGCATATCGACGGCATCCTCGGCTACCCATTCTTCGCCTCGTCCGTCGTTGAGATGGACTTCGGCAAGCACGTGCTGCGCTTCGGTCCGCCCGGATCGTTTGAGCCGCAGGGAACGCGCGTGGGGCTCGACGTCGATCGCGAGCTCGCCGAGGCGACGTTCCGCGCGAACGACGTCGCGGCGCCGTTCATCGTCGACACCGGCAGCAGCTCGGAACTGCTCCTCTACCGGCCCTTCATCGACGCGCATCCCGGACTGGTCCCGCACTCGAGCACCGGCTCGTTCAACTACGGCATCGGGGGCTCGAACGCGACCTACCGCACGACGCTCGACGCGCTCGACCTCGGCGGGTTCGCGCTGTACCACCGCGCGGTCGACGTCGTGCTCGCGCGCAACGGCGCGTTCGCCGACCGGGTCGACGCGGGCAACGTCGGCCTCGGCGTGCTGCGCAACTTCGTCGCGACCTTCGACCTCGGCAACGCCGCGCTGTACCTTGCGCCCGGCGCACAATTCGACGATGGCCGCCAGCGCGTCGCGCATCACCCGGAAACACCCGGGTAGCGCCGGGTTCACGATTGCGCGATACGGTCGGCGCGGAGGCATCGACCGTATGCAGCAGACCACCGGCGTCGCCGTGCTCGCGACGCATCTCGCCGCGACCGACCGGCGCGCCCTCTCCGAAGCTTGGTACAGCGCGCTGCACCTCGCCGCCGCGCCCGCAACCCGGTGCGCCGCCGCGGGGCGCGCCGCAGCGGCGCACGTTCGCCCGGCGCGAGACGCGCCCGGAAGCGAGCAGCCGTCGCCGCGGCGGCCGGGCGACTTCGATCCGCGGCAGAGGCCGCCCGGTGCGGCGCGCGTTCGCGAAGGACGCCTCGACGGCGTACCCGAGCGGCGCGCGCCGAAGAGCGAGCTCGGCCGGCGTCTCGAGCGCGCGCTGCTGCGACGGCTCCCGCGTGCGACGCAAACGCAATTCGCGCTGAGCGCGAGCGGCGGCCGGGTCCACCTGCTCGTGCGCGCCGGCGGCGGCCGCACGCAAGTGGTGGCCGTCTGCGCGCCCGCCCTGCGCGAGCGGGTCGAACGCGCGCTCGCGCACGCGCGGTTCGTGCTCGCTGCACGCGACGTCCCCTGCGAGGCGGCGTAATGTACGGCGCATCAGCGGTCGACGCGTACGGCCGGATCGCCGGCCGCGCGCAGGATCTGCGCGACGCGTTCGTGCCCGGCGCGGTGCCGCTGCACGACGACGTCGCCGGCGCAACGCGCGCGTTCGCGACACACGACCCGCTCAGCGCGACGCTGCCGGCCGACGCGTGGCTCGTCACGCGCGGTTCCGACGGCCGGCGAGCGTACGCCCGCGATGCCGCGCTCACGTTGGACGACGGCGTCCTGCGCGCGCGCGACGGCACCGAAGTGCTGGGATATCCGGCCGGCGACGCGCGCGGCGCTGTCCCGGTGCCGTTGCGCGTACCCGACGCGGATCGGGCGCTCGGGCGCGCGGCCGACGCGCGCATCGAACCGGACGGGACGATCGCGTACGCGCGCGCCGCGATCGACCCGCGCACCGGGGAACGTTCGCTGGAACGCGTGACGATCGGCCGCGTCGCACTCGCACGCTTCCCCGCCGGGACGCAGCCCGCGCGGCTCGACGCGGCCCACGTCGCGGCGCCGCCCGGCGTCGCCCCGCATCTCGGCACGCCGGCCGACGGCACCTTCGCCGCGGTCACGCCGATGAGCCGCAACGCCGGAAGCATCGATTTCGATGCCGGCGTCGAGCGGCTCAACGAATCGTACCGTCAGTTTCAGGCGCTCGGCGCGGCCGTGCGTTCCCGGGCGAGCGTCGAGAAGACGACGCTGGACCTGGTCAAATGATCGCCGGCGCGACGTTCGGCCCGCCCTCCGGGCGACTGCGGCCGCTGCGGTTCGTACGGCGGAGTTCCATCCCGCTTGGCGCGGCCTGCGTCGTTGCGAACGGGATCCGCGAGACGCTCCGCGAGCTGCTCGGGGAAGCCTGTGAGGTGGTGCTCGGTGAGCCAGCGGCGATCGATGCGGAAGCGTGGTCGGTGCTGATCCGCGACGCGCTCCTATTCCTCACTCGCGGCCGCCAGACCGACATCGTGCTGGTGCTGCCCAAGCGCGACGCGCGCCGGCTCGTCTTGCGCGCCTTCGGTGAGCGCTCGCCGCGCGACGGACCGGAATTGCCCGATGCGGCGTGCTCCGTGCTCGAGGCGCACGCGCTCGAACGGATCGCGGCGCGCTGCGCGGCGGCGTTCGACCCGCTCTGTTCGGAGCGCCGCGGCGCCTCGCAGCCGGTCGCCGCAAGCGACGTTCCGGTCTGCGTCGCCTACTTCGACGTCCGGGTCCATGCGCCGATCGAGCTGACCTTGGGGATCGGCATCGTCCGCGATCTGCCCGATCCGGGCCCGGCGGGGAGCCTCCCCGCCGGCGTCCTCGACGCCGTCGCTCTCGAACTTCGCGCCGTTTTTGCCGAAGGTACGATCGACACGGCTGCGTTCGTGCGGATCCGTCCGGGGGACATCGTGAAGCTGAACACCAAGGTCGGCGCTCCGGCGTTCTTGAACGTGGCAGGACATCGCGTCGCAACCGGCGCCGCCGGCGTCATAGCGTCGCGCAGCGCATTTTGCGTCAGCGTCCCCGGAGCCCTCAATCGATGATCATGACCGAGCAAGGGAAGAACCTCGACCTGCTGATGAACGTGCCGCTGAAGGTCACGGCGGAACTCGGCACGTGCAAAATGCTGGTGCGCGACATTCTCAAACTAGGCCAGGGCTCGGTGGTCGAGCTCGATCGGCTGGCCGGCGGACCGGTGGATTTGCTGGTCAACGACCGGCTCGTCGCCCGCGGTGAAGTCGTCGCGATCGACGAAAACTTCGGCGTTCGCGTTACGGAACTGATCGAAAAACCGTAGCACGGCGGAAACATCGCGGCATCGCCGCGGGCGCAGGATCGGTGCATGGAGCCGCTCTTGCAGATCGCGAACCACGGGCGCGCATCGCTGCCGCTCGACGTGCTGGCGGCGCTGACGCTGCTCTCGGTCGCGCCGTTCGTGCTGGTGCTCTCGACCTCGTTCGTTCGGATCGTCGTCGTGCTCTCGCTGGTGCGTTCCGCAATCGGAGCCTCGACGCTCCCGCCCAACATGGTGTTGACAGGCCTCGCGCTCGTGCTGACGTGCACGATCATGGCGCCGACGTTCGAGGCGATCCAACACGACGCGATCCGGCCGTACGCAGCGGGCCGGCTTTCGCAGTCGGCGTTCCTCGACCGCGCAGCTGCGCCGCTGCGCACCTTCATGCTGCGCCAGACGAAGAGCCGCGACACCGCCGTGTTCGCGCAGGTCGCGCATCGGCCGCTGCGCGAGCCTGCCGAGGCGGCGCCGCTAACCGTGCTGATCCCCGCGTTCGTGGTCGGCGAATTGCGCTCGGCGTTCGCGATCGGGCTCGCGCTCTATCTCCCGTTCGTCGCGATCGATCTCGCCGTCGCCGCGATCCTCATGGGCCTCGGCATGGTCATGCTCTCACCGCCGGTTATCTCGCTCCCGTGCAAGGTGCTGCTGTTCGTCCTCGTCGACGGCTGGGCGCTGGTCTGCCAGGGCGTCGTCCAAAGTTTTCGGTAGGCGCGAGCTAGACGTCCCGTGGGGGCACGGCGAGGATCCACGTCGTTTTCTTTCCGCTGCCCTGCCGCGTGAGGACGGCCTTCGCGGCGAGGTCGGTGAGGTCACGCAACGCGGTGTCTTCCGATATTTTTGAAAGCGCCGCATATTTCGGGGTCGTCAGCTTTCCGTGAAAGCCGTCGAGCAGTCGGCCGATCATCGCCGCCTGTCGTTCGTTCAAGCCGAGCGGTGCAATCCGCGCCCACACTCCTAGTGCGTTTGTGGTTTCCTCGATAATCCGCAGCGTCGCCTCCGCGGCCTGCGCGTACGCCTCCAGAAACCAAAGAAGCCACGCAGTGATGTCCAGCGAGCCACGCTGTGTTTGCTCGAGCACTCCATAGTACTCTTCGCGATGCTGCGAAATGTAGCGTGTCATCGAGATGTATCGAGTCGGCTCTGGAAAACTGCGCGCCAAGACGTTGTCCGCGATAGCGCGAGAGATTCGGCCATTCCCATCGGAAAAGGGGTGAATCGTTACGAACCGCAGATGCGCGATCGCCGCAGCGATGAATGGGTCGGGAACTATAGGTCCGCCTGCCCAGGCGAGAAATGCATCGACCTCGGCCTCGAGGCGTCCCGGCGGCGGGCCCTCGAAGTGGATGCGGGGGGCGCCGGCGGGCCCGGATTCGACAGCGATCTCATCGGTCCGGAACCCGCCGTCGCCGGCGAACAGCAATTGGTGCCAGCGGCGCAAGCGTGAGCGGCTGAGGCGCGGCGCATGCACGGTAGCATCGACGGTAAGGGCCGCAATAGCTTCGGCATCGTGAACGCGGCCGCTGCGGGAGTCGGTCTTCCGCAGGCGTCGCGCGATGGACCGTCGGACGGACGCGGGGTCGAGAATCTCGCCTTCGATTCGTGACGTTTCGACCGCATCGGCGGTTAGCGCATCGAGCTCCAGCCGCCGGCGAGCGTCGTCCGACAGATGGCGCACCGCGCCGATGACCTCGCCTTGCAGGCGAGCAGCCCGCGTTAGGGCGCTGGTCCCCGCACCAGCGTCCCAGTGAAAAGCCGGCCACTCAGGGTCGTCCCAAATATACCGCAGCACCATCTGCGGACTACGACCGGGCGATTCTCCGCAAAAGTTGCGGTGAATACGGGGGCGGATCTCCGCATCGGGAAATTGTCCAAAGTCTCCGATAATCGCCTTTATGGACAGCTCGCCGACGGTCGTAGCCGGTACGGCAGGGAAAGGCTAGCTCGTGCGCATCGCAGAGAAGATTCGGAGCCGGCGGCCGTTCTTTTCGTTCGAGTTCTTTCCGCCGAAGGACGACGCGGCTGAGAAGAACCTCTTCGCGACGATCGAGACCCTCAAGCCGCTCGACCCCGGTTTCGTCTCGATCACCTACGGCGCCGGCGGGTCAACCCGCGCACGGACCGTCGACCTAGCCAAGCGGCTGTGCGCCGATGCCGGGCTGGACGTGATGGCGCACCTGACGTGCACCGGGGC
>JAQBPM010000149.1 GCA_028287525.1 Vulcanimicrobiota bacterium | reverse complement strand
TCGCCGAAGCTTCGGACGCAGCGTTCGCGGCGTTCGCAGCGGCCGAAGCCGTAGGCGACGTGGATGAACGGGACGCCGTTTGCGCGTGCGGCTTCGCGGTCGCCTTCGCCGTCGCCGATGAAGACCGGCGCGCGCAGCGCGTTCCGCTCGATCAGGCGGCGCAGATTTTCCGTCTTGGGCTCGCCGGTATTCCCCCAGCACTCCACGTCGCGGAAGAGCGGCGTGAAGCCCGACCATTGCAGGAACCGTTCGATGTAGCCGGCTTGGCAGTTGCTCACGATGTACAGCGGATAGCGCTGCGCAAGGCGCGGCAGCCCGCCGGCGACGCCCGGATAGAGCACGCCGCCGGCCTGTTCGACGATGTCGTTGTCTTCGATCATCGTCTCGTCGATCAGCGTTCGCACCTGGCCTTCTTCGAGGCCGTCGAACACCGTGCGGATGCACTCGTCGTGCGGCCTGCCGGCGACGCCCCGCACGTCGTGCTCGGTGATTTCGCGAAACGGGATCGCATGGCGGTCGATCACGCGATTCCACCCGACGGCGCACGAGATCGAGGTGTCCCACAGCGTGCCGTCGAGATCGAACACGATCGCGTCGAACGGTTCAGCCACGGACGTCGATCACGCCGTCTTCGCCGCGGGGCGGAGCGTCGAGCATCGCGTGCAGCATCGGGAGGAAACGGATCGCGGGGGCGTGCCGGCGTTCCGGCTCGATCACGTCGTGCGTGAGCCCGAGACCGACCAGGCGCTGCACGTGCACGCGATCTCCGCCGACCGCGCGCCAGCGCGCGACGAGATCGTCGATCGCGCGGTTGTTCACCGACGTCTCGCCGGCGTTGCGCACGATCTCGATGTGACGCGCCCGCGGCGGTCCGATGCGCGCGTCTTCGCGCAGTGCGTCGGCCAGCGCGAGGCCGGCCGCCAGCGACCGCGTCGTGTAGCGGTGGTAGCCGTGCTCGGGCGTTCCGCGGCCTTTGTCGATTGGATTCCAGTACAAGAAGCGGTTCGGCGTGAGCTCGAGCATCCGGCGCGCCATCGCGTGCCAGTCGCGCGGCAGCCGCTTGATGCCCAAGAACGGTGCGACGGCGATCGCGCGATGGACGCGCTCGTCGCGGTGCGCCGCGTGCAGCGCGATCGCGCCGCCGAGGGAGAAGCCGACAACCGTCACGCTCTCGCCCAGTTCCGCCGCCGCATCGAGGATCGTCGCGCACTGCGCGGTCAATTCGTCGGCCGTCAACCCGGCGAGCGCCTCCGACATGCGGTCGGCATGGCCGTGACGGGGCAGACGCGGGATTAGCACGTTTTCGCCGCGCGCGTGACGGACCCGAGCGAACTCGCGCCACGTGCGGGGACTCGCGGTGAGGCCGTGCAGCAAGACCGTGACGTGCTCCGTGCGCCGGCCGTGATGCAGCACGGTCGAGCGCATCTCCTCGCCGAGCAGCGCGTCCTCACTCGCGTCGAGCGACGCGACGAGCACGTGCGGGTCAAATCTGCTCACGGGTTGACCAGCACGATCAGCGCGAAGCGCCGTGCATCGGTGGCGATGCCTTCGGAGGCGATCGCGGCGTTGAGCGACCGTGCCGCCTCGCGCGCGAAGACGCGCGCCTTCGGCGACCCGATGGCGGAGATCGCCGTCGCGCCGGCGATCAGATCGTCAACCGCGCGCACGCACCCGTCGTGAATCGCGCGTTCCGCATCGCGTTCGAGGATGCGGGTACCGGCGGCGCCGCTGGCGAGCATCAGGACGTAGTCGAGCGCCGCTGCGGTCGCGAGCGTCCGCTCCTTGAGCGGCGCAAAGCGCGGCTCACCGCCGAACTCGCCGACGGCGCGCATCAGCGACGCCTGAAGGTCGATCACGACTTGCGTGCGCTCAGCGCCCATAGTACCGCCACCTGCGTCTTCGCGTCGGGCAACTCGTCGTCGCGAATCTTCCGCCACAGATCGTCGAGCGTGAAGATCCCAAGTTCGATCTCTTCGTCGTCGTCGGGCTCCGGCTCGCCGATCTCGTACCCGTGCACCACGCAGAAATGCAGCAGCTCCTCGCAAAAGCCCGGCGCCGAGTAGGCCGACCACAAACGCTCGACCCGCCGCGCGCGGTATCCGGTCTCTTCGCGCAATTCGCGCACGGCCGCATCTTCGGGCGACTCGCCGTCGTTCATACCGCCGGCGACGACCTCCCAATTGCGCCGTTTGAGCGGGTGACGGTATTGCCGCACCAGCAACAGCTGGTCCGGCTGCGGATGCACGATCACCGCTACCGCTTGGGCGTGCTCGACCACCTCGACGTCGTGCGTGCGCCCGTGCTTGCCGGGGAGCGTGTCGACGCGCAGGTTCACCACCCGGCCGTCGTAGATGCGGCGCGTTTTGAGCGGTTCCATCACAGGGCCGGCGGCAGCGCGGGATATCCGGGGTTCGCGGAGAGCGCGCGCTCGAGCCGCGCCATCACCGCGAGCACGAGATCCTCGCGCCAGTGCCGTGCGACGACCTGCACGCCGATCGGCAGTCCGGCGCTGCCGCGTTCGACTTCCGCCGCGGCACGATCTACCACGTCGCGGCCGGCCGCGCGCGGCTGCGCTTCGTCGTCGCGCACGCGCGTCGCCGGAACGACGCCGGCCGGCATGCCGAGCAGGTTGTAGAGCATCGAGTAGCTCGCCGCCGTCGAGAGATAATACGTGCTGCCGTGCGTGAGCGCCGGAAGCGCGTGCGCGGGGGCGAGCAGCACGTCGATCCCGAGCCGGTCGAGCTCGCCGATGAACCGCCGGCGATACGCGTTCTGCTCCTCGACGAGCGCCCAGAAACCGCCGGCCGATGAGGGCCGGATCGAGGCGATCTGGCGGCTCAGCCGGCGCTGGTCGAGCGCAGCAGCGAGTCCGACGAACGCCGGACGCAGAGCGTTCGGGATCGCCGCGAGCTGCAGCAGCCCGTTCACACGCCGGTCGCGCGCACCCGTCCCGAGCCGGCGCTTCGCGCTGCGCGCGCCGTCGGCGGCGAGGATCGCCATGAACGTTTCGATCGCCTGCCCGACGTCGGGCGGCGCGAACGAGACGACGTCGGCGCCGAGCGCGCGCAGTGCAGCCGCGGACTCCGCGACGGCGCGCTTCACCGCAGGCGACGACGGAAAGAAACCGTCGTCGTCGTACGTGCCGATTCGCAAGCCCGCGACGTCGACCTCGCCCGGCTCGCGCCACGGTATCGGCGGAACCGCCGAGTCGAAGCGTTCTTGGCCGGGCGCGGCGAGCACGCGCATCGCGAGGACGAGATCCTCGACGCGGCGCGCCATCGGTCCGGGCTGCGAGACGATCGCGATCTGGCCTTCGGCGAATCCGGAACCGCGCGCGTCCTCGTTGCTCAGCCGGTTGGTGGTCGGCTTGAGGGACGCGATCGCGCAGGCGTGACTCGGCGCGCGGAGGCTGCCGCCGATGTCGCTGCCGAGGCCGAGCGGAGAGCCGCACGCCGCGATGATCGCCGCCTCGCCGCCGCTGCTGCCGCCGCTCGAACGCTCCATGTTCCACGGGTTGTTCGTGCGGCCGTAGACCGGATTGTCGGCTTCGTTGTAGATCAGCAGCTGTGGGACGTTGGTCTTGCCGAGCACGATCGCGCCCGCCGCTCGCAGACGCGCGACGAGCGGACCGTCCTGCACGTCGTCGCGCGCGCCCGCGACCCCGATGGTCGCCGGGGTCCCCGCCAGCGCGAACTGTTCCTTGATCGTGATCGGGACGCCATGCAGCGGCCCGAGCGGCGCGCCGGCGCGGACCGCTGCATCGGCAAGTTCCGCTTCCGCGCGCGCCGCTTCGAAGCGGCGCACGACGACGGCGTTCAATTTTGGATCGACCGCCTCGATGCGCGCGATGTGCGCAGCGACGACGTCGCTCGCGCTCCAGCGGCCCCCGGCGATGCCGCGCGCGAGCTCCGCGGCGCCGAATCGTTCGAGCGCTTCGGCCGGGGCGACGGCAGAGGGCTGCGTGTCCACGCGCGGGTGTTCTCGTACGGCCTCACTGAAGCCCGCGCCGCTCACCTAGATCACCGTCGTGTTCGAGAGTTCTTCGAGGAGGGTCGGGCGATGCGGCTCCCAGCCCAGGTCGCGCGCCGCGCGGCTGCTGTCGATCTGCAGATCCGATGCCAGCGCGTCGGCGAACGGACCCATCATCCCGCGCGCATCTTCCAGCGTGATGTGCGCGACGCGGCCGTCACCGCCCGCCGCGCGCGACGCCGCGTGCGCGATCTCGATGTACGGCACGGCGGCGCCGCGGCTCGCGTTGTAGATGCCCCGCGCGAACCGTTTGTCGATCGCGAGCGCATACAGCTCGGCGAGCGCGTCGTGCCGTACCAGCGGCCAGCGATTCGTGCCGTCCCCGATCACGCGCAGTTCGGAGCTGCGGGCTTGCTCGACCAGCATCCCCGGGAGCCCGCCGCCGTCGCCGTACACGACTCCCGGCCGGATCACGATCGTGCGCAAGCGGCCCTCCTGCGCGAGGACCATCGCCTCGTGCGCGGGACGCCAGGCGACGATGTCGAGCGGCGCGAGCGGCGCGTCTTCGGCGACGACCGCGTCGCCGCGCGATCCGTAGACCCACACGCCGCTCGTGTGCACGAAGGTCTTCCCGTCGGGGAGCGCGTCGAGCAGCACGCGCAGCGCACGTTCGCCGATGGCGGCCACGTCGGCCGACTGTTCCTGCGCCAGATAGACGACGGCGTCCGCGTGCGCGGCCTCCGCGCGCAAGAGGTCGAGATCGCGCAGCTCGCCGCGCACCGGTTCCGCGCCGGCCGAGCGCACTTTGCGCTCCGCCTCGTCGCTGCGCGCCAAGGCGCGAACGATGTGCGTCCCGCGGCGCAGCTCCCGAATGACGCTCGCTCCGATGAAACCACTGCCGCCGGTAACGAAGATCGGCACGTTATTCCTCCGCGGCGCCAGGCCGCTTCGCGATGGTAATGATATCGAAGATGATCGCGATTTCGATCGCGGTGATGAAGGCCCGGATGGCCCAATGCGGAGACCAGTCGATCGTGATCAGCGCCAGAACCGCGGCGACGCAGTAGGCAACCGCCTTGGTGACGTCGGCGCGGACGGTCGGCGACGACGGAACGTACGCACGGCGAATCATGACGACCGTCGCCGCGATCGCCACGACCAGCATCAGGGTACCCAGCGGACGATGTGCCGCTAAGAAATGAAGGACCGGGACCGCACCGAGCGCGACGAGCATGGCGATCAAGATGAGCAGAGCGATTTCGAGCAGGCGGCTGTCCTTCACGACCCGCGTCGTTCGGGGAACGGGCGCCGAGAATCTTCCTGGGGAAGCCGGACGGGTGCCCACCCTTCTGAGCCCGCACAATCCGCGGATCGAGCGCGTCCGCGAACTTCTCGCCGCAAAGGGCCGGCGCGCCGCCGGCCAGTTCGCCGCCGAAGGCCCGACCCTGCTCGAGGAGGCCGACCGCAGCGGCGTCGCCGCTCGGGAGATCTACGGGACCGAGGCCGCGCTGGCCCGGATCGACGCGGGCCGCTACGAAGCGTCCGGAATCCCGGTGTACGCGCTGGCCGAGCGCAGTTTCAGCCGAATCTCGGACCTCGAGACGCCGACCGGGATCCTCGGCATCTTCGACCTGCCGATCCGGACCGCGGCCGACGTCATGGCCCTGCCCGGGGCGGTGCTGTTGCTGGCTGGGGTCAACGACCCTGGGAACGCCGGAACGCTGGTCCGCTCGGCGGAGGCATTCGGGGCCGCCGGCGTCCTGTTCGGCCGCGGCGGGGCCGACCCGTACTCGCCGAAGGTTGTCCGGGCGGCCATGGGTTCGATCTTCCGGCTCCCGGTCGCCCAGGTCGAAGCCGAAGAAGCTCTCG
>JAQBPM010000129.1 GCA_028287525.1 Vulcanimicrobiota bacterium | reverse complement strand
GAGCTCGTGAAGGCTCGCCCGATCGCCTCCAACCGGAAGTCCCGCGCCTTCGGGTTCACCGCGCGCCAGAACTTCACCGCGAGCGGCGTCGTTGCCGTATGAACCCTGATCGCGCCCGCATCGAAGCGCCACGAGAATCGCGGTCGCGGCGTGCCGTCGATGACGGAGTGGTAGAACGCGAGAACGCTGTGCCCCGACTCCACGGCAGCGCCCCGCAGCGAATGGTCACAATTCGGGATGTAGCGCAGGTACGTCTCGCTCGGCAGCCCGCCGAAATAGTACTGCGAAGAATCCGGCGGGAAGTATTGGTCGCCGGTCGCGTTGATGATGAACTTCGGCATCGTGTACCGAGCCCGATACGAGTACGGGTCTTCGATCGCCATGAGCGCGTTCATCTGCGGCGTGCCCATCCACTTCATGATCCCCATCTCTTCGTACGGGCGCAGAGCCGGCGGCCAGAAGCCGTACGCGCGGTAGCCGTGCTCCGCGGACGGCTTGATGTTCAAGACGTCGATGACGATCGGGACGATCCCAACGACGCGCCGGTCGACGGCAGCCGTCGTCCAGGTGGTCCAGCCGCGCTTCGATGAGCCGCCGACCACGAACCGGTCGACGCGGATACCACGACCGGCGGCGCTTCCGCAGAACGCGGTCACGGTGTCCATTGCGCGGACCACGCTTTTGGTCATCGGCAGCCGCAGCGGCCACCGCTCGTCGCCCGTTCGCAGGTACTTATCCCAACTGTAGGCGACCAGCGCGTCTTCCGATCGCGCACTCGCCTCGTCCGCAAACCTCAGCGGCTGATTAGGCACCATGTTGAGTTCGCTGACGACAGAATGCGTTTTCCTTGCGAGGAGCGTCAGCGCGGCGTCGACGCGCGCGGGCGGGCGATCGTCGTTCGAGCCGCCGCTGACGATCAACGCGCCAACGTTCGTCCGGACGGCGTCGGGTACGACGATCGTCAGCCAGTGCTTCCAAATCGGCCGGTCGACCTCGGCGGCGTCACGCCACTGCTGCGAGGTGAGCTCCAGGACGTACGCCGTGCAACCGTCGGCAGCGAGAGCGTTCAGCAGCCGATAACCGTACTGCGCGTCGGGCGACGCGACGTACCGGTCGAGCGCGGTTTCCTCGAGCGCGGGCGCCGGGACGGTCGAAAGCAGTCCCGACGTCGCCGTGAAAAGCGAGCCGACCAAGAACTCAGACCGCGTCACGTTCGAGGACATGCGCTCCTCCGAATATGGAACGAAATGCCTTGTCCCAATGATAGCGCATGCCGTTCGGGTGCCGGACAGTGGCGGAGGGAAGAAGATCGGTGCGCGAACGAGCTTCCGTCCCGCCTGCTCCGTTGCTCACACAATCGGCCGTCTCGCTTGCACGCTCTGACGACAAGAGTGCACCTTTGATGGCCAACCCCGGCACGAATCCGTCCCGCGCCTCGCGGCCACCCACCCGGGCGACGATCCGCATTGCGCTGGTCGCGCTCGCCGTCGTGATCTTATCCGGTGTCGCGCTCCGCGCGTGTTGCCTCGACCGCCAAGTCGTGTTCGATGACGAAGTGTGGACGGCGTTTCGCGTCGCGGGCGTTTCCGAGAGCGAACTCGCGTCGTCGTTCGACGATCGCGTGCATGACGTCGCGTCATGGCGCGCGCGGTATTTCACGCCTTCGGCTCGGGGCGCTCCCGCGATCGTCCGGACGCTTGCACACGACGAGCCGCAATGGCCGCCCCTCTATTACGTGCTGACGTGGTCATGGGAGCGCATCGCCGGAAGCTCTCCGGTCGCCGCGCGGACGCTGGCGGCCGTTCTCGGAGTCCTCGCGATCCCGGCCGTCGCCTGGCTCGCCCGCGAGCTGTTCCGCTCGAATCTCGCCGCGGCGATCGCCGGCGCGCTCTTCGCGGTCTCGCCGCTCGCCGTCGCGTATGCGCGTGAAGCGCGCGGCTACAGCTTGCTCATGCTCGCTATCGCGGCGTCGTCGGCAGCGCTGCTGCGAGCATCGCGTACGCGCGCTCCACGAGACTGGGCGATCTATGGCGTCGCGCTGTTGGTCGGGCTCTACGACTACACACTCTTCGCCGCCGTCGCGGCCGGACACGCCCTCTGGGTCGTCCTCGATCGCGGCAACGCTCGGCCGGCCGTGCGATCGTATCTCCTTGCGGCACTCCCCGCGCTCGCCCTGTGGTCGCCGTGGCTGCTCGTTGCGCTCGCCGGCCGCGGCCAGATCGCTGCGCGCCTTCCGACGACCGCAGGCTACGCTTTCGCGACGTTCGTGCTGCCGAAGTGGGGCTACAACGTCTCCTTGCCGTTCTTTGCGCTCGATTTCTGGGAGGTCCGGCTCTGGTGGCTGACCCTCCCGATCGCGGCGATCATTGCCTGTGCGATCGGCGTCCTGTTGCGCATCGCGAACGGGCGCCCCGCGTTGCTCTTTCTCGCGGCGTTCTCGCTCCCGACCGTCGGCGTCCTCATGCTCGTCGATCTTCATTGGCATCTGGCACTCGTGCTTCTCGCGCGGTACGAGATGCCGCTGATGATGGCGGTCGAACTCGTCGTCGCCGGGGCGCTCGCATCCCTCGCGGACGCGTCCAAGACGAGCCGGATCGAGCGACTCACCGCATTTGCCGTCGGCGGCCTGCTCCTGGGCACGTCGGCCGCGTCGTCGGCGCGGGTCACCGGTTCGCCGTACTGGTGGGATACGTGGTACGACGCGAGCGTCTTCCCCGTGGTCGATACGATCGACGCGCGAGCACGGCCGCTCCTCATCGCGGAGGAGCAGACGGCCCCTGAAGTGATATTCGCGAACGGTCTCCGGGACGACACGCGGCTGCTCTTGCTGCGGTCGGATCGGGACGGGCGCTGCCGCCGCGCCGTCATCGATCTCGGCAGTTCGAGGGCGTTTCTCTTGACGCGTCCCGCTTCGCTCGTACACCAGCCGCGGATGCAACCGGATGTCCGTCTGAAACCGGTGGTCGTGAGCGACGGGCGAGCGGGCCTTGCCTGGCGATACGAGGAGATGCTGCGCGGACATGCGCCGCGCGGCGCGCCGCTGCACTTTATAACGTTCGAACTCTTCCGGATCGACCAGGTCGCGACGACGGTGAGGCATCTACGGCATCTCGTCGTCTGTCGCTGACGGATTTACCCTTGGCGGCCG
>JAQBPM010000104.1 GCA_028287525.1 Vulcanimicrobiota bacterium | reverse complement strand
ACGACCGCGTTCGGCAGCTCCGCGAGCGCAGCACCGGGCAGCCCGATCTTCGAGCGGCGCAGACCGCTGCCGATGACGACCCGGTCGGCCCCGACGACGGCTTCGTCGATGAGGATCGGCCAGTCGGGCGGCAGCCCGATCGGCGTGATCCCGCCGAATTCCATCGCCGAGGCTTCGGTCGCGGCGTCCATCGATGCGAACGAGATCTTGCTGGCGCCGAGATGGCGTTTCGCGAGGCCGTTCACGTCGGCGCGCGTCGTGGCGAGCACGACGCAGGCGGCGAACCATGCACGACCGTCGCGGCGCGCCGCGAGAACCACGCAGTTCGCAGAGCGGTCGAGCCGCACGGCGTAGCGTTCGCAAAAGGCGGCAGTATCGGCGAGCTGCGGATCGATCTCTGCAACGACGATGTCGTCCGGCGAGGTTCGGCCAGTCCAGGCCGCCAGCGCCGCGCTGACGGAAGGGGCGAGAAGATCGGGACGCTGCACGGCCGGCTGGGCGTCGAGGTTGCCGAGGGTCATCGGCGGGATCGTTCCAGAATGCAGTGCGTCAATCCGCGCGCCGGAGTAGGGCGGGGAAGGGGTGCCGTTAGTACCGTTGTAATAACAGTGGATGACTGCTCTGAAGCTGACTCGGGTGGGGAACTCAGTCGGCGTGGTGCTTCCGAAAGAGACCCTTGCCCGTCTCAAACTGGACGCGGGCGACACGGTCTACCTGACTGACTCACCCGACGGTTTTCGCCTCACCCCGCACGATCCAGATTTCGCGCAACAATTCGATGTCGCCGAGCGAATCATGAAGCGTCGCCGCGCCGTCCTTCGTGAACTCGCCAAGTAGCCCGATTTGGATCGCGGTCGAGACAGTTCTCGCGATCCACGAAGCGGTCGTCGCCGAACACGGCGGCAGTACCGGTATCCGGGACCGCGGCCTTCTCGAATCTGCGTTGGCACGGCCAATCAATGCGGCGCAGTACGGTGACCCCGCGCCCGACGTCCCCGAGTTAGCGGCGCTGTACGCGATTTCGATCTCGCGCAATCATCCCTTCGTCGACGGAAACAAGCGCGTCGCATACGTTTTGCTCGAGACATTCCTTGAACTCAACGGGTACACGCTGCCGGTCGAGGATGCTGAGGCGATCGCGATCATGTGGTCGCTTGCCGCGGGAGATGAGACCGACGCAACATTCATCGCGTGGGTGCGCGAGAGCGCTGTTCCGCAGCCGGGTTAAGACGGCGCCGCTGCGTAGTCGCTGACGGACTCTACGTAGCTCGAGCGCACAACAATTCGTGGTTTCACTGAGGGCGGGGACCCTCTCGGGCCGTTATGCTCGGCGCGAGGAGAAACCACCATGAACATTTTCGGATCCAAGGTTCGCCACGCTGTCCTCGGCCTGTCCTCGCTTGTCGCCTGCGCGACCACGCTATGCGGGGCGGCGACCGCGGCGACGATCGGCATGTCGCCGACCTCGCCGAGGCCGGCGCCCGTGATCGGAGCGGCCTCTCTCTGTAAGATTCCCGACGCTGATGCTGCGATCGACGGTATACCATTCTTCGAGATGCCGGAAATTGCGAAGCAGCAGCGGGTGCGCGGGGAGAGCCTCGTCCGCGTCGACCTGACAGAGACCGGGCGGCTGTGGAACGCGGCAATCGAACACTCGAGCGGAAATCGATGGCTTGACGGTGCCGCGCTATCGACCGCACGCCTGAGCCGATATTCGGGCGAAACCCGCAATTGTGCCAAGGTCGCCGGAACGTACGTCATCTCCGTGAGCTTCGATACCGAAGATTTCGGTTGACTTCGCCGCAGCGCCGTCTCCCACCGAAACGTGCGGACTCGCCCGGCTTGCAGTATACTCGGGAGCGAGGCGTTTTGATGGGCGCATCGGTCCTTTGTGATCACTTCGTTGGCCGGGCGAGCGAGCTGGAGCTGTTGCGCGAGCGTTTTCGCCTCGCTGCGGCAGCGCAAGGCTCGATGGTTCTCCTGCGCGGTGAAGCGGGAATCGGCAAGACGCGCTTCGTGGCGGAGTTCCGCCGATGGGTGGCCCAGGAGCGTGCCGCCGTGCTCACTGGCGAGTGTCTAGAATACGCCCGCGCGCCGCTAGCGCCGTTCGTCGACGCCCTCGAGCGAATCGCGGACCTCGATCCCGATGCCGCCGAACTCTACGAGCGGCTCACCGGGGTGCTCGATGCGGAGAAGCGCGAAGAGGCGACGGCCAAGCGCCGGCAGTTCATCGCGATCTTCTCCGTGCTGAGGCGATTCGCCCAGCGAGCGCCGTGCGTCGTCGTAGTCGAAGATCTCCACTGGGCCGATCACGCGACGCTGGAGCTGCTTCAATTCCTCGCACCAAGGGTGGTCGAGTCGCGACTACTCATCGTCGCGACGTATCGCAGTGATGAACTTCATCGGCGCCACCCCGTCACTGCGCCCCTCGCGCGCATCCTGCGTTCCGAATCCGTATTGGACGTGACGCTCGAGCCGTTCTCGCCGGCCGAGATGAACGCGTTCGTTCGCGCAACGCTGCATGGGCGCGACTTGGACTTTCGAGTGGTTGCGACGATCAAAGCGCTGGCGGAAGGGAACGCGTTCTTCGCCGAAGAGCTGCTGCGCAACGCGTTGGACAAGGCGGTAGTGCCCGACGGCGAGCTCCCCCCGTCGATCCGCGACGTCGTGCTCGCACGCCTCAACCTGCTCGCGGAAGAAGACCAGCGTATTCTCATGCAGGCTGCCGTGCTCGGTACCGAGTTCGAACCGGGACTGCTCGCCGCGATCGCAGGTTGCCCGCTGGACGCGGTTCGCGGCGTGCTAAGGCGTGCGCGGGATCTTCAGCTGCTGCGCGAGCACGCGGGCGACGTGGTGACGTACGGGTTTCGTCACGCCCTGACGCGCGAGGCCCTGTGCGGCGAGCTCCTCGCAGAAGAAGCGCGCACGCTCCATGCAGCGGTAGCGGCGGAGCTGGAAGCCCGCGGTTCGAATCGCGTGAGCGAGCTCGCCTACCACTTCTGGGCTGCGCGCGATGCGGCGAAGGCGGTTGCGTACAACGTTGCCGCCGGCGACGCCGCAGCAGGGATCTGCGCGTTCAGCGATGCCGCCGTGCTCTACGAGCGCGCTATCGAGTTCGTTGCGGGACCGGGTCCTGAACGCGCGCTGATCCGTGAAAAGAGCGCCGAGGCGCTGTTCAACGCCGGAGCGGGCAAAGCCGCCGCGCGGCAGTGCGAACGTTCGTTGGCGGATTACGAGCTCTGCGGCGATCGGGAGGCGGCGGCAAACATCTGCGCACGGATGGCCTACCAATCTTTCTGGAGCTGCGACGGCGAAGGCTGTCTGCGGTGGTGCACCAAGGCGGCGGAAATGGTCCGCGCCGCCCCGCGAACTCCCCGATCGGAGGAAATCCTCGGGTACGTTGCGAGAATTCTCGGGATTCTCGGCGACTTGCGGCGATCGCTCGAATACCTCGAGGCCTGCTCCGTCGATCCCGTAACGGCGGACGCGGCAATTCTCGTCCTGCAAGCGCGGGGGAACGCAATCGCCATGAGCGGCAATGCCGGCTCCGCGATCGAGATGCTGCGCCGTGCGGCCGCGATTGCGGCGGGCAACATCGATTCGATCGTGGTCGCGCGCGGGAATCTGGCGCTGGTGAGCATGGAGTTCGGCCAGGACGCTATCGCCCAGGCGGCGGCGGACGAGGCTTTGCGTTTCGCGCGCGAGCATCGCTTGCCCGCGCGAGAGCTGTATGTACTGGGAGTGCGCGCCGAAACGCACCTGCGGGCGGGGCAATTGCTGCGCGCGTTGTCCGATGTGAATGAAGCCCTACCGCTGCTGGACGTCGTCGACTTCCCCGGCTTCATGTATGCGAAGCTCACATCGGCGTCCCTGCGGCTCGGCCTGCGCATGCGCAAACCGGAGCTGATCTGCAATTTCGACGCCGAACGGATGCTGCAGGCCAGCTTCCAGTCGAAAGGAGCAGAGTTCATCGCGGAGATGGCCGCGGCATTCGCCGAGAAGCTGGTCGACGAGGGACGGTTCGGGGAAGCCGCTGCGCTCCTCCACCGCGCCGTCCCGGCCGTAGGCGACGGGATCTCGCGCGCACCAATTCTCGTTCTGACCGCCGCCTATGGCGATCTCGCGGACGCGGGCATTGCCCGCAACTCCCTCGACAGCTGGGCGCGGCCGGACAACGTCGTCGGGCGCGCGCACCTTGCACTCTTCGACGCACACGTCGCGCACCGCAAAGGTGACCGTACGGCGAGCGTCTCAACGGCCTCTCAGGCAGTCGACCTCTTCTCGTCGCTGTGCCGCCCGTACGAGCTCGCACAGACCCTGGAGCTCAAGGGCGAAGTCTCGGAGGCTCGTTCGATCTACGAACGTATCGGTGACGTGCGCGACGCGGAGCGACTGCGGGCGCAGGTCGTCGGCGTGAATCGGCGCGGCCGGATGAGGGACGAGCTGACCTTGCGCGAGCGCGAGATCAGCACGTTGGTCGCCGGTGGGAAATCGAACCGCGCGATCGGCGAGGAGCTGGTCATCAGCGAACGCACGGTGGAGAAGCACGTCGAGTCGATTCTGGCGAAGACCGGTGCGTCGTCTCGGACGGAGCTTGCCGCCCGCCTCAGTCGCGTTCCCGACGCGATCGGTACCGGGGGCTAGTAGGTCGAACGGCCGCCTGAAAGATCGAAGACGGCGGCGGTGGTGAACGAGCACTCCTCGCTGGCGAGCCAGGCGATGAGCGCGGCGATCTCGTCCGGGGTGCCGAAGCGGTTCATGGGGATCTTCGACTTCATGTACGCGATGTGCGTGTCGGTCATCTGCGCGAACATCGGCGTTTCGACGGCGGCGGGCGTGACGCAGTTCACCCGGATCCCGGTCGTCGCGAGCTCTTTGCCGAGCGACTTGGTGAGCGCGATGACGCCGGCTTTCGACGCGCTGTAAGCACTCGCGTTGGGATTGCCCTCTTTGCCGGCGACCGAGGCGATGTTGACGATGCGGCCGTAGTCCGCAGCGCGCATCGGCTCGGCGAGCGCGCGGCACGTGTGGAACGTCCCGGTGAGGTTGACGTCGAGCACGTCGCGCCAGCCGTCGAGCGGGTATTCCCACGTGAGCACGTTCGGACCGGTGATCCCGGCGCTGTTGACGAGGATGTCGATGCGTCCCAGTTCCGCCAGCGTCGCATCGCGGGCTCGCTCGACGCTCGCATAGTCTCGAACGTCGACGACCGCGGTGTGACGCGCGCCGGCGTCTCGCTGCGCGCCTTCGAGGTTCGTCGAGCTCACGTCCCACAAGCTGACGGCGGCGCCGGACTCGACGAAACGCCGGGCGATTGCGAGCCCGATACCGGAGGCCCCGCCGGTGATCACGGCGACGCGGTCGCGGAGGTCGATGCGATTCATGCCAAGGACTTCCCGGCGCGAATGAAGATTCTTTTGAGTGGACGGGTCGCGCTTGGAGGGTAGGATCTTGGCCGAATCGACGATGGGGAACGGAAAGCTGCGCAGCGCCGAGTGGTTCGGGAAGCAAGACCGCGACGGGTTCATCCACCGCAGCTGGATGCGCGCCGAAGGCTTCGCGCCCGACGTCTTCGACGGGCGTCCGGTGATCGGCATCTGCAACTCGTGGTCGGAGCTCACGTCGTGCAACGTTCACTTGCGGCGGGTCGCGGAATCGGTGAAGCGCGGCGTGTGGGAGGCCGGCGGCTTCCCGCTCGAGTTTCCGACGATCTCGCTCGGCGAGACGTACATGCGCCCGACGACGATGCTCTTTCGCAACCTGATGAGCATGGACGTCGAGGAGTCGATTCGCGCTAACCCGATCGACGGCGTCATCCTGCTGAGCGGTTGCGACAAGACGACGCCGGCGCAGCTGATGGGCGCGGCGAGCGTCGATCTGCCCGCGCTGATGATCACCGGCGGCCCGATGCTCAACGGCAAGTACCGCGG
>JAQBPM010000055.1 GCA_028287525.1 Vulcanimicrobiota bacterium | reverse complement strand
GCGAGCGACGTCGGCTACAAGAACCTCACGACCCTGATCTCCAAGGGCTTCCTCGAGGGCTACTACTACAAGCCGCGGATCGACATGGATCTGCTGGCCAAGCACAACGAGGGGCTGATCGTCCTTTCGGGGTGCATGAGCTCGCTGGTCGCCTCGCCGCTGCTCAAGAACGACTACGCGACGGCCAAGGGCAACGCGAAGATGTTCCACGACATCTTCGGCGACCGGTTCTACATCGAGATCATGCGGCACGGAATGCCCGAAGAGGACGTGATCAACGACGGCCTCATCAAGATCGCGCGCGAGCTGGACTACCCGCTCGTCGCGACCAACGACTCGCACTATCTGACCCAGGGCGACGCGCAGGCGCACGACGTCCTGCTGTGCATCGGGACCGGCAAGACCGTGCAGGACGCGAGCCGGATGAAGTTCTTCTCCGATCAGTTCTACGTGAAGTCGGCCGAGGAGATGCGCGAGCTGTTCGCCGACGTCCCGGAAGCCTGCGACAACACGCTCGAGATCGTCAAGCGGATCGACATTTCGATCCCCGAGAAGATCTTTTACTTGCCGGATTACCCGGTTCCACGGCGCTCCGCCCCAGGCTCCGCGCCCCCCACGCCTACGGCGCGGGGCCCCCAGACGCCCGGCGCCGTCGACATGTTTGCATCGGAAGATTCCCCTGGGGGCGCCGGAACAACCGAAGAGCGAACAGCCGAGGAATACCTTCGCGAGGTTTCCGAGGAAGGGTTCATCGCGCGCTATGGTGCGGAGCGGGCGAAGAACGACGTCGCGCTGCGGGAGCGGCTGGACTACGAGCTCGGCGTCATCAACACGATGGGCTTTGCGTCCTACTTCCTCATCGTGTGGGACTTCATCAAGTACGCGCGCGATCAGGACATCCCGGTCGGCCCCGGCCGCGGCTCGGCGGTCGGCTCGGTCGTCTCGTACTGCCTGCGCATCACCGACCTCGACCCGATCAAGTTCGGGCTGATCTTCGAGCGCTTCCTCAACCCCGAGCGCATCTCGATGCCCGACATCGACACCGACTTCTGCGTCGAGCGGCGCGACGAAGTCATCGACTACGTCACGCAGAAGTACGGCAAGGAGCGGGTCGCGCAGATCGTCACGTTCGGGACGATGGCGGCGCGCGCGGCGATCCGCGATGCGGGACGCGCGCTCGGCGTTCCGCTCCCCGACGTCGATCGGGTCGCGAAGCTCATCCCCTCCGGACCGGGCGGGCTGACGATCGCGCAGGCGCTCGACCAGATCCCGGAAGTCGGCGTGCTCTACAGCCACGACCCGCAGATCCGCAAGCTGCTCGACACCGCGAAGTCGATCGAGGGTCTGGCGCGCCACGCCTCGACCCACGCGGCCGGCGTCGTGATCTCGAAGAACCCGCTGACCGACCACGTCCCGCTCGTTCGGATCGGCGACGACGACGTGAACACGCAGTACGACATGAACATGGTCGAACGGATCGGCCTGCTCAAGATGGACTTTCTCGGGCTGCGCAACCTCACGGTGATGAAGGCCGCCTCCGACGAGATCAAGCGCACCGTCGAGCCCGCGTTCGACCTGGCGACGATCCCGGACGACGACAAGAAGACCTACGGCATGTTGGCCCACGGCGAGACGCTCGGCGTGTTCCAGATGGAATCCGACGGCATGACGCGGGTCTGCGTCGAACTTCAGCCGTCACGAATCGAAGAGATCATCGCGCTCGTCGCGCTGTATCGGCCGGGTCCGATGGACTGGATTCCCCAGTACATCGCCGCCAAGCACGGCCGCGCGAAGCCGACGTACGTGCACCCGAAGCTCGAAGCGATCCTCAGCGACACGTACGGCGTGGCGCTCTATCAGGAAAACATCATGCAGATCGTGCGCGACTGCGCCGGTTTCTCGATGGGCCAAGCCGACGAGCTGCGCAAGGTTGTCGGAAAGAAGCAGAAAGACAAGATCCCGGTCTACAAGGAGAAGTTCCTCGTCGGCTGCGGTGAGAACGGGATCGGTCCCGACGTCGCCGAGCAGATCTTCGCGTTCATCGAGCCGTTCGCCGGGTACGGTTTCAACAAGGCGCACGCGACCGCGTACGGCTGGATCGCGTATCAGACGGCGTATCTGAAGGCGAACTTCCCGCTGCAGTACCTCGCGGCGCTGATGTCGTCGGTGCGCGACAAGACCGACAAGCTCGTCGAGTACATCGATGAGGCGAAGAAGATGGGCATCCCCGTTCTGCCGCCGGACATCAACGCGTCGCTGGTCGATTTCGCGGTCGTCGGCGAGCAGATCCGTTTCGGGCTCGCCGCGGTCAAAGGGGTCGGCGAGAACGCGGTGCGGTCGATCCTCTCGACGCGCGAGAGCGGCGGGCCGTTCGCCGACTTGTTCGATCTCGTCCAGCGGGTCGACATCAAGTCGGTCAACCGCAAAGTCTACGAAGCGCTGATCAAGTGCGGCGCGCTCGATACGCTCCCCGGCAACCGCGCACAGCTGCTCGACGCGCTCGAGACCGCGCTCGAGGTCGCATCGCGCGAGGCGCGCGATCGCGAGCTCGGCCAGGCGTCGCTCTTCGGGATGATCGAGGAGCCGCACCCGTCACTGAAGCCGTCGCTGCGCCCGCTCGCGGCACCCTCGACGATGGAACAGCTCGGCTGGGAGAAAGAGACGCTGGGGATCTTCGTCTCCGGCCATCCGCTGGCCGACGTCGCCGACGCGCTGGCGCGCACGGGCGCCGTCTTGGTGCGCGATCTGCGCAACGTCGAGGACGACGCGCAGGTGAAGGTCGCGGGGCTCATCACCGCCGTGCGGCGCACGATGACGAAGGCGCAGTCGCAGATGCTGATCGCGACGATCGAAGACACCACCGGCGCCATCGAGTGCGTCGTGTTCCCGAAGCAGTACGGCGAACTGCAGGCGCGATTCGTCGAGGACGCGATCGTCGTCATCACCGGACGGCTGCGCCAACGCGAGCGGCGCGGTGCGACGCCCGGCGACGAAGCGCCGCCGGTCGATCTGAACGTCTCGGTCAACGACGTGCAGCCGTTCGATCGCAGCGCGGCGCTGCGCGCGGCGCCCGCACCGGCCGGCTGGCACGTCACGGTGCAGTCGCGCGAGCACATCGACCGGCTCGCGACGCTGATCTCGGAATGGCCCGGCACGACGCCGCTGATCCTGCACATCAACGGCTCCGAAGTCCAGCGCGGCGTCGCGAGCGACCGGCGCGTCGGTGAACGACTCGCTGCGATCGTCGGCGATCGCTACGTCGAAGAAGGCGCTCCGTGAGATCGGTTGCTGCGGCCGCGGCCGCCCTCACCGTGTCGGTGTGCGCCGCCGTGCCGGCGGCGGCGGAAGCGCCGGGGATCGACGCGGCGCGGCTCGGCTCGGCGATTCGCGCCGCCGCCGTGGCGCACTTCGGCCTTTGGGATCCGGGCCGGCGCGCGTCGTTCGCTTCGGCGTGGTCGCGCTATCGCAGCACGTCCGCGCGGGTCGGCGCGCGCGACGCCGTCGCGCTCGAGGCGATTCGCCTGGTGGCATCGCTGCGCAACGCCCACACCTCGATCGACGATCCGGCCTTCGCCGCGGCACGGCGCTGGCGGCTGCCGTTCGTGCTGCGCTACGTCGAGGGCGCGTGGATCGTGACGAAGAGCCGCAGCCGTGACATCCCCAGCGGAGCCGAGCTGCGCGCGATCGACGGGCTTCCGCCGGAGCGGTTCTTCGCGTCGCATCGCGACCTGGTCTTCGCGTCGTCCGACGCGCAGGCGCACTCGTTGCTCGAAGTGGAGATGCGCAGCGTCGACAACGACGCGCATCCGCCGCGGCTCACCTTCGACGATGGGCGCGAACTGACGCCGTCGGCAAACGTGCCGGATGCGATTCCTCCGCGCGTCGCCTACCACTGGCTCATCCCCGACCGGGTCGCGTACATCGCGGTCCCGAGCTTCGACGGCGACACCTTCGAACGCGACGCGCTCACGGCGCTGAAACGTTTTATCACGGCGGAAGCGATCGTGATCGACGTGCGCGGCAACGGCGGCGGCAGCACGCCGGTCGATTTTCTCGAATTGCTGACCGATCGCGCGCTGCCGTGGTGGAAAGAGTCAACCAACGCACCGCTCCCGGCGCGCAAGCCGGTCGTCGGTCAGCAGATCCCGCCCGCCGACGGCCACTACGACGGACGCGTCGTCGTGCTCGCCGACGACCTCTGCATCTTCGCGTGCGAAGATTTCGTGATGCCGCTCGTCTACGGACGGCGCGCGCGGTTCGTCGGCAGCCGGACGGCGGGCAGCACCGGGAAGCCGTTCGTCGTGCAGTTGGACGGGGGCATCACGCTTGCGCTCGGCAGCATTCAGTCCAGCCTGCCGGACGGCAAACCGTTCGAGGGGATCGGGATCGAGCCGACGGATCCCGCGCCGCTGCGAACCGCCGACGTAAAAGCCGGCATCGACGCGCAGCTCGATCGCGCGCTGGCCGTCGCCGAGGCGAAGCCCGAGATGCGCACGCGATGAGGCTGCCGGCGGGCGTTCGCGACTGGCTGCCGCACGAGCTCGCGCGCAAACGCGAGATCGAGCAGCAGATGCGCGCGGTGTTCGGGCGCTGGGCGTACGAGGAAGTGCAGTCGCCGATCGTCGAGCGGTTCGACGTGCTCGAACGCGGCCTCGGCGAAGAGGCGACCGAGCTGCTGTTCCAGTTCAACGACCGGCGCTCGACCGCGCTCGCGCTCCGGCCGGAGATGACGACGCCGATCGCGCGGCTGGTCTCGACGCGTATGCGCGAGGCGCCGCTGCCGCTGCGGCTCGCCTACGTTGCGCCGGTGTTCCGCTATTACGAGCAGCCGCAGGAAGGCCGGATGCGCGAGCTCACGCAGGCCGGCACCGAGCTGATCGGCGCGGCGGGGATCGACGCGGACGCCGAGTCACTGTTCATGGCGATCGAGGCGCTGGCCGAGATCGGCCTGCGCGACGCGCGCTTCGACATCAACGATGCGCGGATCGTCGACGGCGTGCTCGACGGCGTCGGCATCGGCGGCGACGAGGCGAGGTCCGCGAAGCATCTGATCAAGGCGCGCAATCTGGTCGCGCTGCGGCAGCTCGATTGCCCGCCGCTCACGGAGTTCGCGCTGCGCCGCGGCGGGCACGAAGCGATCGCGGCGGTGCGCGCGATCTGCCGAACGGCCCCGTCGCTCGAAGCGCTCGACGCGCTCGACTCGGTCCTTGACCGCGCGGCGGCGCTCGGGTACGGAGATCGGGTTGCGGTCGACTTCGCGCTGCTGCGCGATCTGGAGTACTACACGGGCTTCCAGTTCGAGGGGTACGTCGAGGAGATCGGCTTCTCGCTCTGCGGCGGCGGCCGGTACGACACGCTCTTGCCGAAGTTCGGCTACGACGTTCCGGCCGTCGGCTGGACCGCCGGTGTGGAACGCCTCCTCATCGCGCTGGAGCGTCGCGGCAAGCACGTGCAGCGCCGGCGTCACCGCGTCGACGTGCTGGTGGCGGGATCCGACGTGGTCGCCGCGCGCGAACGCGCCGCGGGCAACGTCGTGCGCTTCGCCGCCGCGGAGCACAGCGACGAAGCGCTGGTCGAGGAGGCGCGCGCGCACGGCATCCCGCGAATCGTCATCGCGAACAACGGCGCAATTCGCGAGCTTCGCGTCGGTGCGCGGGCCGAGAAGACGCCGCCGATCCCGCGCACGCCGTCAAATTGGGACGCGCGTTGAAGGGCGAAACGATGGACCGGCTGACGATCGCGATCCCCAAAGGGTCGCTCTATCGCGACGCCGCCAAGCGGCTGCGCGCGGCCGGGATCGACGTGCCGACCGATGTCGGGCGGCGCCTCACGGTCGTGACCAGCGATGGGACGACGCTGCTCTTCGTGCGTCCGGCCGACGTGCCGGCGTACGTCGAGTTCGGCGCGGCCGACTGCGGCATCGTCGGCAAGGACGTGCTGTGGGAGACCGACCGCAACGTCGCGGAGCTCGCCGACCTCGGCTTCGGCTATTGCCGGCTGGTGGTCGCGGGGCGGCGCATCGACCGCTACCACGAGGGCGCGCCGCTGCCCACGTTCCTGCGCGTCGCGACGAAGTTCAGCCACTCGGCCGAGACGTTCTTCGCCGAGCGCGACCTGCCGGTCGAACTGATCCCGCTGCACGGTTCGGTCGAACTCGCGCCGCTGGCGGGCTTGGCGGACCTCATCGTCGATCTCGTCGCCACCGGAACGACGCTGCGCGAGCACGATCTGGTCGTCGTCGAAGAGATCGCGGCGAGCACCGCGCGGTTCGTCGTCAATCCGGTGCGCTTTCGCGCGAAGTACGATGCGCTCATCGCGCTGCTCGACCGCTTGGCGAGCGTTCCCGCGTGACGATTACGTTCGGCGACGGCGTGCGGCTCGAACGTGCGGGAGCGATCGCGACGATCGTGATCGACCGTCCCCAGAAACGCAACGCGGTGGATCGCGAGCTCGCGACCGCACTGCGCGCGACGTTCGAGACGTTCGAAGCGGATGAGTCGCTGCGGGTCGCCGTGCTGTGGGGCAGCGGGGGAACGTTCTGCGCGGGAGCGGACCTCGGCGCGATCGGCGACGACGCGCGCCGCAACGAGATCGAGCCGGACGGCACAGGTCCGGGACCGATGGGCCCGACGCGCATGCTGCTCGCGAAGCCGGTCATCGCGGCGGTCGCCGGATACGCCGTCGCGGGCGGCCTCGAGCTGGCGCTGCTGTGCGATTTGCGCGTCGTCGAAGACGATGCCGCGTTCGGCGTGTTCTGCCGCCGCTGGGGCGTGCCCCTGATCGACGGCGGCACGGTGCGGCTGCCGCGGCTGATCGGGATGAGCCGCGCGCTCGACATGATCCTCACCGGCCGCGCGGTCGGCGCCGCCGAAGCGCTGAGCTGGGGTCTGGCGAACCGCGTCGTTCCGGCCGGCACGTCGCGCGCGGCGGCGGAGGAGTTGGCGCGCGAGATCGCATCGTCTCCGCAGCGGTGCATGCTCAACGATCGCGCGTCGGCGTACGCGGGCTGGGATCTCGATCTCGCCGAAGCGCTGCGCCGCGAAGGTGCCGCCGGCTACGAGATCGTGTTCGCCGAAGGCGTGGCCGGCGCGAGCCGGTTCACGAGCGGCGCGGGCCGCCATGGCGGACCCGTCGCATGAAGATCGTCGCGGCGAGCGACGCGGCGGCATTGCGCGAGCTCTATGCAGGCGGGTGGGACCCGCCGCGGGCCGTCGTCGACGCGGTCCGGGCCATTCTCGACGACGTGCGTGAGCGCGGCGACGAAGCGCTGGCCGACTACACGCGCCGCTGGGATCACGCCGAAGCGACCGTCCCGGGCCTGCGCGTCGACATTCCCTCGCGCAAGCACGCGCGCGCGCTCATCCCCGAGCAGATCGCCGCCGGCCTCGAGCTGGCGAAGGAGCGGATCGCCGAGTTCCACGCGCGGCAGCTCCCCGACCCGATCGACTACCACGCGCACGACATGACGCACTACGCGTTCTTGTCGCGGCCGCTGGCGGCGATCGGCGCGTACGTTCCGGGCGGGACCGCGACGCTGCCGTCGACGGTGCTGATGACGGTCGTTCCCGCGAAGGTCGCCGGCGTCGAACGCATCGTCGTCGTGACGCCGCCGCAACGCGACGGGCGCGTCGATCCGGCCGTCATGTACGCGTGCGCGTTGACGGAGGTTGACGAGCTCTACGCTGTCGGCGGCGCGCAGGCGATCGCGGCGCTCGCCTACGGCACGGCGGCGATCGCACCCGTCGACAAGATCGTCGGCCCGGGCAACGTGTACGTCACCGAAGCGAAGCGCCAAGTCTTCGGCCGCTGCGGGATCGACGGCCTCGCCGGGCCGTCGGAAGTACTCGTCGTCGCAGGGGAGCGCGCGAAACCGGAGCTCGTGGCCGGCGAACTGGTCGCGCAGGCCGAGCACGATCCGCTGGCGCGCGTCGCGGCGGTGTCGCGCAACCGGGGAGTGCTGGAAGCCGTCGCGGCATTGCTCGACGGTCCGTTCGGCCGTGCGAGCGGACGCGACGACGTCGTCGCTCGCGTGCTGGACACGCGCGCGTGGCTCGTGCACGCGGACTCCGACGCCGCGATGCTCGAGGTGATCGAGCGCTTCGCCCCCGAGCATCTCTCGCTCATGATCGAAGATCCGTACGCGTGGGTCGCGAAGATCCGCCGCGCCGGCGCGATCTTCGTCGGCGACGACACGCCGGTCGCAGCCGGGGACTACATCGCGGGGACGAACCACACGCTCCCGACCTCCGGCGCCGCGCGCTTCTCGTCGGGCCTGCACACCGCCGACTACCTCCGCACCATGACGCTGGTCGAGAATTCCCGCGCCCGCATGGAAGCCGATGCTGAGGTTCTGGCCGCATTAGCGGACTTCGAGGGTCTTCCGGCGCACGCCAGAACTGCGAGGATGCGCGCAAAGGAGTGAGGGTGCTTCGTTCTTTCGTCTGGTCCGTGTTCGCCATGGTGTTGGCTGGTTGCGGCGGGGGCGGCGGAAGCGTCTCCCCCACCAGCGGGAACGGCCAGAACTTTCAGTCGGCCCCGTTCACATCGGCGGTACCGCTCTCGAGTGTCTTGAAAGTAAGCGGTACGTCCGGGACGGTCATGTACGTCAATTTCGTCGCCACCGGCGGCGAGTTGGTTAGCACCTACGCTGGAACGCCGCTCGGGATCCAAACACCCTTGCTGACGGACAACGCCATCGATGCGTTCACCGCGACGTTCGGTCCGAGCGACGCGCAAGTCGACACGGGGTGCGCCATGGTCGT
>JAQBPM010000034.1 GCA_028287525.1 Vulcanimicrobiota bacterium | reverse complement strand
GGCTCACGCGCGCTCGGCGAGGGTGAAACGCGAAAAGGCAACGACCGCCCCACCAGAGTGAGGGGTCCTCGCTCATCCGTTATGCCGCTATCCGCCGAGGGGCATAGGGCGGTATCGTACCCTAGGAGTTCCCGTGGAGTCAAGGCCAAAAGCGACCGGACGGCGTGTGCGCCCTACGCGGCGTCGTCTGCCCGGCGGCCGGCCGAGTTGCCGAACGGCCCGGATCCGAAGGCGGGCGTGGTCCGGGCGGTGTCCACCGCGGCTTCCAGGGCGGCGTGGCGATCGAGCGGGCACCGGCATTGACGCAGCCGCTCACCGGCGCAGCCGGCGTAGTCGTGCTGCGTCAGCGAGTGACCGCAGGGACAAAGAACCAAATTTTCCACGACGCTTACCTCCTGGTGCGAGACATCCGTACGGTGACGTGAACGGGTTCCGGGCGGGCGCTCCAGGGAGCGCGACGCGGCGGAGATTCCGTGGGGTCGTCCGGTGGGCGTCGGACGATCCCACGCTTGTCCGTGTACCCTCCAAGAAGCGGAAGAAACGCCGAGCGCCAAGCTTCTTGCCGAGCGTCTTAGTGGAGACCGTTTCGCAAGAGCTCGGCAGCCTTGCCGTAGCACTGGCAGGCCAGCGCGTTCAGCCGCGTGTCGTCCAGAATGCGAACCCGCGCGTACCCGTGGGCGACCAGGCCGTCGTCGACGAAGCGGCCGAGCACGGTCACGACGCTCGCCCGGCGGACGCCCAGCATCATCGCGACGATGTCCTGGGTGATCTGAATCTCGTCGCCTACCCGGTCACGTGTAGCAAGCAGCCACTTCGCGAGCCGCTGTTCGATCGTGTGCCGCGCATTGCAGGCGACCCATTGGCCGCGAACGGCGAGGATAGTCGTGAGATACCGGAACGCCGCGTCGCGCAATGGCTCGTCGCGCTCGAGCACCTCGAGGAAGAGCTGAGCGTCGAGCCGCGCGAAGCGGCCGGGCGACTGCACGAGCCACGTGTCGGGCGTCTGGCGTGCCCCGAGGACCAGCTCGATGCCGACGAAGCCCTCGGCCCCCGTCGCGTCCACCTCGACGTTGGTGTCGTTCTCGAGCCGCCGCAGCGTCGAGACAATCCCCGAGAGGGGGAACCAGACGGCATCGACCACGGTGTTGGCCGCCTGCAGGACGTCGCCGATCCCGCCGCCGTGCGCCGTCATCCGCGCCTCGACGAGCGCCCGCGAGGCCGGCGGGAGACCGCTCAGAAATCGATTCTTGTCCGCTGTACCGACGAGCATGTTGGCTTAATGTACCCGCAAAGTCGTCCAAGCCGACCTTGCGGGGGTCAGGCGCTCACGTGCCCGTTGCGCAGGGCCATCGTGAGTCGCACTTCCGTGCGTGCCTGGTGGGTGCGAATTTCCACCGCGTCCATCAGCGCGCGCATCAGCGGCAGACCGCGCCCGCGCTCGTCGCGCCGCTGCGCCGGCTTCCATTTGCCGTCGTCTTCCACGAGGACGTACAGCACGCCGTCCGTCGCTTGCGCCTGCAGCCGCACGACGCCGGGGTTGCCGAAGTACGCATGTTCGACCGCGTTCGCGATCGCTTCACCCGCGGCGGTCAGGATCGAGAACCGCGCGTCTTCGTCGAAGCCCAGCGAATCGACGAAGCGGTGCAGGCTGCGCCGCACGAGCGGCACCGCCATCGGCACGGCCGTGAACGTGAACCCGAACGTCGGCTCGGCAACGTCCGCGGCGGAGATCGTCAGCGTCGCGACGTCGTCCGTGTTCTCGTGACCGTCGAACACCCGCCGCAGCAAGGCGCGCGCCGGATCTTCATCGGGAGCGGTTATACCTTCACGCAGCGCTTCGAGCAGACGTTCCTCACCGTTGATGACGTCTCGCGAATACTCGATCAGGCCGTCCGTGTACAATGCGAGCATCGCGCCCGGCGGTATGGTGAAGGTCCAATCGGTCGCTCCGACCTCGTCGACGATTCCGAGCGGCACGCCGTCTTTCGGCAGTATCGACACGCTGCCGCTCGGCAGCGTGAGGATCGGCGCAGGATGGCCCGCCGACGCATACGTGACCGACGCGTCGCGCGGATCGACGATGCCGAAGATCGCCGTCACCATCACCGGATTGGTGCGCATGTTGACGATCGTGTTCGCGCGTTCCAGCACGAGCGAGGGCGAGTTCGGATTCAGCGCCGCGGCGCGAAACGCCTGACGAACCTCGCCCATCACGATGGCGGCGCGCAGTCCGTGCCCCGCGACGTCGCCGATCGAAAAAGCGATGCGCCCGTCGGGGAGCCGAAACGCGTCGTACCAGTCGCCGCCGACCGCCGCTTCTTGGGCGCCCGGCAGATACGCGGCGGCGAACGTCAGGCGGTCGTCGAGGGGCAGCCGTTCCGGAAGCAGGGCGCGCTGCAGGGTGTCCGCGACGTGGTGCTCGCGCGCATAGACCTGCGCAGCGTCGACGGACACCGCGATGCGCAAGGCAAGCTCGTCCCACACTTCGAGACCCGTCGCCGGGTCGTCTTCGATCAGGCTGCCGTCGATGCGCATGACGCCCAGCACTTGGCCGCGCGCGACGAGCGGAAAGCGCTGGGCTGCCGGACCGAGGCGCCCGGCGCGGGCCAGGGTCGTGCGGATCTCGCCCTCGTCGACTTCGACCGTGAACCCTTGGGCAAAGTCCGGGACGACCAGCCGCCCCACGGCTGCCAGGGTTTGCGCATAGTCGAAGGAGGTCGCGAGCTCACGGCTGGCCGCCACCAATAGCCGCAGGGACGCGGCGAAACGTCGCTCGTCGATCGCGTTCACTGCCTACTGTGTTGGGCTAGCACGGGTCCTCCCGGCACCAGCGGTACCCTCGGTTGCTCGGCGTTAAACTGGGCGGTCTCGGACGCTCTGCCCTGGCCGCTCTGGAAGGGCGTAGCCTAACGGCGTCCCATACCCAAATTAGCGTTTCGGGCGCACATCCAACGGGTAGCTTGCTCGCAGAACCCCGCGACCGTCGATCAGTGTTCCCATAAGAAACGCGGTCATTCAGGTATTCCGTTCCCATCCCGTTCCCATCGTTATATCGTCCACTGCGAGGAGAATCGCCACATGCCGCCTGCGGCAGCCGCTCTAAAAGTGAAGACCAACGGAAAGCGGCCGCCCGTACCAAAGGGCGCGACTTCTTCTCGCAAAGGCGGAGGCGTGGGCACCGGCCCCGACGCCGAACACGTGAAGCGGCAGCTGCTGACCGCGTTGCGCGCGGTAGCGCGCGGCGACTTCTCGGTGAAGCTCCCCACGTCGTGGGACGGAATCGACGGCGACATCGCTGAGGCGTTCAACGAGGTCGTCACGATGGACGCGCGGATGGTCAAGGAGATCGAGCGCATCTCCACCGTCGTCGGCCACGACGGCCGCCTGGGCCAGCGCGCCGTCCTTCAAGCGCCGGGCTCGTGGGGCGACAAGCTCAACTATATCAACCGCCTGATCGACGACCTCACCCACCCGATCGCCGAGACGAACCGCGTGCTCGGCGCCGTCGCGCGCGGCGACCTCTCGCAGCAGATGTCGCTCGAAACCGACGGCCGGCCGCTCAAGGGTGAGTTCCTGCGCAGCGCGCGCACGATCAACGCGATGGTCGATCAGCTCAACGCGTTCGCCGGCGAGGTGACGCGCGTTGCGCGCGAAGTCGGCTCCGAAGGCATCCTGGGCGGGCAGGCCCACGTGCGCGGCGTCGCCGGCACGTGGAAGGATCTCACCGACTCGGTCAACTCGATGGCCGGCACGCTGACCAACCAGATCCGCAACATCGCGGACGTCACGACGGCCGTCGCCAACGGCAACCTCTCCAAGAAGATCACCGTCGAAGCGCGCGGCGAGATCCTGCAGCTCAAAGAGACCATCAACACGATGGTCGACCAGTTGAACACCTTCGCGGCGGAAGTCACGCGCGTCGCGCGCGAGGTCGGCTCCGAAGGACGGCTCGGCGGACAAGCCGACGTGCGCGGCGTCGCCGGTACCTGGAAAGACTTGACCGACTCGGTCAACACGATGGCCGGCAACCTGACCAACCAGGTCCGCAACATCGCCGAAGTCACCACCGCCGTCGCCCGCGGCGACCTCTCCAAGAAGATCACCGTCGACGTCCGCGGCGAGATGGCCGAGCTGAAGTTCACCGTCAACACGATGGTCGACCAGCTCAACGCCTTCGCCGGCGAAGTCACCCGCGTCGCGCGCGAGGTCGGCTCCGACGGCCGGCTCGGCGGCCAGGCGCAGGTCGAAGGCGTCGCGGGCACGTGGAAGGACCTCACCGACTCGGTCAACTCGATGGCGCGCAACCTCACGGCGCAGGTTCGCAACATCGCCGAGGTCACCACCGCCGTCGCGAAGGGCGACCTCTCGAAGAAGATCACCGTCGACGTCAAGGGCGAGATGCTCGACCTCAAGTCGACGGTCAACGTCATGGTCGATCAGCTGAACACGTTCGCCGCCGAGGTGACGCGCGTCGCGCGCGAAGTCGGAACCGACGGACGTCTGGGCGGCCAGGCGGTCGTCGAAGGCGTCGCCGGAACGTGGAAGGACCTCACCGACTCCGTCAACTCGATGGCGGCGAACCTCACCAACCAGGTCCGCAACATCGCCGAGGTCACGACCGCCGTCGCCAACGGCGACCTTTCGAAGAAGATCACCGTCGTCGTGCGCGGCGAGATGGCCGAGCTGAAGACGACCGTCAACACGATGGTCGATCAGCTGAACTCCTTCGCCGCCGAGGTCACGCGCGTCGCGCGCGAAGTCGGTACCGACGGGCGTTTGGGCGGACAGGCCGACGTGCGCGGCGTCGCCGGCACGTGGAAAGACCTCACCGACTCCGTCAACTCGATGGCCGGCAACCTGACGAACCAGGTGCGCAACATCGCGGCCGTCACGACGGCCGTCGCGCGCGGCGACCTCTCCAAAAAGATCACCGTCGACGTCAAGGGCGAGATGCTCGAGCTCAAGGCAACCGTCAACACGATGGTCGACCAGCTCAACGCCTTCGCCTCGGAAGTCACCCGCGTTGCGCGCGAGGTCGGTACCGAAGGGAAGCTCGGCGGCCAGGCGCAGGTCGAAGGCGTCGCGGGCACGTGGAAGGACCTCACCGACTCCGTCAACTCGATGGCGGCGAACCTCACCAACCAGGTGCGCAACATCGCCGACGTCACGACGGCCGTCGC
>JAQBPM010000027.1 GCA_028287525.1 Vulcanimicrobiota bacterium | reverse complement strand
CCCAGCGTTCGGCGCTCACGTACGAACCGTCGGGGCTGAACAGCGACGTATCCGGCAGCACGAAGCCGGCGGAGGAGTCGAACACCTTGCCGAGCCGCAGGGAACGCCGCCAATCGCGGAGCTGTCCGGAGAGTTCGATGTTTCGCGCGCTCCCTTGCGCGCCGTTCGGGCTCACGAAGAGCGCCCCGTCGGCAAGGCGCTCGACGCGATATCCGGGGTTGCGCGCATGCAGGGCCAGCATCTCCTCGTCGGTCGGCGGGGAGAGCGGCCGGAACGTGACGGACATCGGACCTCCTCGCCGCGAGTCTATCACGCGGCCGCCGGGATGCCGCAAGGGACGCGGCGACGAAAGGCCCGGGTCGTGTCCTCCCGCGCCTTCTACGTCACCACGCCCATCTATTACATCAGCGGGACGCCGCACATCGGTCACGCGTACACCTCGGTCGCGGCGGACATCCTCGCGCGCACGGCGCGCGCGCACGGTCCGACGCGCGCACTGACCGGGACCGACGAGCACGGCCAAAAAGTCGCCGAAGCCGCTGCGGCGGCCGGGATGACGCCGCAGGCGTACGTCGACTCGCTCGCTCCGAAGTGGCGCGAGCTCGCGCCGGCCTTCGACGCGAAGTTCGACGACTTCATCCGCACCACCGAGCCGCGGCACGCCCGCGCTACCATCGCGCTCTTCGAGCGGATGCGCGCCAACGGCGACGTCTACGAGGGCGTGTACGAAGGCTGGTACTGCACCAACGACGAGACGTTCTGGCCCGAAGCGAAGCTGATCGACGGACGCTGTCCGAATCCCGAATGCCGCCGCCCGGTCCAATGGCTCTCGGAGAAGAACTGGTTCTTCCGGCTCTCCGCCTATCGCGACCGGCTGCTCGAGCACTTCCGCGCCAACCCCGAATTCTTGCGGCCGCAGGCGCGCTACAACGAGATGATGGTGCTGCTCGAGAACGGGCTCGAAGATCTCTCGATCTCACGCTCGTCGTTCGACTGGGGGATTCCGTTGCCGGGCGGCGGCGTGATCTACGTGTGGTTCGACGCGCTCATCAACTACATCAGCGCGCTGGGCTGGCCGGACGATCCGGGCGGCCTCTTCGCCGAGTTCTGGCCCGGGATGCACATCATCGGCAAGGAGATCGCGCGCTTCCATTCGATCATCTGGCCGGCGATGCTGTGGTCGGCGGGACTGGAAGCACCCGAACGCGTCTTCGCACACGGCTGGATCACCGTCGAGGGCGCGAAGATGTCGAAGAGCCTCGGCAACGTGATCGAGCCGTTCGCGCTGATCCGCGAATTCGGCGCCGATTCGGTGCGCTATTTTCTCTTTCGCGAAGCGCCGTTCGGCAGCGATTTCTCGATCTCGCTGGACAAGCTGCGCCAGCGCCACAACAGCGATCTCGGCAACGACCTGGGCAACTTGCTGCGCCGATCGCTCGCGATGCTGCAGAAGTATCGCAACGGCCTGGTCCCGGCACCCAGCGAGGGCGCGATCCAGGAACGCGTCGCGGATCTCCCGGCGCTGGTGCGCGATCACGTCATGGCGCTGCGCTTTCGCGAAGCGCTCGATGAGATCTGGAACTTGGTGACCGCGCTCAACCGCGCGATCGACGAGCAGAAGCCGTGGGAACTCTACAAGCAGGGCCGCGGCAACGAACTCGACGCGCTGCTCTACGATCTGTGCGAGGGCCTGCGGTATCTGAGCGTCCTGCTGTTTCCGTTCATGCCTTCCAAGGCGACGGAGATGTGGGAACAGCTGGGCTTGAGCGGAACGCCCGAAGTGCGCTGGAGCGAGGAGCTGCAATGGGGCCGGCTCGCCGCCGGCACGCAGACCGCGCCCGGCCTCCCCCTCTTCCCGCGCATCGAAGCGCTGCCCGCGGAGGACACACCGACATGAGCGTGACGACCCGTACCAGCGCCCGACTTGCCCGCACCGGCGCGAACGACGGGCTGCACCGCACCGGCATCGCGGTGCGCGGCATCGCCGCGCTCGCCCTCGGCGGCTACGCGCTCTACAAACCCGGGATCACGACCGCCTTGATCTTCGCCTTCGCGGTCTTCGCAATCGTCGACGGCCTCGTGCGCATCGTCGTCGCGCTGCGCTCGACCGGCGGCGACAAAGCATGGCTGCTGCATGCGCTCGAGGGCGTGATCGGGATCGGTCTCGGCGTCGCGGTGTTCCGCGTCGCCCACAGCCTCATCGCGCTGACCTGGACCGTCGCGGAGTGGGCGTTTGCGATCGGCGCGGTCACGATCGTTTTCGCCGCCGTCACGTGGGGCCGCCTCAAAGACGCCTGGTTGTGGCTGCTCGGCGGAATCCTCGCGATCGCGCTCGGCGTCGCGCTCCTCTGGGTAACCTTCGGCGGACTGCTCGCACCCGGAATCGCGCTCGGCGTCTTCGCCCTGATCTACGGCGTCCTCTCGCTCGTCATCGCGGTGCGCGCGCACCACGGCTGACGCCGCCCGCTACGGGGGCTTGCCGTACGACGCTTCGCCGCGGTTGATCTCCGCGTTGATGACCGACGTGCATTGCGGCCGGAAGTACGCGCACACCGTGCGCGTGAGCGCGAAGTTCGCCGGCAGCGTGAAGCCGCCGGGTGGATCCTGACCCGGGAAGGTCATCGTGCCGTTGGGATTGTCGTGCTCGTCGAACGGATTTTTGTGCGGCGGAAAGTAGAACGGCCACGGAAATGACACCTGTTCGAAAAATCCGTCGGTGTAGTGCACCAGGCAGCGAATGTAGTAGCCCTGCATGCGTCCGCTCGTAAACGGACCCTGGATAGGTACGCAGCTGCCGTCGCCCCCGACGTACATTTTCGCCTTGACCTCTTCGGGTGAGCCGGCCAGCAGCTGATCGTACCGGCGGCGCTCCGCGGCGGGGATGTCCTGTTGTTGCCGCACGTCCGAGGCCTCGCCGCGCTGCTGAGGACCTTCGCTGACGGCGCGCTGCGCCGCATTGATCGTGCGGCTGAACTGCGCGTCGAGCGAAGCCATCTGCTCTGACGAAAACGCGTTGTGGTTTGGCTGGGGAGGCGTCGGCCGCTGCGCGATCTGCCGGTGAACGACCACGCGCTGGCTCGGCGCGATTCTGGGCTTCGTGAACGCGATCGGCGGCGCGGTAGGAAGTTCCCGCGGCTTCGGTTTCACAACCGTCCGGACGGGCGGCGGGGCGGGTGCCGGGTGCGGCTGCGGCGGGACTGCATGTGGCGATTGCGCTCGCCGTGAGGGGCGAGGAACCGTGCGGTGCTCGATCGTGATCGCGTCGGAGAAGGCGATCGCTTCCGGCGCCTGACGGGCGTGCGACGCCGCTTTCGCGACGACCTCGCGCAGAAAAAATCCCCAGATGGCGCCGCCGACGAGATGGAAGAGGAGCGAGAGAATTGCCGCGACGATCAGGACGCGGCGGCCGGTCCGATACGCGGGCTCGGGGAAGAGATGCACGAAAGGCCTAAGAATTCACCATGATCGACACGCATGCCCATGTGCACGACCGCGCGTTCGACGAGGACCGCGCCGCCATGCTCGAGCGGGCACGTCAGGCTGGTGTCGAAGCAATCGTGACCGTCGGCTGCGACGTCGAGGATAGCCGCCGAGCCTGCGAAGCGGCTGAGGCCTTCGGGTTCGCCGCCACGATCGGAATTCACCCCCACGAGGCCAAAGACGCCCCGCCGGATCTCGCCGCGGTCTTCGACGCGCTGCGCGCGCGGTTCGGTGCGCGCGTCGTCGCGATCGGCGAGACGGGACTCGACTATCACTACGATCACAGCCCGCGCGAGGTGCAGCGCGCCGTCTTCGCGGCGCAGCTGGCCTACGCGCGCGAACGCGAGATGCCGCTGGTGTTTCACCAACGCGAAGCGCACGACGACTTCGTCGCCGCGCTGCGAACGGGGTACGATCCCGCCGTCCAGCGCGGGATCGTCCACTGCTTCACCGGGACCCCCGACGAGGCACGGTTGTTCGCAGGGGAGTTCGGCCTGCTGCTCGGAATCGGCGGCGTGGTGACGTTCAAGACCGCGCAGCCGCTGCGCGACGCGGTGAAGGCCGTTGGTTTGGATGCGATCGTGCTCGAGACGGATTGCCCGTATCTCGCGCCGATCCCGCACCGCGGGAAACGCAACGAGCCTGCCTACCTCGCCGACACGGCTCGGGTCGTCGCCGACGTCCTCGGCGTTGACGCGGCGACGGTCGTAGCGCGCGCGGACGCCAACGCCCGGCGCATCTTCGGCCTGGAGCCGGCTGCGTGATCCGCCGGCCGCCGCGCCCCGAGCGCGACACGCCGGCGATCACCGCGGAACACGAGTCGCGCTGCCTGGTATTCACCGCGAAACGCACGGCGCGCGCGCTCGAAGATGCCGACGAGATCAGCGATCTTCTCAAAGATCAGCACAACTTCGTCTGGTTCGATCTCGCCGAGCCGACGGCGGCCGACCTGGCGCTGCTCGAACGCGAATTCTCCCTCCATCCGACTGCCGTCGAAGACGCGGCGCTCGTTCACGAGCGGCCGAAGATCGAGGCCTTCAACGGATATCACCTCGTCGTCGTCCACGCCACGTCGCTCGGTGCACAAAAGGAACTCGTCCTGCACGAGATCGCCGTGTTCGTCGGGCAGAACTTCCTTGTCACGATTCGCGCGCATCCGGTCTTTCCGCTTGACGAGGTCGAACGGCGATGGGCTTCGCGGGGCACCGTTCCGCACAGCCCGCCAGGCTTGCTGTACGTCATCCTCGACGTCGTCGTCGACGCGTATCATCCGATCGCGATCGAGTACGAAGAGCGGCTCGTCGCGCTCGAAAATCGGGTGGTCGGCGACCACCAGCGCAATCAGATGCCGCTGCTGCGCGAGATCCTCGGGTTCAAACGCGACCTGGTCGATCTGCGTCACTCGGTCGCGCCGGTGCGCGACATCCTCAGCCCGATCATGCGCGGCGAGCTCGGTCCGCTCGACAGTTCGATGAACGCGTATTTCCGCGACGTGTACGACCACGCGCTGCGAACGACCGACCAGATCGACGCGATCCGCGATCTCCTCAACAGCACGCTCGACATCCACCTCTCCTCCGAGGCCCACCGGCAAGGCGAAGTCTCGCGCCAGCTGACCGTCATCGCCACCGTGTTTCTGCCGCTGACCTACATCACGGGTTTCTTCGGACAGAACTTCGGCTGGATGGTCAACCGCATCACCGACGGCCCCGTATTCTGGAGCATCGGCATCGGCACGCAGGTGCTCACCGTGTTCGGCCTGCTCCTGTATTTCCGCCACAAGCGGTATTTCTGAGGCCCGCCGCCGAACAGCCCCGGTCGACTTGACCATGGATAAGGCTCTGTACGTCCGCGAGATGTTCGCGGCGATCGCCCCGCGGTACGACCGCGCCAATCGGCTGCTCACCGCCGGCGTCGACGAGGCGTGGCGCAAGCGCGCCGTGACCGAGCTGGCCGCCCCGGCCGGCGGCCGTGTCGTGGACCTCTGCTGCGGCACCGGCGATCTGGTCTTCCATCTGCTGAAGACCGACCCGGCGATGCGTGTCGTCGGAGTCGACTTCACCCCGCCGATGCTCGAAGGCGCACGCGGCCGAGCCGGCCGCGAAGACCCCGCCTCGCGCGCGACCTTCGTGGAAGGTGACGTGACCCGCCTGCCGTTCGGGGACGGCGAGTTCGAAGGCGCGACGATGGGCTTCTCGATGCGCAACGTGGTCGACATCGGCGCGACCTTGAAGGAAGCGCGCCGCATCCTGCGGCCGGGTTCCCGCTTTGTGAACCT
>JAQBPM010000490.1 GCA_028287525.1 Vulcanimicrobiota bacterium | reverse complement strand
TGCGCGCAGGACGGAACCCTCGCCGCCGTGCTGGCCAATCCCGCGGGTCCCGAAGCTGCGCGATTTCATGCCTACGTCGAGCGCGAAGTGTTCGCCGAAGCATCGCCCCCGCAGCGCGAGGTCGCGTTCGCGTGTGCGACGTCGGCGTCGGTCGGCGCGGCCGAGCTCGGACGCCTGCTCGGAGCGGCCGTCACGCGCAACGCGATCGACGAGTTCTCCCTGCTCGGTCTGCTGCACCAGCACCCGAACGGCACGTACGCGTTGCACCCGCTGCTTGCCGCGACCTTGCGCGCGCTCCACCCCGAGCGGATCGCAGAGGAAACGCGACGGCTCGCCGGCCTGATCGCGCCGACGGAACCGCTGCGAGCTGCACCGCTGCTCGCCGCGATGGGCGACGCGGCCGGGGCCGAGCACGCGTACGCGCACGCGACGCCGCACAATTTGGAAGGCGTCGACTTCGAGAGCTCCACCCGTGCCGCATCGTTCGATCGCGAGACGCTGCTCGACAACCTTGCGCTCTTCGTCGCCGCGTCCCAGGCCGACTACCACGAACTCGACGTCGATGATTGGCTCGTGCAAGCGCAGGAAGCGCTGCGGCGCTCCGACGGCCGTGTCTCGCCCGAGACGCGCGCAGCCGCGCTGCTGATGATCACGAATCGGTTCGCGCTGGCCGGGCGATGGCAGGACGGACACGCGTTCCTCGCGGCGCAGCGCCGCGCGGCATCCGGTGACGATCCGCCGGAGCGAGCGCGCTTTCTGCTCCTTGGCGCAATCCTCGACGCCGCCGGCGACCGTCCCGTCGACCTCGGATCGCTGCGCGACGAACTCGGCAACTCGCTCGCCAATGGCTACACGCGAGGCCTGTTCGCCCGCCGGGTCGCGTCCGCTGTCGCGTCGCTGCACGGCCGTTCGGCGGAAGCGCTGCGCGAGTTCGAGATCGCCTATGAACGCACGACCGCATACGGCCGAACGCCGTACGTGCTCGAGATCGCGATGCTCGCGTGCTTCGAAGCCTGGCGCGATGGCGACGACGACGCGTTGGGCCGCTGGTACGAGCGCATCGTCGGCGCGAGCGGCTACCGCACGAACGCCGCGGCCACGCTCTTCCTCGCCGCGCTCGACGGTCACGCCGCACCGGACGCCGCGATCGCGGAGACTGCGGCGACGCGCGCCCGCGCTTGCCTCATCGCAGCCTCGCAAGAGGACGACGCGACGGAGGCGTTGCGTTGGCTGGAGCGGGCGCTGCAGGCGGCCGAACGCACGCGCCGGCCGCTCACGCTCGCGCTCGTGCACGTCGCGATCGCGTGCGTCGACCCGCGGCGCGCCGCCGCGGCGCTCGGCACCGCCGCGACGATCGCCGCCGCCACGCCGTCGACGGAACTCCAACGCGCCGTGCAGGCGATCGTCGACGGTTCCGAAGATCGCGGCATGCTCGCTGCATTCGTCGAACGTTTCTCGCAGGTCGCAGCGCCGCACGGCGCCGAGCTGGAGCTGCGCATCGCCGAAGGCACCGTGCGCTGGCACGACCGCGACGTCGCTCTCGAGGAACGCCCGTTCTCCGTGCTGTGCGCGCTGGCGCTCGCGGGTCGAGCGCTTGCGCAGGACGAGGTCACAGAGCTTCTCTGGCCGGACCGCCCGGCCGGCGAAATGGGGAACGCGCTGCGCGTCCACCTCAGCGCGATCCGCAGAGCGCTCGCTAAAGATGCCGTCGTCCACGAACGCGGATCTTACCGCCTGCAATGCTCGGTGCGCGTCGACCTCGTTGTGTACGAGAGTCTGGTGCGGGCCGTCGACCGGCGGGGCGCGCTGCGTGACGGCGATCGCAGCCGGGTGCGATCGGCGCTGCAGGCGCTGGACGCGCACGTTCTCCGCGACGCGCACCTAGAACTCGCGCTCGGCATCACGCCGCGTATCGACGCGCTGCGTTCGCGCGTGCTCGAGATCCTCGCCGGCGACGCGCTGGCAGCGGAGCGCTACGCCGAGGCGCTGCACCACGCGCGCGCCACGCAGGCGATCGACCGCTACGACGACCGCTCCGCGCAGATCTTGGTGACCGCCCTCTGGCGCACCGGGCACCGCGCGGCTGCCGTGCGCGCGTTCCGCGAGCACGAGGAGCTGCTGCGGCGTGAGCTGGGCGTCGAACCGTCCTCCACCCTGGACGACCTCGTGAACGGTTCCGGCTAAATCTACGAAAACGAATCGAGCCGCCGGCACTATGCCGGCGGCTCGACGGGGTTTGGGGACTCGCGGGCTTAGTTGTTGTAGTACGTTTCGAGATATTTCAACGTGAATGTCCCGGTCGTCGCCGTGGTCGACGACGCCGGCACGGCGCCCGCGGGAATGGTGAAGGTCAACAAGATCGACTTGATCTGGGTGCTGAGAAGATTCGCTGCGCCGCCTTCCACGCCGGCGTAGCAACCCTGGGACGTGCTGCTGTTGTTATAGCAGTACCCGTTCCGGGTGGTGTCGACGGTCATTGCATGGCCGGCAGCGTCGGTGAACGTGCCCTTGAGCGACGTCGTATTCGGAAACGCACCGCGCGTGTTTAGCGCCAACTCGGCCGGGGAGATGAGCAACGCCGACATGGCCGCGTTGGAGGTCTGGATCGCCGCGGTAATCGGGTTGAGGTTGTTGCCGCCGATATTTTGTCCGGCGGGAATGGTGTACGACACCGTATATCCGTTCGGCACGCTGTTGACGTCGACCGACTGCGCGACGGTCGTGTTGGTGTCGCCGCCGGTCCAGCCGTAGACGCCGATCTTCGTGCCGGGATCGAAGAAGGTGGACTGCGCGGGAACCGAAGCGGCGATCGGCGAGCAGGTCGTGAACGAGCAGATGCGCAGCAGTGAGGCGGGGACGCCGAAGGCGTTCCACGTGTCGAACGTCAGCGTCGACGTGCTCGGGTTGATCGACTCGTTCGCACGGTAGATCGGGGGAGACGAGTTGCCCAGGCTGAAGCCGCCGCTAAGGTTGCCGGGAAGGCCGTATTGCGAGCAGTTGCGGCTGTAGTTCGAGGTGTCGCAGATGACTTGGTACACCGGCGCGAGGCCGAACTGCGTGCTCGACGGTGCAAGTTCGAACTGGTAGATCGCGTTGTAAAAATTGCTGGAAGCGCCTGGAACCGCGAAGGCCACAGCTTGCGGATCCGCGATCTGCACCTGCGTCGAAGTGGTAGAAAGCGTGACTGACGCGGTGGACGACGCGCCCGGGGCAGCAGGCGCAACCAGGGCGTTTCCTCCGAGGCCGGTCGGGGCGACCGCGACGGACTGCTGCCGGACCGCGAGCGACGCGCGCGCCGCGCTGGCCAGAAGGATTCCCCCCGGGTCGTGCGCGCCGACGATCAGATGGCCGCGGTAGACGTTGTGAAACTTTACCGAGGAGGCGCCGGGGGCGACCATCGTGGCAAAGACCACCGCGGGCGTCGCGTGCAGCGCGCCGGAGCTCGGCGAATGGAACGGGAGGATCGGAGAGGCGAATTGGTATTGCGGGTTCGGCGCGCCGGCGACGGAGGTCGGGCCGGTGAAGACGGGCTGCGCGTTGTTGCCGAACTGGAGTTGATTCGTGACCTGCTGCAGGTTGTAGAACAGGTCGTTCTCGTCTTGTTGCGACGAGTCGTAGGCGACGGTGAACTCTTCGTTGCCCGAACCGGTACCGGCGGGGACGGAGATCGTCAGCTCGGCATCGTACTGCGGCGCGATGATGCCGGCCGCGGTCGCGACCGAGGTGGGATCGAGGAGCTGCGTCTGTGCGTTCGCCGTGACGCCGGTCGCAGCGAGCTTCGTCGCGAGGTCGGTCGCGAGGCTCGCGTTCTGTTCGATGTCGTAGGTGGAGAGGTGGCCCGTGGCTAGCAGTGCCTGCGCCACCTGCACGACCTGCGTGCTCTGGGCGCTCAGGGTGGTGACGTTGGTCCCGCCGTTGGCAACGTTCACGAGCGTTGCCAGTGAGCCGAGGTTGTACTTCGACCCGTCGACCGCGATTGCGAAGAACTCGAATGAAATCCAGTCGTTGGTCGTCGGAACGACGTTGGAGAAGGTCTCCGAGACGACGATCGTGCCGTCGGCGGCCGGAGTGACCTTCTGGACATTGGTCACGGGGACGGCGCTCGCGGCGCCTTGATAGAGGGTACCGTCGATCTCGACCTGAGCGATCGAACTCGTATGACGCACGGCGTCGTACGTCTTGCGCGACGCCGCCGATGCTGACCGGCGATAGAGCGCCGGGATGCGGGACGCTGCGACGGTCGCGTTGGCCGTGACGCTCGCGGTCGCGCGGCTGTCGCCTGCAAAGGGAACGCCGCCCGACGGCGCGCTGCCGCCGGCGACGCTATTCGGCAGCATTGAGCCGCCGCCGCCGCAACCGGCGAGAATCGCGGCCGCTGCGGCCGCTGCGAGAATACGATTCACTCGAACTCCTGTGTGCATGGTGATGATCTAGGTACCGGGCGACGGAATGGGAATCGGCGTGCTGCCGATCGGCACGCTCGTCGAAGTTGGGGTCGGGATCGGAATCGGCGATCCGCCGACCGTCAACTGCGGCGTGGCCGTCGGTACGGGCGTCGGAGTGGGCGTCGGGGTCGGGGTGGGCGTCGGCGTCGGCGTTGGCGTCGGCGTCGGTGTGGGCGTCGCCGACGGCGTGGACGTGGGCGTCGGTGACGGGGTTGCCGCGGCGGTCGTGTACAGCGCGACGACGAGCGACTGACCCGGAGCGATCGTGACCGCCGACGTGAGCGTGATCGTCAACGTCGTGCCGTTGATCGTGGCCGGCCCGGCGTAGTCGCGCGACCACGTCGACGTCGATGCGTCGTAGCGCGCCAACGCGTAGACATTTCCCGGCACGATCGCCGGTACGGTGAACGCGAACGTCGTGCCGGCCGCGATCGTCACCGATGCCGGCGCCGAGAACACGGCGTAGAGCAGCGGGTCGATGGTCGTGGCGGAACGGGTCGCACGATCGGCGGGCCGCCGCGCCGCCGCCTGCAGAGCGGGGACGCCGCTCGTCGGCGACGCCGGCGTGATCACCTCAGTGATCGTGGTCGCGACGGATGCGGTGCCCAGCGTCGTGCCGAGCGTAAACCCGGCGACGCTGACAGGCGTTAAGGCCGTCGCTCCGGTGGTTGAGGTCGTCGTCGTGGCAGTGGGCGACAACGGCGGTGGTGCGGCGAGCGGCACCGATGGCGAGCTCGAGCAGGCTACCAGTGAGGCGGCCAGCAGGAACGCGAAGGCGAACAGGCGCGGTGAGCCCGGATAGGGGAGACGCACGTGGCGAAGACGGCCTTTCTCAAAACGGAAGGGCCTCGTTGGGAAACGAGGGATCGCACGGACGCGACGTATCGCGCGTGCCTCTTCTTTCTTCGCGCCCGCCGGTGAGCGAAGAATTAGCCGCCGCTAAGCCGGCTCAGTCGCTCCAGCGGTAAGCGTTCCACGTCGTCGTGAAGCCGTTCGGAGCAAAACCGCGCACTCCACGGCGGTAGGCGAAGAGATAGTCGTTCTCCAGCAGCACGAGGATCGGCAGGTCGCGCGCTACGCGAATTTCGATCGCACCCTGGAGCCGGCGGCGAGTGGCCGCGTCCGCCGCGGCGCCGGCGCGGCGCTCGAGCGCGTCGACCTCGCCGTCGCAGTAGTGCGCGACGTTCGCCGTGCCTGCGCAAGCGAAGATCTCGTCGTCGTGGGCGTCGGCGCCCATCGGCCACGTCACGTACGCGAGATCGAAACGAGAACCGCCCAGCGTCCCTGCAGGACCTGGATCGTAAAAGCGCGTCGCCAGTGTTGGGACCAGCGCGACCGCGACGCCCCGCGTCCGCAATGCCGCCTGCACGAGCACCGCCACCCGCGTCGCGGTCGGCGACTCGCCGACGAATGCGTAACGCACCTCCAGCTCGTTACCATGGCGGCGTCGCAGACCGTCGCGGCCGCGACGCCACCCGGCACGATCGAGCAGCGCGTCCGCGGCCGCCGGGTCGAACGGCGGCTGACGAACGGCGGCGTCGCGCAGCGGCGAGCCGTAGGGCTGGAGCGTCTCGATCGGCGGATAGGTGCCGAGCCCGGCGCGCGCGGCGAGGCCGGCACGATCGATCGAACGCGCTATGGCGCCGCGCAGCAGCGGGTCGCGCATCAGCGTGCGCAGGTTGAACGCGATTCCCGAGACGGTCGCCATGTGCGTCCGCACGAATCGCATGTCGTTCTCGTTACCGAGCGTCGCTCGGAGAGCGGGCGGAATCACTCCGAGATCCGACTTCCCGGTGCGCAGCAGCATCATGCTCGTCTGCGCGGTCGACACGATCGCCACCCGGATCTCGCGCGA
>JAQBPM010000487.1 GCA_028287525.1 Vulcanimicrobiota bacterium | reverse complement strand
AAGAAGTGAAGGTCGGCGAGACGTATCTCGGCACCGTCACCCGTTTGATGAACTTCGGCGCGTTCGTCGCGTTCTTGCCGGGCAAGGAAGGCCTCGTCCACATCTCGCAGCTCGCGCCCGATCGGGTCGAGCGTGTCGAGGACGTGGTCAAGCCGGGCGATCAGATCATGGTCAAAGTGATCGAAGTCGACTCGCAAGGCCGCATCAACCTCAGCCGCAAGGCCGTCCTCGGCGCGAGCGCCGGCGGTGGCGAAGGCGGCGAGGAGCAGGCTCTGCCGAGACCGCGCAGCAACGGTGCGCCCCAGCGCCGTGAGTCCGCTCCCGCTCCAGGCGGTCGCGACGGCGGTAGCGGCGGCAGCGGCGGCGGCGAGTCCGGCGGCAGCGCCGATCGTCCGCGGCGCCGGCGTCCGCGCCCGACGTAGCAGCCCGAACACCAAGCGGAAACCGCAAGAGAGCTCGTCGCAAGACGGGCTCTCTTTGCGTCAGGCTACGGCAAGATCACGATGTCGTTGGCGCTCCCCAGCGTCGTGAGCGGCCCGCCGATGACGCGCAGCGGCGCGACGTTCCCGAGCGGCGAACGGGCGTAGGTGCGCACGTTCCACGTCGCGGCGTCGGAGACGACGAGCGTGTCGGCGGTGAACGCGATTCCGGAGGGGTTCACCAGGCCGGTGTTCGAGCCGCCGAGCTGCGCGGTCGGGGCGACATTGCCGTTGGCGAGTATCGGGTAGAGTGAAACGAGGTTGCCGCCGGCCACGGAGAGCTGCCCTGTCGCCTGGTCGATCGCGAGGCGCGACGAGATGTTCGCAGCGATCGGACCGCCGGTAATCGCGCGAATGGGCGTGGCGTTTCCGTCTGCCGAGGCGTCGAAGGCGTCGACGCTCGAACACGGGCATTGGGTTCTTAGGTTCGCCACGAACGTCTCGTCTTGCGCGTCGACCGCGATCCCGATTGGAATGAGATCGGTGGTGATCACGCGCGACGGTGCTGCGTTGCCGTGCGCGCCGGCGGCGAAGATGCGCACCGAACCGGTGGAGCGCCTCGCGCCGAGCTGTGCGGCGAAGATCTGACCGCCCGCGTCGACTGCGATCGCCCACAGGTTCGTAAGCCCGGTCAAATCGCCCGCGATCGTTCGAATCGGAGCGGCGTTCCCTCGCGCGCCCTTCGCGTACACGGTTATGCTGCCGGTGCCGCCGGCGGTGCCGCTGGTGGTGCGATTGCCCACGTACAGGTTGCCGGCCGAGTCACGCGCGAGGCTTACCGGAAGGTCGAGCTGCGTCGCCGGGCCGGCGATCGTGAAGTCGGGAGGGATGTCGCCGGAGTCGCCCAGCGCGAACGCGTCGATCGCGTTGTTCGCGCCGTCGGCGACGTAGACGAAGGGACCCGTGCTGCCAAGCGCCTGAGCATAGAAGGCAAAGACGTATCGGGTTCGCGCGTGCAGCGTCAGCGGAACGTTCGTCGGCGCGAACGATGCTTTCGTACCCGCGAGCGTCGCCGGACCTTCGGTGCGGAAGCTTGCGACGGCACCGCTCGCCGTCGGGCCGGAGATCGCGTAGAAGATCGATGGGTTTTGCTGTGCGAGCGACCTCGGAACGATGATCGAGAAGCCCGGCGTCGACGGCAGCGTGATGGTGACGGCCGCAGTCAGCGTTACATAAAAGAAAATCGTCGTCGTTCCGGTCTCCGCGGGACGGCGGGATGTTGCCTGAGCGGTGGACGCCGGTGAATCCGTCGAAGCCGACGCCGCGACCGTCGCGCCGGCCGGCGCCGCAAACGCCGGGAACGATACCGTTCCGCCGTACTCGCCTGCGACGGGAAGGTCGAACGTCGCGGCTCCGCCGGAGAGAGTGTACACGAGCGACGCAGGCGCATTCGCTCCTGCTCCGGCGCTCACTGCGGGCGGCGTCGCAATGCCGGCCGGGCCGCCACCGCACGCGGCGAGTGAAAGGAGAACGGACGTTGCAAGCGCCGCGCGGCCGATGTGGCTAAGCATCATTCCACCTCTCACGGGTATGCGAGCGCGCGCGGAAGGATCATGAGGCTGCCCATGCGCAGCCCGGTATGGCTTCCGGCTATCACACGAATCGGTGCGACGTTGCCGGTGGCCCGAGGTCCAAACACGTCGATCTCACTTGCCGTCGCCGACAGCGAGTTCGCGACGTACAGGACGTCGTCGGCGTCGACAGCGACCGCGACGGGTATGCGAAATCGTGTTTGGTCGCCTTGCAGCACTATGGACGGCGCAATGTTGCCGTTCGCATTTCCGGCGAAGCCGCCGACCCCCGACATGGGGAAACCGTTCGTGTCGAGCATGTAGATCGTTCCGTCGGGGCCGATTGCGACGCTGCTCAAGGAGCCCAGCATCGTGTTGGGCCCGGCGATGCTGCGGATCGGCAGCGCGGCGCCGTTCGCTGCAGGTGCGAACACGTCGATGGTGCGCGTCGAAGGCGGCGGAATGTCATGATTGACGCCCACGACGAGTTCGCCGGCGGCGTCGATCGCGATGCCGCCGACATCGTCCGCAGCGCCTGTGTCGATCGCACGGATCGGCGTCGCATCGCCCGAAGCCGTCGACGCGTAGACCAGCACGATCTTGACCGGTGTCGGTCCGTTCGCGCTGACGCCGGCATAGATCGCGCCCACGGCGTCGATCGCAACATCGAGCACGGTGAGCGTTCCCGGCATGTGAATCGTGCGTAGAGGCGGCACGTCGCCGTCGGCATCGGAAGGATATTCGGTGATCGTGTTACTGCCGGCGTTCGCGACGTAGATCGTACCGGCGCCGTCGTGTGTGATGCCCGCGGGGCGATTCAGGCCGGTGTGCGGTCCGACGATGACCCGAACCGGCGCGACGTCTCCGTTTGCGGTTGCCGGATACGCCGTGACGTAGTTTCCATCCGGGGAAGTGGCGTACAGCAGCGACGTCGGGGTCGAGGTGACCGCCGTTCCGTAGAAGGCGAACGTGTACGACACGCCGGCGTCGAGCCGCAGCGGGACGGTCGACGCCGGAAAGATCAGCGTCGATCCCGAGAGCGACGCCGGACCTTCCGTGCGGAACGCGACGAACGGACTGCTCGATGGCTGCGAGACCGCGTAGAAGAATTGCTGACCGCCGGTTTTTGCCCCGGACGGCAATTGCACCGTGAAGCCGGGGACGCCCGGAAACGTCACCGTGCGCGACGCCGTGAAGTTGACGGCGTAGTAGACGTTGAGGGAACCGGACGATGCGGGCTGCCGTAGCACCGCGCGCTGGACCGCTGAGGGCATCCCGGCCGTTGACGTGGCGACGATCGTGGTGCCGGGCGCGACGTCGAACGCGGGGAACGAGACGCTCCCGCCGTAGGCGCCGGCGGACGGCAGCGGCTGCGTCGAACCGGCGGAAGAGAGGGCGTAGGTCAACGATGCCGGGGTCGTTGGCCCACCACCCGCTGGCGCCGCCACGGGAGCCGGTGGTGCAGCGGCGTTGCCGCCGCACGCGCTCCAAGCCGACGCCGCGCCGAGCAAACAGCCGACGCGGATGAGACGACAAAGCATCGAACACCCCCAACGCCGGGGTCCTTCCATGCGGAAGAGCCCCGACTATGGCGCGCATACTACCACCCCGCGTGCTGCGGCCGGCAGTGCCGAAGGTTGCTCTGCCGGGACGGACGGGCGTACCGTCTCCGACCGAAAGGCCCTTGCCTTTCCCGGGCTCGGCCGTGCGTGGGTTCGGCTTGACGTGCAGCACTTCAGCGCGCATGCAGGTGCTGCAGCAACAACAGAGCCCCGTCGAAAGACGGGCTCCGTTGTGATATTCCGCACGCGCAAACCTGGGTAAAACCTAAATCTTGTGCGCGGTGCGTCACACGCGCGCACACCGCACGCAAAAGCTACCATCCGCCTCGTTCCAGGCGGAGTAACCTAGCTTCCACGCATTCGTTACACTCGAAGAGGTTATTTCATGCGCAATTTTCGCTCGTACGCATCGCTCGGCATCGCGGCCGTGCTGCTCGCCGGCTGCGGCGGCGGCAGCACCGGTGCCTCGACCACGCCGAACGGGGCGTCGAACTCGACGCTCTCGACGTCGCTCGTCGACTCGCCGTTCCGCGTCAGCGGCGGGACGGTCACCGCGGTCAACATCGCCATCTCTAAAGTCGAATTGCTCGGCAGCGGCGCCCCGCTCGTACTCGCGACGTTCTCGCCGTCGAAGCAGATCAATCTCCTCGACTACCAGGCCGCGCCGCTTGCGCTGAGTTCCGGATCGATAGCGCCGGGCACGTACCAGCAGCTGCGCCTCGTGCTCGACACGTCCGCGGCGACGAACACGAACGTCGTCGTCAACGGAACGACGTCTCCGCTCGCTATCCCGAGCGCGACCGGTGCGGTAGGCTTCGGAAACGCGACGTCGATCGATGCCGGCGACGGCGCGGGAACGTCCGGGATCAAGGTCAACGTCAACCTCACCGCCACGGCGGGGGCCGTGTACGGGTACGTCATCGACTTCAACGCGGCAGAGTCGATCGTCCAGACCGGCGCTGGAGCGTTCATGATGAAGCCCGTCCTGGTGGCGACGGCCCAGAACATCGCCGGATCGGTCGCCGGGGTCGTCAAAAACAACGCCGGGACCGCCGTCTCGAACGCGCAAGTGGTTGCGGAACAGAGCGGCGGCGTGGTCGTGAACTCCGGCGTCACCGACGCGAACGGGAACTTCCAGATCAACGCGTTGCCGGCCGGCTCGTATACGCTCGTCGTCAAGAACCAATGGACCAGCCAGGCGGGTTCGGCCCAAGCCGCGACGGGGGCCGACGGAACGGCCGCGGTCACGCTGGGCACAGCCGTCACCGTGACGGCCGGGACGACGACCTCGGGGATCGCCATCACCGACTGAGGCGCTCCGGCCGCGCAGCGGCAGAGGGAACCCGTGGAGAGTCCGTCGCAAGACGGGCTCTCTTCATGCTCCGCCTCCGTACGTTTGCGCTCTTCGCGTCCCTCGCGCTGCTCGGCGCGCATCATCGCTCGCCGACGATCTTCGATCTCGCCGACGCGGTCGGCAAGCGCACGCCTGCTGTGACGCTTCCGACGGGCGACGGCTCGCCGCTATCCTTCGGCGACCTGCGCGGGCGACCGACCTACGTGTTCCTCTACGCGTCGTGGTGCGGTCCGTGCAAGCTCGCGTTTCCGTTCGTGCGCGAGGACTTCGCGCGTTTCGGCGATCGCGTGCGCTTCGTCGGCGTCGACGTGCTCGACGACCCGGGGGCCGCGCGCGCGGCGATCGCCGGCAACGCGTTTCCGTTTTCGATCGCGATCTATCCGATCGACCAGCTCGACGCGCAAATCGCTCCCGAAGCGCAAATCGCGGCCGGCGCAAAGTACCAGATCCCGACCGACTTCCTGCTCGATGCGGACGGCAACGTGCGCTTCGTCTGGCACGGCCTGGCGGTGAACGCGGCAGGCGATCCGATCGACGTGCTGCCGTCGTATCTTGCCAAACTCGGAATCCAGTGATGTGGCGAAACCGACGTGGCGGATTCGTCCCAAAGGCGCGCGCGACGCGCACGATACCGTCGTGCTGCTCGCCGAGGTCGCGCGCGAGGGTCGTTGGATCGCAACCGTGTGGCCGTTCGATATTACCGCGCGCGCCGAAGCGATGCGCACCGAGCTGCTCGGGCGGCGCATCGTCGGGTGGTGTGCGGTCGACGGCCGCGCGATGGTCGGTGATCTCACCGTCTACGGCGTCGCGTACGACGAGCCCGAGTTCGGTATGATCGTTGCGGCATCGCATCGGCAGCGCGGCATCGGCCGCGCGTTGATCGAGAACGCCGCGGCGTGGGCGCGCGGGAACGGCAAAGCGGCGCTTCGGTTGCGCGTGTTCCCCGACAATCTGCCGGCGCTCGCGCTCTATCGGTCGGTGGGCTTCGTCGAGTTCCAGGTCCAACGCGGCGCGATCCCGCGCCCCGACGGCGCGCCGCTCGACGTCATCGTGATGCGCCTGCCGATCGAGCCCGCGCGGTGATCCATGCGCTCGTCGCGGCCGCAGTTTTGGCCGCAGGATTCGACGCAACGGCCTGTTCGAAGACGGTTCGCGTCGCGCGCGTTCACCTGGTCGACGGGATGCCGTTCGTCGACGCGCTTCGTCCGACGATCCGCGTTCGGCGGACCGCCGACCGCAAGCCGGAGAACGTGTTCGCGGTGTACGACGGCACCGTGACGCTGGGGTATCTCACGTTCGCGCCGGACGGCTCGGTGGCGGTGAGCGGCGTGGTCCGTGCGGACCCTGCCGCGCGGTTCGTCGACCTCTACGAGTTGCCCAACCAGTGCCCTCGGCCGCGCGCGACGATGACCGTCTCGCTGCACCCGATGCCGTAAAACCGGCCGGCTCACTGCACGGGAGTCGCCACCAGCCGGCGCAGCAGCGCGATGAGCTGCTCGCGCTCGGGCTCCAAGAGCGCGCCCGCGAATCCGGCTTCGCTTGCGTGGACCAGCGGCGTCGCCGCTTCGAGCAAGGCCCGGCCGGCCGGCGTCAGCGTCGGGATGACCGTGCGGCGATCATCGGGATGGGTCTCGCGCCGCAGCAGGTCACGGCGCTCGAGTTGATCGACCAGCCGCACCATCGTCGACCGGTCAGTGCCCAGCGCATCCGCGATCTCGCCTTGACCGATGCCGGAAGTCGCCTCGACGGTGGCCAGGACCCCATACAGCATCGGGGTCAATCCGGTCCCGCCGAGGTGTTGGGCGAAGGCGCCGAAGGCGCGGACCTGCGCCCGCCGCAGGTGGTATCCGAGCAGCCGGTCCAGGCGAGAATTCATTGACCTCGCCAATTATTTGACACGACAACAACATTCCGTTATCGTTACCAGCACGCCTCCCCGACCCACCCGGAGAAGTGCTCACCGACCCATGGACCGCAGTCACTACCTCGTCCGAAATCGGGTTGCGTGCGATCCCGCCGTGTTGGGCGGGCTCACGTCGCGCGGCGTCCTTGCGGCGACAGCCGGCCGGAACCCGGCAGCAACGGCGTACGTCGACGGCGAGCTGCGGCTGACGTGGCGCGAGGTCGCGGCACGCGTCGACGCGCTCGCCGGCGCTCTCGAGCAGGCTGGGATCGGCGAGGGCGACGTGGTCGGCCTGCACCTGCCCAACAGCGCCGCGTATGCGATCGCGCACTTAGCGATCGCCGAAGCCGGCGCGGTCACCCTTCCGCTGCACATGCCGTATCGCGGCGCCGAACTGCGCCAGTTCCTCGCCGCGACCGGTGCCGTCGCCTACGTCCACGCGCGCGACGGTGACGCCGAGTTCGCGGCGATCCGCGGCAGCTTGCCGGCCTTGCGCACGATCGTCGCCGCCGAGCTCGACGCGGCGACGTTCACCCTCGAAGGCAGCGCCGGCGCCGTGCGCCGACGTCCGCACGCGATCGACCCTGAGGCTCCGTTCTGCGTCGTGCCGACCAGCGGCACCGAGTCGCTCAAACCCAAGCTGTGCATGCACGCGCACGACGGTCTGCTCTCGAACGCGCGCGCCTTCGTCGACGAAGCGGCCGTCACGAGCGACGACGTAGCGATCGTCGGCAGCGGGTTCACCCACCTCTTCGGTCTGTTGGGACTCCACGTCTCGCTCGTCGCCGGCGCGACCCTCGCCGTGCTGCACAAGTTCGACGGCCCCGCTTATCTCGCGCTGGCGCAAGCCGAAGGCGCAACGCGCGCGTGGGCGGTCCCGGCGCAGCTGATCGACCTCGTCGCGGCTGCGCGATCGCGCGCGTACGCGCTGCGCCTGCGCGAAGTGCGCACCGCGGGTGCGGCCGTCGGGGCGGGGTTCGTGCGCGACGTGCGCGCGGCGCTCGGCGCCGAGGTGACCGTGCACTGGGGGATGAGCGAGATCGGCGGCGGGATCACCACGTACGGCCGCGATCTGACCGCATCGCCGTCGGCGATCGGCACGCCGATCGGCGGCGCCGAAGTGCGCATCGCGCGCGCCGACGGCAGCGAAGCCGCACCGGATGAGGTCGGCGAACTCTGGTATCGCCGCGCCGACATGTTCCGCGGGTACTACGCCGACCCCGAGATGACCGCGAGTGTGGTGACGCCCGAGGGCTGGCTGCGTACCGGCGACCTCGCCGCGCGCGACGCCGCCGGGACCGTCCATTATCACGGCCGCGAAAAAGACCTGGTCAACCGCGGCGGGTACAAGATCGGCGCGGCCGAGTTGGAAGCGTCCCTTCACGGCCTGCGTGCGATCCGGCGCTGTGCCGTGGTCGCGGTCCCCGACGCGCGCCTGGGCGAGCGCGCGTGTCTGGTGGCCGAACTCGAGCCCGACGCGACGCTGTCGCTGAGCGAGGTCGCCGCGCATCTCGACGCGCGAGGCGTCGCGAAGTACAAGTGGCCGGAACACCTGCTGATCGTTGAGGCGCTGCCGATGACCGCTACCAACAAGATCGCCAAGAGCGTCGTGCGGGCGCTCGCAGCCGAACGAATCGCCGCCGCGGTGCACGCATGAACGAGCTGGCGGGGCGCGTGGCGCTGGTTACCGGCGGCGCGCGCGGAATCGGTGCGGCGATCGTGCGGTCGTTCGTCGCGCACGGTGCGCGGGTCGTCGTCGTCGACGACGGGTCGACGATCGACGGGTCGACGGCCGACCGTACCGTGGTCGAAGCGTTCGCTGAGCCGTTCGGTGAGGTCGTCGCGCCGATGGCGCGCAGCGTCGCCGAGCCCGGCGTCGCCGACGCCGCGGTCGCGCTCGCGCTGGAACGCTACGGCGGGCTCGACATCGCGGTGAACTGCGCGGCGATCCTGCGCGACGGTTTCGTCTTCAAAGCCGCGACCGAGGACTACGAGCACGTCTTGCGCGTGAACTTGATCGGCGCGTTCGGCGTCGTGCGCGCCGCCTCACCCGTCTTGCGCGACAATGCGAAGCGCGAACGCGGCGGCGCGCCCTACACGTGGGGGCGCATCGTCAACATCGTCTCCACCGCCGGGCTGTACGGCAACTACGGTCAAGCCGCGTATGCCGGCGCGAAAGCCGGCCTCGTCGCGCTGGCCCGGGTCGCGGCGCTCGACCTCGCCCGTTCGGGCGTCACCGCCAACGCACTCGCACCGTTCGCGGCGACGCGCGTCACCGACTCGATCGTTCCGCAGAACGAGGCGCAGGCCGCCTACAAGGCCGGCGCGCTGCGCGTTCCGGCCGAACCCGTCGCGCGTTTCGTCTCCTACCTGTGCAGCGAACGCGCGCAGCGCGTCACCGGACAAGTGTTCGCGGTGCGCGGCGCGGAGACGTTTCTCTTCTCCCAGCCGCGACCGGTCGCGCGCGAACTGCTCGCGCCGGACGCATCGCTTGACGACGTCGCCGATGCGGTCGACCGCTCGTTCGCGCCTTCTTTCACCCCGCTCGAGACCGATCTCGACGCCTTCGCCACCGAACCCGTCGTGTAGTTGTCCGGAACATCAGGAGCATCATCATGTCTACCGCCTCCATCGAGATCAAGACCGTCGCCGAGCTGGCGAACGCGCCGGCCGAATACCGCGAAGCCGCCGAGAAGCTCGTCCGCTCGCATGCGATCAACGAGCTCTACGGAGCGCAGGTGTTCGACGAGCCCGCGGTCCAGTTCGCGCCGACGCCGTACTGGAAGTGGCTGACCTGCCGCGTCGCGATGGAAGAGTACGGGCACCATCAGCGGTTCTACCGGCTCGGCCAAAAGATGGGGATCCCCGACGACCACATGATCCCCGGCCGCACCGAGAAGCGTCCGCTCTCGATCTTCGAATTCGAGATGAAGTCGTGGGCGGAGTTCTGCGTCATCAAACTCCTCGCCGACATGGCCGAGATCATCCAAGTCGAGGACCTGATGGAATGCACGTTCGTGCCGTTGCGCGTTGAAGCGGCCAAGACGATGCCGGAAGAGAAATTCCACGCCGGCTTCGGTGTCAAAGCGTGCACCGAACTGTGCAAGACGGAGGCCGGCCGCATCGAGGTGCAGGCTGCGATCGACGCATTGTTTCCGGGGATGCCGGCGTTCTTCGGCAAGAGCAACTCGAAGAACAACGAGACCTTCCGCAAGTGGGGCCTCAAGCAGCGCACCAACGAGGCGATGCGCGAAGACTACATCGAGCGCGCGCGCGGCATCGTCGCCAAGCTCGGATTGACGCTGCCGGCGGCGGCCTGATGCCGTTCGACGCCGCGATCGTCGCGGCGCACGTCGCCGCGATCGGCAACGGGCGCTGGTTCGAACTGGTCGGGTTGCCGTTCTCCGACGACGAGCGGGTCGTGCTTGCGGCCCTCGCGCCGCGCGCCGTTCGCATCGCGAGCTGGGAAGAAGCGCGGCGCGCCGCCGACGACACGCGCGCGAATCCCGCGTACGATGCGGACGCCGGCGAAGTCGGCGCGCTCAAGGCGCGCGCGCTCGCGGCGGCCGCACCGGATGAGCTGCTGCGCGTGATGTCGGCGCTCGTCGACCGCGGACTCGACGTGTTCCATCAAGCCGCACAGCGGGCAGCCGCCCGCGCCGGAATCACCGATGAGGAGCTGACCCGCGTCGCGGCTGGTGCGGCAGCGGAGACCGTCTACCGCGGCGCACTCGCCGCGGCCGTCGAGGGCGGATCGCACCGATTCGCGGTGACGGCGCGGCTCTTCGCGAGCGGCCGCTGGCCCCTCGCGCGAATCGACGACACCCTCTTCGTCTTTTGAGCGCCTAACCGCGCGGGCCGAAGCCGCGGTACGGGCCGATCGCGATCACGAACTCGATGTCGAGCATCCCCTTCGACACGAGCGGCAGTGAGCTCGCCGCGCCCTCTGCCTCGTCCTGCGTCTCGGCTTCGATCAGGATGAAGGCGCCGGGCACGTCCTTGCGGCTCCACATGGCGCGGAAGACCCCTTGCGCGTAAAGCTGACGCGCTCGTTCCGCTTCGCCCTCGAGCAGCGGCGTGAAGTCGGCCTCCGTGAAACGGTCGTAGTTGCGGTGCGCGAGCGCCATGAATTGTGCCATGCGGCGTGCGGCTTCGACGGCCGCGACACGAGGACCACTAGACAGCCGTGCGCCTTCCGGCACCTCCTCCCCCCGGTCCCAAGGGCACCCGCGGCGCCCCTCGCGCAAGACCGCGCATCCGTTCCGTCCAAGCAACCGGGGATGCCCTTTGAATCGCTCTCCGCGTTCGCGCGAGCGCTGCGCGCCGCCGGGGAGCTCGCCACGATCGACGCCCTCGTCGACCCGCGGCTCGAGATCGCCGAGATCACCGATCGCGTGGTGAAGGCCGGCGGGCCGGCACTGCTGTTTCGCAACGTGCGCGGCTCACGCTTCCCCGTGCTCACCAACCAGTTCGGAACGGAGCGGCGCGCGGCGATGGCGTTCGGCGCGACCAGCCTGCGCGAGGTCGAGCAGCGGCTGCGCGAGACGATCGACCTGGCGGTGCCCGCATCGATGGGCGGGAAGATTTCGAAGTTGGCGGCGCTGGCGATGGCGGGCGCGTCGGCGATGCCGCGCCGGATCGAGAACCCGCCGGTGCAGCAGGTCGTGATCGACCCGGTTGACTTGCGTCAGCTGCCGGTGCTCACCACCTGGCCGCTCGACGGCGGCCCGTTCATCACGCTCCCGCTCGTGTTCACGCAAGATCCGCAGACGCGCCGGCCCAACGTCGGGATGTACCGGGTGCAGATCTACGACGAGAAGACCGCCGGGATGCATTGGCAGCGTCACAAGCAAGGCCGCGCGCATGCCGACCGGTGGGGCGAGCGGATTCCGGTCGCCGTCGCGATCGGCGGCGATCCCGCGCTGACGTATGCCGCGACCGCACCGCTGCCGCCGGTCGTCGACGAGCTCGCGTTCGCCGGATTCCTGCGCGGCAAACCGATCCGCATCGCGAAGGCGCGCACGATCGACATCGACGTGCCGGCCGATGCGGATTTCGTGATCGAAGGCTACGTCGACAACGACGACCTGCGCGAAGAGGGTCCCTTCGGCGACCACACCGGCGTCTACAGCGCCGCCGATCTCTACCCGACGTTCCACGTCACCGCGATCACGCACCGGCGCGACGCGGTGTGGGGCGCGACCGTCGTCGGCAAGCCGCCGATGGAAGATGCGTGGCTCGGCAAGGCGACGGAGCGCATCTTTCTCCCGCTCCTGCAGATGGTCGTCCCGGAGATCGTCGATTACAACCTGCCCGTCGAAGGCGGGTTTCACAACTTGGTGATCGTCGCCGTCAAGAAATCCTATCCCGGCCAAGCGAAAAAAGTCATGAACGCGCTGTGGGGCCTGGGACATATGATGATGCTCACCCGTTGTATCGTGGTGGTCGATCACGACGTCGACGTTCACGACGTGCGCGGCGTCGTCTGGAACGTGCTCAACAACATCGATCCGGTGCGCGATTTCGTCATCATGCCGGGTCCGGTCGACGATCTCGATCATGCGGGCTCGTACGAGCTCGCGCTGGGCAACAAGCTCGGCGTCGACGCGACGCGCAAGCGCGCCGATGAAGGCTACCGGCGCGATTGGCCGCCGGAGATCCGCATGGACGCCGCGACCCGCGACCAGGTCAGCGCGCGCTGGAAAGAATACGGCATCGGCGACCTGGGCCGAATCGGCGTCGCCGATCCGTGGTCCGGGCAGGGACCGACGCGGCTCGCGCGCCTGCTCGCCGAACCGCCTGCATCGCCCAGCGACGTCGCGCCGCGTTCGGAGCGCTTGAAGTGAATCCGGTCCAGCTCTTCCTGCGCGACATTCGGATCGAGCACACCCTCTTCGCGCTGCCGTTCGCGTACGTCGGCGCGGTAATGGCGGCGCGCGGGCTTCCGAGCGTCTGGCAATTGGTGTGGATCACGCTGGCGGTCGCCGGTGCGCGCACCGCGGCGATGGCGGCGAATCGCTACTTCGACCGTGAGCTCGACGCGAAGGTCCCGCGTACGGCGGGGCGCGCGGTGGCCAGCGGCAAGCTGCCGGCGGCGGTGATGCTGTGGGCGATCGCCGCGGGCCTGGCGCTGTTGGTGGTGAGCGCGGCGGCGCTGAACCCGCTGTGTCTCAAACTGCTGCCGCTCGCCGCACTCGGCGTGGTCGCCTATCCGCTCTGCAAACGGTTCACGTGGCTCGTCCACTTCGTGCTCGGTGCGGTCGACGGCCTCGCCCCGCTCGGTGCGTACATCGCCGTCGCCGGAACGATCAGCGTCCCGGCTCTGCTGCTGTTCCTCGCGGTGACCGTATGGGTGGCGGGCTTCGACATCCTCTACTCGCTGATGGACGTCAAGTGGGACGTCGAACTCGGGATGCGTTCGTTTCCCGTCCGTTTCGGCGAGCGCAACGCGCGGCTCTGGCCGATCCTGCTGCACGCCGTGATGACGCTCGCGCTGCTCGCGGCCGGGGTGCTCGCGGGCGCCGGATGGCTGTACTACGTCGGCGTCGCGCTGGCGGCCGGCGTGACGCTTTACGAGGACCGTCTCATCAAGCTCGCACAGAATGTGTTCGTACTCAACGATCGGATCTTCACCACCAACATGACGTTCTCGGTGGCGTTCCTGGGGACGACGCTCGCGTCGTATGTGATCCCGCGGTGAATCGCGGCGACTTTTTGCGCGGCACGGCCAACGTCGTCGGGGCGGCGGCCACTCTCCCTCCCTCGCCGTTTACGCCGACGCTCCGCTTGGCGGTCGTGTGTCCGCAGAGCGGGATCGACCGAGTGATCGGCCAGCAATTGGTGACCGGCGTGCGGGCCGCCGTCGACTACGAGAACAACCTGCGCGCGCCGACCGACCCCGCGCTGCTCTACACAGCCTACGACGACCACAACATCCCCTCGGATGCGGTAGTGCAGAGCTCGTTCGCCGTGGGCAACCCCGACACGCTGGCGACGATCGGACACCTCAGCTCGGCAGCGACGCTCGTCGCGCTGCAGGGGTACGGGTCCGCGCAGATGCCGCTGATCGTGCCGACCGTCACCGACGACCAGATCACCGCAAAGGGCTATCGCAACATCTTCCGGCTGCCGACGAAAGACTCCGACGAAGGCGGGCTCGTCGCGCAGTACGCGATCAGCACCGGTTCGAAGGCACCGCACGTCGTGACGCAGGACGGCGACTACGGACCGGCCGTCGCGGGCGGCTTCACGCGCCGCGCGAGCGCGATGCACATGAGCGCCGCGTCCACGACCTGCTCGCTGGACAAGCCCGACTTCGCGAAGGCGGCGGCCGACGTGCTCGCGCACCAGCCCGATTGCGTCGCGCTGGCCGGCAACGCCGAGGATCTCGGGCCCCTGATGGCGATCCTGCGCGCCGGCGGATACACCGGACGGTTTCTCGGGACGCAAGGGTTTTTCGACGCGCTCACCGTTCAGCGGTTCGCGAAGGAGGCCGAAGGGATGGTGGTCTCCTCGAACGTGCCCTACTACCCGCTCGCGCCGACCGTCGCTCGCGACGTGGCCGACTATCAGGCGCACTACGGCGCCCTCACGCCGGTGGCGGCCTTCGGGTACGCGGCGGTCCAGCTGATCCAGCTCGCGCAGCGCCGCAGCGGCGCGACCACGCGCGCGGGGATGATCCGCGCGCTCGCAACGGGCGGCTCGTACGACACGGTGACCGGTTCGTACACGTTCGGCGCGACCGGCGACGTGTTCGATCCCAACTGCTACTTCTACAAGGTGAGTGGCGGGAAGTTCGCCTACGAGCGCCAAGCCCACCGTTCGGGATTCATGCTGAAGTAGGGGGGCCCGTGCAGCCGACGACGACGCCGATGACGCCCTTTCGAGGACGCGAGTCGCTGCGCGTCCGCGGCGAGCGTGCAACCTTCGTCTGGACGCTGCTCTCACTTCCGCTGAGCATCCTCGTCATCGGCGCGGTGTTGCAGCACCAGATCACGTATTCCCAGCTCGCCCTGCTGGTCGTCGTCGCGATGGTGTACGTCGCATTCGCTCGCGGCCGGCTGCTCGGCGGGGGCCTGCGCGTCCACGCCGGGCAGTTCGCGCACGTGCACGCGGTCGTCGAAGAGTGCGCACGGATGCTGCGCATGCCGGCGCCGCACGTGTTCGTGCGCGACGACCCGTTCGTTCCGGTGGTGGGGATCGGCATCGGCGCGCCGTACGCGATCGTGATCTCGGCCCAGTTCGTCGAGCACTTCAGCGACGACGAGCTGCGCTTTCTCGTCGGCCGCGAGCTCGGGCACATCGCCTCGGGAAACACGCGCTTCACATCGCTGCTCAGTTCGAACGGCCGCGAAAACGGCGTGATCGCGGTCGCCTTCGGTACGTGGCTGCGCAAGATCGACTACACGGCCGACCGGGTGGGCCTGCTGTGCTGCGGATCGCTGGAAACCGCGCTCCGCGCGATCGCCGTCTCGACGTTTCAATCGGTCGGCCGCAAGATCGATCTCGGCGCGTTCGCCGCGCAGCTCAAGGAGCTCAACGCCGAGCCGTCCCTGCGCATGGCCGAGTGGACCGCGTCGACGCCGTACGCGACGAATCGCATCGCGGCGCTGCACCGCTTCGCGCGCGACCCGCTCTACCTGACGTGGTCGAAACGCTTCGCCGCGAACGCCGCGGCGTCGAACGTGGCGGAGACGAGCGGCCCCGCCTACGCCGGCTTCGGGCGGCGCGCGTGGGCGCTGGCGATCGACGCGGTGGTCATCCAAGCGTTGATTCCGATCGTCGATCTGGTGAGGCTCTCGCCCACGTCGGGCACCGCCCGGATCGCCAAAGCGCTCGCCGCCGACTACGACACTGCCGGGATCGCGCAGGCGCTCTCGCGCGCCCAGCTGCCGCAGGTCGCCCACGACACCTTTTTGTGGTTCGCGTTCCTCGTATACGTCGTCGTGCTCGTCGCGCTGGCGGGCCAGACGTTCGGGATGATGGTCTCCGATCTGCGCGTCGTCGGCGTCGACCACGACGCGCGGATCGGCTTGCGGCGCGCGGTGGGACGATACGTTTCTTTTCTAGTGAGTTTGTGCGTGCTCGTCGGCTGGTGGTCGATCTTCCGTCGCGTGCAGCCCTTCGAGCAGTGGTCCCGAACCCGCCTCGTCAGCGGAGGCGCCGCCGTTCGTTCGTAGCGAGCTGCCGCCGTCGGCGTGCGAGCCGTGGCGTTCGGCATACGCACGGGTGAACTCCGCGCCGAGCAGCAGGATCAACGACGAGTAGTAGACCCACAGCAGCAGCACGACGAGCGAACCCGCCGCGCCATATCCCGACGCGACGCCGGCGTGCGCGAGGTACAGCGCGATGAGACTCTGACCGGCGACGAACAAGACGGCGGTGACGACGGCGCCGACCCGCACGTCGCGCCACGCGATCGCTACGTCCGGGAGGTACTTGTACATCACCGCGAACAGCACGGCGATCAGCGCGATCGAAACGACCCAATTCACCGCGGTGAACAGCACGCCGGCGCCGGGGAACGGGAGCAGCGCGACGAGACGCGTCGAAACGATGCCGATGCCCGCGTTGACGACGGAGGTCACGAGCAGCAGGAACGCGACGGTGAGCAGCATGCCGAACGAAGCGAGCCGATCGCGAATCGCGAGCATGAGGCCTCGCTTCGGCGGACGCGCGTCCCACACGGTGTTGAGCGCGTCCTGAAGGGCGGCGAAGAGTCCCAGCGCGCCGACGATCAGCAGAATCCACCCGGCGACTTGGGCGACGATCGACTGCCCCGGCTTGGCGAACGCCGCCGTCACCATCTGGCGCACCGTGTCGGCCGCTTCCTTACCGGCCGAGCTTTGGATCGCGGCCAGCATGCGGTCCTCGACGACGTGATGACCGTGCCCGGTTCCGCTCGCGACCCCGATCGCGTAACCCGCGATCGCGATGATCACGATGAACACCGGCGCGATGGCGAAGATCGTCGTGTACGAGAGCGCGGCGGCGAGGCGCGGCACCTTGTCGGCATTGAAGCGTCTGAACGTGGTCTTGAGCAGGCTGACGTCGAGATGCATTCGCCGCCACCGTACCCATCGCCGAGAGCCGCGATTCGCATTGACCCTCGGCGCCGCGGGTATGCTGTCAATCCGGAACGACAGCGGAGGGGTTCGTATGGCGCAGCACAGCGCTTCGGTCACGGTCAACGCGCCGGTGCATCAGGTCTATCAGCTCTACACGCACTTCAACGACTATCCGAAGTTCATGACGTTCGTGAAAGAAGTGACCTACCTGGACGACCAGCGCAGCCACTGGGTCGCCGACGTCATCGGGCGGCACGAATGGGATGCGGCGAACGAGGCCTGGATCCCCGACCGGCAGGTCGGCTGGCGTTCGGTCGACGGGATCTCGAACAGCGGCCGGGTCACGTTCGAGCCCGCAGGCACGGACCGCACGCGCGTGACGGTCACCGTCGACTACCAGCCGCCGGCCGGGGTTCTGGGCAGCCTCGGCGAGGCGCTCGGCGCCGGCGGCGAGTTCGAACGGCGCTTGCGGCACGATCTGCAGCACTTCGCGACGATGGTGGAGCAGGCGCCTCCCGGTGCACTCGACCCCACCTCGTCGGCGTACTTGTTCCACGGTGACAGCGCGGTCGCACGCGGTCAGACGACCCAGGCCCAAGACGAGTCGATGGGGATGGCCGAGGATGCGGCCCGCGAGGCCCGTCACGTGCCGACCACGAGCCAGACGGCGACCGAGGAGACGGTGCCGCCCGTCCCGGGCACGACACCCGGCCGCGAGCTGACTTAGGGCGAGCCGTTCACGTCGTCGTCGTCATCGTCGTCATCGTCGTCGTCGTCTTCTTCGTTGTCGTCGTCGGGATCGACGTCCGGATCGAGTCGCTCGCTCGCGGCTTCTTCGTCGCGTTTGACGGGTGAGGGGTAGCGCTCTTCGGTGAGGTCGTCCTGATACAGATCACGGCGTTCCATCTCCGAGATGTACCACCGCCGCGCTGGCCGGAAACCGCCGCCTTGCTTCGACGGTCCGCAGTATCTCGCGACGGATACGTTCCCGCTGCGGCCCGGTCACGTCGCGCGCGTGCATGCCGCCGCGGGCGGCGTCGGCGCGCTGCTGGTGCAGATCGCTGGTGTACGGAGGGGCCAGCGGTCCGGTGCGACCTGGAAGCGCGCGCGACGACCGGGAAGCTCGTCCTCACGCCGTAAGGCGAGGTGCCGCGACGCCCGGCGCCGTCGTCGCGTCGGCCTGCGGCACGCCCTTCGCGAGCGTCAGCGGGATCACGCCGCCCCACACGCCGGGCAGATGATCTTCGGGCGCATCCTTGGGCGCGCCGGTGCGGATCTTCGTCGAAAACGAATCGAGCGGGATCGCGACGACCTGCGTGGCGACCAGCTCGCCGTCGTCCATCGCGCGCAGCTCGGCGCGCCGGCCGGGAAGGAGATGATCGACGAGCGCGTCGAGATAGCGAACCTTCTCGCCCGGATCGTCGACGACGCGCGCGACGCCGTGCACCGCCGCCGAGCGGTAATTCATCGACGAGTGGAACGCGCTGCGCGCCAGCACCAGGCCGTCGAGATGCGTCACCGTCGCGCAGACCGGCGTTCCGTCGCCGATCAGCGAGAGGATGCCGGCGCGGGTCGAGCCGTGCAGGACGAGTTCGTCGCCGACCCGTGCGCAGGCCATCGGAATCACCGCAGGCGCTCCGTCGACGACGACGCCGACGTGCGCGACGTACGCGGCATCGAGGATCGCGTCGAGCGCGGCGCGGTCGTACGAGGCGCGTTCGGCCAGCCGGGTGATGCGAATCGGTGCGGGCATGCGCCGATCCTACGTCAGCGCGGCGCTTGCGTCGAGAGCCGATCAGCGCGTGCCGGCAGGTGCCGCACGGCATCGTAGGCCTCGGCAAGCCGCTCGACCGCGCGCGCGATCGCCGGCGGTTCGCCGTTCGCGAAGCCGAGCACGAGCCCGCTCGGGCCGCCCGGCGCGGCGGCATACCGGGAGAGCGCCGGCGCGATGACGCCGCGTGTTTCGGCCGCCGCGGTCAGCGCGGCGTCGTCGCCGTCGAAGCGCGCCGTGAGATGCAATCCGGTCGCCGCACCTTCGAGCCGCAGTTCGTCCCCCAGGCGCGCGCGCAGCGCGGCGACGAGCGCGTCGCGCCGTTCGCGGTACCGAGCCGACGCGCGCCGCACGTGCAGCGCGAAATGTCCCTCGCCGACGAGCGCGGCGAGCGTGGCCTGCAACGGAAACGACGGTCCGGCCGACGTCACTGTGCGCGCGGCCCGCACCGCGTCGAGCAACGCGTCGGGGACGACGATCCACGCGACCCGCAGACCCGGCGCCAGCGTCTTGCTGAACGTTCCGACGTAGAGCACGCGCGCGTCGTCGAGACCTTGCAGCGCCGGCAACGGCGCGCCGTCGTAGCGGAACTCCGCGTCGTAGTCGTCCTCGACGAGGTACGCCTGCGCCGCGCGCGCCCAGGCCAGCAGATCGAGCCGGCGCCGCAAGCCCATCACGACGCCGGTCGGATATTGGTGCGACGGCGTGACGTACGCGAAACGCGCCGTGCGCGGCGCACGCGCGACGTCGAACCCTTCTTCGTCGAGCGGCACCGGGACGATCACCCCTCCGGCAGCGGCGACGGCGTCGCGGACCGCTCCATACCCGGGATCTTCCACCGCGACGGCGTCGCCCGGATCGATGAGGATGTCGGAGATCAGCGCCATCGCGGCGCGCGTCCCTTCGACGATCACGACGTTGTCGGCACCGAGCGTCACGCCGCGCGTCTGACGAAGATGCGCGGCGATCGCCTCGCGCAGGGGACGGAATCCGCACGGATCGCCGTACATGCGCGTGGCCGGCGCGTCGAGCCAGCGATGCGCGACGCGCCGCCACGCACCTTCCGGAAAGAGCGCCGGATCGGGAATGCCGGGCCGAAAGAGCATCGGTTCGCTGCCGTCGTCCGGATCCGCATATGCCGGCGCGGGCAGCAGACGCCGCACCCGCGCCGAGACGTGCGCCGGTTGAGCAGCGACCGCGTCGCGCTCACCGCGCGCGCGCAGCGGCAAGCCGGCGGCGACGTACGTCCCCGCGCCGAGCCGCGTTTCGAGGTAGCCCTCGGCGACGAGCTGATCGATCGCCTGCGTCACCGTGTTGCGCGAGACGCCGAGCTGCTCCGCCATCGTGCGCGAGGCGTGCAGCCGCGTTCCGCCGGCAAATTCGCCGGTCAGGATCGCATCGCGCAGATGCGCCGCCAGCTGCCGGTGCAACGCAACGCTCGAACCCCTATCCGGAAAGAACGACACGTC
>JAQBPM010000480.1 GCA_028287525.1 Vulcanimicrobiota bacterium | reverse complement strand
GCGTGCGCCAAGTAGTTGCGGCCGATGCAGAAGACGTTCTTCCGCGGCGCGAGCGGTGCGAGCAGGGTGGCTTCCGCCAGCGGGATCGGGGCACCGAGGCGCGCGGTCGCGGCCAGGCGGCCGGCCGGGTCGAGCGCGATGAACGCGTCGAGCGACGCGACGCCTTCGATCGGGCGAAGATTGGAGCCGTCGACGACGGCCGGGCGTGGGCCGGCAGATTTGGTGCTGAACAGGGCGAGACGCACGTAGGGGACCTCCGATTACGTATTGCGAAGCGTATTTTGCGATGCAGAGGGCATCTCTCCCTCCGAACGGGTTAGCGTGGCGTGGCGACGTCCGAGCAGGCGGCGGTGAACGCCTCGATGGCGCGCGCCGTGGGGCCGTCCCATGCGAGGTCCAAGACACCCGGTCGTCCCACGATGGTGACGGCCGCGGCCAGGCGCCCATCCAGGTGGAAGAGCGGCCCGGCCATCGCGCAGACCCCGACCAGGAACGATTGGTCGACCCGAGCCAAACGGCGCGCCCGGACCTCTTCCCGCAGGCGGTCCACCCCGGCATCGCCGGCCGGGACACCAGGCAGCTCGCCATCGCCGAAGGCCAGGAAGATCTGGCCGGTCGCGGTGGTCAGGATCGGATACGTTGTCCCGGTGCGCACCGCCAAGGTCACCGGATGACGGCTCAGCTCGATCCGTGCGACGGTTGGCCCGGCGTCGGTCCAGAGCGAGATCGACGACGTCGCGTTTGCGGCGTCGCGCAGCTCGCCCAACCGCTCGCTTGCGACCCGCACCACGTCGAACCGCTCCATCGCCGCCAAGCCCACGCGCACGGCGAGCGGCCCGAGATCGTAGCCGCCGCTGCGCTCGCTCTGCACGACGAGTCCGGACTGCACGAAGCTCACCAGATACCGGTGCGCCTTGGCCGAAGACATCCCCGCGGCGCGGGCGAGCGCGCTGAGCGACTGCGGACCGTCGGCGTCCGCGAGCGCTCGCAGCAGCGACGTTCCGACTTCGACCGACTGCACCCCGGGGCGACGGCGCGGGTTTCCGGGAACGGTAGACTCACTCGGCACGCGGTCACCCCCTTCGACACGCCCACGTCGACCTTTCTTCAGGAGCTCCACCGATGATCGCCACGGATTCCCTCGAGCGCCTCTTCAATGAGGCAGCCACGCACGACGCGCAGCCGCTCTGGACCGTGATGGAGGCGATGGTCCCGCCGCATCCGGAACCGAAGGCCGTGCCGCACGTCTGGCGCTACGCCGAGATGCGGCCGCTCCTCGAGCGATCCGGCCGGCTCGTCGGCACGCAGGACGCGGAGCGCCGAGTGTTCATGCTCGTCAACCCGAAGCTGAAACCGCCGCAGACGACCGACACGCTCTACGCCGGGCTGCAACTGATCCTCCCCGGCGAGGTGGCGCGCGCGCATCGTCACGTCGCGTTCGCGCTGCGGTTCATCATCGAAGGCGACGGCGCGTTCACCGCGGTCGGCGGCGAGAAGGTGACGATGGCGCGCGGCGACATGATCCTCACGCCGTCGTGGGAATTCCACGATCACGGTCACGAAGGCGCGACGCCGATGGTGTGGCTCGACGGCCTCGATCTCCCGGTGTACCAGTTCTTTCCGGCCAACTTCGCGCAGCCGTACGCATCGGACCAGTTCCCCTCGCAGCCCGGTCCCGAGAATTCGCATCTGAAGTTTTCGTGGGCCGAGATGCAGGCGCGGCTGGAAGCTGAGCCCGGTCCTTACGCGTTCGCCGAGTACGTTCACAAACAGACCGGCGGCCCGGTGTCGCGGGTGATCGGCGCGGCGGCGGAACGCCTCAGCGCGAAGACGTCGTCGCCGCAGCGCCGCGAGACCGCCGGCATCGTCTACCATGTCTTCGAAGGGCGCGGCGTCACGCGCGTGGGCGACGAGACGCTTTCGTGGGAACAGGGCGATACGTTCTGCATCCCGTCGTGGGCGCCGTACCGGCACGATGCGCTGCGCGACACGTATCTCTTCCGCTACGACGACCGGCCCGTGCTCGAAGCGATCGGCGCGTATCGCGCGGAGTCGTCGGCCACGTGACGTCCGACGCGACGCTGCCGTATCCCGACGCGGACTTGCGCGCGCACCCGCCGCGCAGCCCGCGCGCGGCGCTCGGCGGTTTGTATTTCGTGGCGCGCACGATCGACAAGACGCGCGCGAAGCTGCAAGGCACCCTCGGGCGCTACAAGATCGGCCCCGGGATCTCGATGTATCTGTTCGAGTGGCTTGGCATCACCGAAGACGAGTTCACCGACGCCGTGCGCGCCGCGAAAACCGACGACGACGTCCTCGCGTGGATCTACGAGCACTGCGATCCGAAGACGTTCGAGTCGATCAACGAACGCCTTGCGAACCGCGGCATCCGCGACGACGCACACTTCGCCGAAGTGCTGCCGCGCTATCCCCTCTTAGCCGAGCACCCGGAACTGCGCAACTGGTTCGAAATCCTCGAGCTGGACGACGTGTGGATCTTCGATCCGGCCAACGCGGACCGCATGTCGCACAGGTCACCCTGAGCTTGTCGAAGGGCCCTCGTCACGCATGGTGCCTCACGATCAATGTTCGTCGCGAGGCACCGTTCGTGACGAGGGCCCCTCGACAAGCTCGGGGTGACAAGAGAAGTTAGTTCGGCCTCCGCGTGAGGTGCCAGAAGCCGCAGTAGCGGCATTCGTAGGAGAAGAGGACGTCGCCCATTCCGTTCATCAGGGCGTGGGCGCGCGCGTCGAGCTCGTCGGCATATTGCTGCTTCGACGTGCACGAGCGCTCGACGTCGAGATCGGTTTTCGGATCGGGCTGCTGGCGCTGCTTGACGTACCACTCCATCAGCGCGTCGACGCCGGCGCTCGGGTCCGGCTTGGGCGGACGGCGGCTGCGCGGCATCTCGAAGACTAGGGTGAAGGGGTCTTCATCACCTGCGGAAGGTCCGGCATGCGCCGCACGCTCGGCGCCGGATTGGCCGCCGGCGTCACGGCCGGCGTCGTCATCGCGCTTGGGGGCGGCGTCCGGTTGCGGTTGCGGCGGGCGATCTCCATCATGTCGTTGGCCGCGCCCTTGGCGTTCGGGTTGACCCCGCCGGTCTTCACCAGCGCCACGTCGCGTTTGACCGCCTGCGTCGTCGGGTCGTAGTCGTACGTCAGCCGGTAGGTGCCCAGCACGACGTGGTTGTCAGGGGTCCGGATGAATGCTTGCAGCGCGTTGCCGTACGCGTGCGCGTCGAACTGTTCGTCGTGCGAGGCCTTGAGCGAGCGGACGCGAGCGACTTGGCCGTACTTGTTGATCTCGACCATGACTTCGACGTGCAGCTTCTTCTTCGGAAAGATCTCTTTGGGCTGCAGCTGCTGCACGTTGATGCGGGCCGGCGCGCCGGCCTTCGGTGCCGGGGTGGCGGCGGACGCGACCGCGCTCGCCGCGAGCAGCGCGGCGACGATGAGGGCGGGGATCCGCATGTTAGTTCCTCGAGAGCGCGGCGAATGCCGCACCGCAGGACGCGCAGGCGACGATCACCTGAAAGGTCGCGCCCCGCTCACGCAGGTCGCGCGAGCGTTGATCCGTCCCGTGACTCCCGCAGTAACGGCAGCGGGTCGAGGTCGAGTTTCCCCTCGAACGTTCGTCATCCACGAAGTCTTTGTTCCCGGATTTAGCGAGTACCCCCTCGGCGCGGGACGAGACCCGAAACCCGCCGAACGCCGGGCGGTCATGATTCCGCGTCTGGCAGCCGGTCTGCTCCTGACTCTGGCTCTCGTTGCCTGTAAGGAAAACGGCGGCACTCCCGTTGGCGCCCAGCTCTTCCAAGGGGTCGGCGACGTCAAGGTGCTCAACGCGCAGGTCGTCTCGTCGGCGGATTCGTCGGCGCAGACCTCGGGCGGCACGCTCAGCTACGTCATCGCGAAGGTTGAGTTCACCAACGACCTGGGCACCGACACGGTGCCGCAGATCGACCACTTCTACCTGATCGATCAGAACGGGACGCGCTT
>JAQBPM010000463.1 GCA_028287525.1 Vulcanimicrobiota bacterium | reverse complement strand
GTGGTCGCGGCGTCGTATCCGGGCGCGTCACCCGAAGAGATGGAACGCCTCGTCATCAAGCCGATCGAGGATCAGATCGACGGCATCGATCACCTCGACCGCATGTCGGCCACCGCGCAGGAAGGCCGCGCGTCGGTGATCGTGCAGTTCAAGCTCGATACGAACCTCGATTTCGCCGCGATCGACGTGCAGCGGCGAGTGGACACCGCGCGCGTCTACATGCCGACCGACCTCGACCCGCCGGTCGTCGACAAGAGCGCCGGGAATCAGCAGGCGCCGATCCTCGAGCTGGCGCTGAGCTCGAAGACGCTCTCCGGGACCGCGCTCTCCGACCTCGTCGATCAGCGCATCGTCCCCGACATCAGGCACATCCCGGACGTACAGAGCGTCGACGCGCGCGGTGAGGTGAAGCGCGAATTTCACGTCACGCCCGATCCGCTGCGGATGATCGGCACGGGAGCGACGCTTCCCGACATCTTCAACGTCGTCTCCGCCAACAATCAAAACCTGCCGGGCGGCCGGCTCGATTCGCCTTCGCAAGAAACCGAAGTCTCGATCCGCTCGGACATCGTGCGGGCCAGCGACATGCTCGGCATCCCGCTCCCCGTGCCGAACGCCGCGACCGGCATTTCGACGGCAAACGGCTTGACGATCGGCAATATCGCGAGCACCGAGGACGGTCACGTCGAGCAGCGCATCGTCTCGAAGTACAACGGGTCGCCGAGCGTCATCCTCGACGTCAACCGGGTCATCACGGCCGACGAAATCCACTCGACGGACGTCGCGCGCGCGCAGCTCGCCCAGATCGCGAAGAAATACCCGGCCGTGCTGTTCGAGGAGATCGAGGCGCCTGCCGAATACACGCAGGCCTCGCTGACCGGCGTGATCCAGAGCTTGGTCGAGGGCATCGTGCTGACCGCCGTCGTCCTGATGTTCTTCCTGCACGCGTGGCGCAACGCCGCGGTCGTGATGATCTCGATCCCCGTTTCGCTCCTGGCGACGTTCATCGTGATGAACGTCCTGCACTTCACCCTCGACATCGTCTCGCTGATGGGGCTCTCGCTGATCATCGGGATCCTGGTCGACGACTCGATCGTCGTGCTCGAGAACATCACGCGCCATCGCGACATGGGGAAGCGGCCGTTCGACGCAGCGATCGCCGGACGCGGCGAGATCGGCGGCGCGGCCGTGGCGATCACGCTGGTCGACGTCGTGGTCTTCCTGCCGATCGCGTTCCTGAGTGGCATCGTCGGCAAGTACATGATCGAGTTCGGGATCGTCGTCGTCGTGGCGACCCTCGTCTCGCTGCTCGTCTCGTTCACGCTCACGCCGATGCTCGCCGCGCGCTGGTCCGTGCGCCGCCGAACGGCGGAGCCGCCTCGCTCGCTGGCGTGGTTTCAAAACGGTTTCGAACGGCTGACCGCGTGGTACCGCGACGTCGCGTTCGCCTACATCATCCGTCACCGCTGGCTCACCGTGTCCGTGTGCCTGCTGCTGCTGGTCAACGCGATGGTTCTGGCGGCCTCGCAGTTCGCGATCGCGCTCGCAGTCGACGCGGCCGCGATCGCCGTCGCGCTGCTCTGGCCGCTGCTGTCGCGCGTGCTCTATTCGGTACGGCCGTTCTCCGTCGCGGGAGGCGCGTCGGCGAAGAAGGTGGTGCGCCTGGTCATCTTCGGCGGCATCGGCGCCCTCGCGGCGGGCGTCGCCGCCAGTTTCGTCCAGAAGGACCTTGGCGGATTCGTTGCGATTCTCGGAGCCGCGATCGTCGCGCTGGGCATCGCGGTGCGCGTGCTGCTGCACCTTCTCGTCGACCGTCCGCGCGTCAGCGCCAAGAGCAGCCTCGGCGTCTCCGTGGTGGCTGCCGGCATCGCGTCGTTCATCGCGCTCTTGATGGTGACGCATCACGGCATCGACTCGGAGTTCATCCCCTCGACCGAGGACGGTTCGATCTACATGACGCTGACGTACCCGACGGGAACACCGCTCGCGAAGACGCAAGCTGCGGCCGACCTGCTCGAGTCACGGATCATCGCGGTCGACGGCGTGAAGAAGATCATCACGACGACCGGGACGAAGCCGGCGGGCTGGGGCTCGACGATCGGCGGCAACGTCGCGCGCATGTATGCCGGGATGGACAAGTCACGGCGGCGTGAGACCAATCGCGTAGTGCGCGAGATCCGCGCGTTCGCGAGCCTCGTCCCGGGCGCGGTCTTCAACGTCGCCGGTGCGGGCGGCGGCGGCGGCGGCGGGGACCCGATCTTCTACACGCTCTCGGGGCCCGAAGACGTGATCCAACCGGCGGCCGAAAAGCTCGCGGCGTTCATCCGCGCGCTGCCCGGTACCACCAACGTGCAGACCGGCGCGGAAACCGAAGCCGACCGGCTCAACGTCGTGATCGACCGGGCGAAGTGTGCGGTCCTCGGCGTGAGCCCGGGTTCGGCGGCGACTGCCGCGCGCATCGCGATCGGCGGCGCCGTGGCGACCCGGATCCGCACCGTGAGCGGGCTGGTCGACGTGCGCGTCCAGCTGCCGGCGCAATACCGCAACCGGCTGGCCGACGTGCAAGCCATCAAGGTTCGCGCGAACGACGGTTCGCTGTACCGGCTCGCCGACGTCGCGTCGTTCAGCTACGCGAAGGCGCCGACGAAGATCGAGCGGCTCGACAAACAGCGCGTCGTGCGCGTCACCGGCGGCTTCGATCCCGGTTCGACGACGCTCGGCCCGATCGTCAACAAGATCAACGCGGCGGTGGCGACGCCCGGCTTCTTCCCGAACGGCGTCTCAATGCGCGCATCCGGCGACTCCGAGTTCTTCGCCGAGACGATGTCGAGCATGGGGATCGCGCTGCTCACCTCGTTCACGCTCGTCTACGTGCTGATGGTGATCCTCTACGGCTCGTTCTTCACGCCTGCGGTCATCATGCTCTCCGTACCGGTCGCGATCGTCGGGGCGCTGTTCGGCCTCGCGGCGACGCACCAGACGCTGAACCTGTTCTCGATGATCGGCATCATCATGCTCTTCGGGCTGGTGGCGAAGAACGGCATCCTGCTGGTCGACTACGCGAACACGCTGCGCGAACGCGGTGAATCGAAACTTGCCGCGATCAAGGCGAGCGCCTACACGCGTTTCCGTCCGATCATCATGACCAGTATCTCCGTCATCGCCGGCAATGTTCCGTTGGCGCTCGCGCTCGAGCCCGGTTCGATTCAGCGCGCGAGCCTCGGCATCGTGGTCATCGGCGGCATCACGAGTTCGCTGATCCTCACGCTGCTGCTCGTGCCGATCATGTACATTCTGCTCTCGCCCAGCCACTTCGTGCCCTCGCACGGCGGCTCGCGGTCGTCGGAGCCGGGCGGTCCCGGCTCGAGCAATGGCCACACGAACGGCACCGCGCAACCAGGCGCTGTTCA
>JAQBPM010000449.1 GCA_028287525.1 Vulcanimicrobiota bacterium | reverse complement strand
GCGACTCGTGCATGAACGCGATCGCCTGCCGCTCGAGCGTGTTCTTCAAACCGCTGCCGTCGACGACCGGCGTCTGCTTCACCGCCTCGAGCAGCCGGACGCCGTCACGCAGCGCGTAGCGGTCCTTCCCGGCATACAAATACACGTCGATGCCGCCGAGGCCGATCGCATCGACCGTCCCGTCGAGCGCCTTCAGCCGCGCAATCGCGCGATCGATGGAGCCGTCCGTCCCAACCCTGGAGATATCGAACCGCTCACCGAGCAGTTCCACCTCGGTGCGATGATCGCGCGAAGACGAACCCAGGGAAACCGAGACGACGGTCTTCACGCGTTGTCACCGTGAGCGTGCTCGTTGTCACCCTGAGCTTGTCGAAGGGTGCGCCACGATCGTGGCCCATGCTTCGACAAGCTCAGCATGACAAAATCCCCCATCACGGCGCGCCCTTTGCGGCGTGCGCTTTGTGCGTGACTCCAGCCCGGCGATCTTGCGTCGCCGGAGGCGGTATGATACGGTCCCTCACGGGTCTCGAGGCCGTCGTCCGACCGCCGAACGGGCGCTTCGTCACCAAGACGAGGCGCCCGTCGCATTCTGTCGACGATCCCGTGTCACCCCGAGCTTGTCGAGGGGCCCTCGTCACCAAAGGTGCCTTACGATAAACGCTCGCCGCCAGGCACGATGCGCGACGAGGGCCCCTCGACAAGCTCGGGGTGACAGTCACGCTGAGGCCTCGCGGCGTTCGGCGGCGGCGGCTCGGGTGCGGGCGATTTGTTCGCGCGAGATCGGGAGGTCGAATGCGCGCATGTCGGCGAGCGAGAAGCCGGCGCGTTCGGCGAGCGCGTCGATCTCGCGGACTTTCGCGACGTCGATTCCGCGGCCGAGCGTGTACGGCTCGCAGCGCCCCTCGAGCGCGAGCACCATCGTCTCCGACATGCAGGCCAGCGCCGTCCCGGCCGGCAGGCCCATGTCGAAGGGCGAGCCGGGCTCGCGCACGCGCGACCACTTCATGTCGCCGGGGACGCGCATGTTGCCGCCCTCGACCACCAGCACGTCGGGGCGTTCGAGCGCGACGCGGCGCGAGACGTCGTGCGGGAGCGAGAGCTCGCACACCACTGCGCCGATGCGCAGGTCTTCCGGCTCGATCACGTCCTGCGTCGACGACGTCGCGGTCAGCACCATGTCGGCGCGGCGCACCGCGGCGGAGATGTCGGTCGTGTACGACGAGCCGCACGGCAGTGCGGGCGCGATCGTTTCATGGAATTTGCGCAAGCGCGTCTCGTTGCGCGCGACCAGGATCACGTGCCCGACGCGCGGCGCGATCAGTTCCACGCACGCGCCGCCGATCGAACCCGTCGCGCCGATGACGGCGACCGTCGCGTCGCGCGGATCGATCGCCATCTCGTCGGCCGCGCGAAAGAGGCTGCGCACGCCGGCGGCGATCGTCAGCGAGTTGCCGGTCGTGACGGGGATCGGCGCGCGCTCGGCGATCGTCACGCCGCCGTCACCGACGACGCCGGTGAACGCGCCGAGGCCTGCGACCTGCGCGCCGAGTTCGACGCCGATGTCGATCGCCTTGAGGATACGGTCGTAAACCCCCTCGCGCGGAAACTCCAGCATCTGCGACGGAAGCAGCGGCGCCGCCACGAACCAGCCCTCGGTCTCCCGCCCGTCGGGCGTCTGAACGCCGGTGACGTGGGCCGCCGCGTATGCCGGCATCCACTCGAGGATCTTCGCGATGATCGGCTTGCCCTTGCCGCGCGCGCCGGGCTCGTAGCGCACGACGTCCTCGAACGATAGGGGGTGGATCACAAAGCAAAATCTGACCATCCAGACCGGGCTTTTTCGCCATCCGGCGCCGGGAGCCCGCGAACCCGGCCGGGAACTGTTGCGGGGCATGAATCAGACGTTCGAGGCCATCGACGAGCTGCTCCGGATCCCCGCTCCGTGCCCCTCCCCGATCGGGATCGCATGTGACGGAACGGACCTCTGGATCGGCTCCTTCGGAACAAATCGGATCTATGGGCTCAAGGCCCAACAGGGAACGGTCTTCGAGGAGGCACAGGCGCCGGGCAGGCCATTCGGCATCACCGTTACCGGCGACGCGCTCCGCGTCGTGGTGGGCGAAGGCGAGAACGACGACCGGTACATCCGCCGCTACATCATGGGCAAGGACTTCAAATCGGAGAAGCTCCCGTGCCCCGATCTCACCGGGTCGTTCCTGGCCTACGACGGCGACCGGCTGTACGTAAGCCAGCGCGACAATGGGTGCATTCTGGAGTTGGACGAAGCGGGGACCGTGTTACGCACGATCCCCGTTCCACGTGAGGTCACCGGCATGGTCATCGTGGCCGGCCGCTTCTACTTGATCACGACCGAAAGCCGCGAGGTCGACGAATACCGGCTGGTATGCTTGGACGCGCGCGGGGAGCAGCCCGCGATCCAGGAGCTGGCGTCGATCCCGTTCGCCGCCCGCGGCCTAGCCTTCGACGGAACGAAGTTCTGGACCAACGCTCGGACCGAGAACGCGATCGTCGCGTTCGTCAAACCGGACTAAACCGGACGAATGGGTAGAGCGATCCGTCGGGCTCAAGCGGGGAGAGTCGGACGGATCGCCCGAACCAACCGAGCGTGACCTCCCGGTATCGCCGCTCCAGCGTGCGAGCGGTCGTCGAGCACGCGACGCAGGACCATACGATCACGGCGCACCTGCACGACGCGCTGTGGGCGGTGCTGTGGAACCGGCGCTACGACGACGTCGACGAGCCGGTGTGGCAGGCCGACTCCGCCTACTCCGGCGTGCTGGCCTTCGTCCACGCGCTCGATCCGCAAACCGTCCTCGCCGGCGTCGATACAGGCGAGTCGTTCGTCGCGTTCCGCGTTCAAGAGGCCGTGCCGCCGACCGGGAGCCGCGTGCGCGTCGTCCCCGGCGCGCGCGAGATGTGGCGGCTGAGCGACGTGCAGCCGCTCGGAATCGGCGTCGAACTGCACTTCGATAATCCGACCGCCGCGACGGACCACGCGTGGGTCGACGCGCTGCGCGCCGGCGTGATCCGTCTGCGCGAGATCTTCAACGCGCGCCGCGAAGGACTCGCGGCACGGCGCGCGCAGTTAGGCGCGCTCCAGGAGCCCTCGTCGCTCGAAGAGATCTGGCGCGAAGAAGTCGCCGGGATCAGCGACCGGATCGCGCTTGAGACGGAATTCACCCCGAAGGAACACGCCGTGCTCGCCCGCGCGCGCTCGAAGGGCGCGCGCAGCGCCGACGAAGAGGAACGGCGCATCGTCGGCGCGCGCAAGAAACGGTTCTCCGACCGCGCCGCCGCCGAGGTCGCCGCGTTTCGCGAGGAGCGCTGGCCCGCAATCCGCGACAAAGCGATCGCCGAAACGCGCCGCTACGCCGATTATCGCACCGAAGTCGTACGGCTCGAAGACGCGCTGCAGCGGATCCGCGCGCTCACCGATCGCGCGGCCAAGGCGATCGGGATGCTGGACGCGCTGGAAAAGGCGGGCTTTCGCGTCGCGGCGCACGCCTTCGAGCCGGAGCGGCTCGAAGAAGCCGTCTACGCCGAAGAGCTGCTGCGCACGATCGAGCTGCTGCACGCCGCGATTCCGCTGCGCGCCGCCGCCGCGGCGACGAGTTTCAGCGCGTACCGCGCGCCGACTGCGGGACCATCCGTGATTCCGCCTCGGTTTTGAGCGCGGCGAGCATCATCTCGGAGTTCTCCCGCACTTTTTTCTGCAGCGTCGGCCCGATCAGCTCGGCCAAGGTGGGGACGCCGAAGTCGTACTCGACGCCGAGCACGACGCGCGTGACGCCGTCGGTTTCGACGAACGTCCACGAGCCTTCGAACGTGTCGAGGTCGCCCTCGATCAGCTTGTAGTCGATGCGCAAGGCGGCATCGTCGAAGCGGTCGTCCTCGGTCCACTCGATCGGCGCGTCTTCGACCAGCGTCTTCCAGCGCGTGACCGCCCGGTCCGCATGCTTTTCGAGCACGACGATCGTCTCGACGTCCGGCATGAAGTCGGGGAAGCGTTCCTGCTCCTTGGCGAGCTCGTACACCGTGACGGCGGGCGCGTCGATCTCGATCGTGCTTTCGACATACGGCATCAGGCCAGCACTCCGAGCGCATCGAACGCCGCGCCTGCGGCACCGTCGAAGGCCTCCACCGCCTGGGCAACTTCTGCTTCCGTCACGATCAGCGGCGGCTCGAGCCGGATAACGCGCTGCTGGTTCAGCGTCCAGGCAGCCGTAACGCCCCGCTTGAGCAATTCCGGGATGATCGTCCCGCCGTAGCCTTCACGGCGCAACTCGACGCCGACGAGAAGGCCGGCACCGCGCACGTCTGCGATCACGTCCGGATAGCGCATCATCGTCGCCCGCGCGCCGGCGAGCAGCTGCGCGCCGCGGACGCGCGCGTTCGCTGCCAGATCGTCGTCGACGAGCACGTCGAGCGCGGCGAGCGCCGCGGCGCAGGCCAGCTCGTTTCCGCCGAACGTCGAGGTGTGCAGCAGCGGCGCCTTGGCGTAGGCGGCGTTCCACACCGCCGGCCGCGCGATGAACGCGCCGATCGGCATCACGCCGCCGGAGAGTCCCTTGGCCAGCGTCATCACGTCGGGGACGACGTCCTCACGATCGCAGGCGAAGAGCGCACCGCACCGGCCGAGACCCGTCTGCACCTCGTCAGCGATCATCACCGCACCGGCCTCGTCGCAGATCGCACGCACCTCACGCAAGTACCCGGGCGGCGGAACGTTTACGCCGCCCTCGCCCTGCACGGGCTCGACGATCACAGCAGCAGTGCTCTCGTCGACGGCGGCGCGGAGCGCGGCGGCGTCACCGAACGGGACGCGCCGAACGTCGGCGAGCAACGGCGTGAACGGGTCGCGAAACGCGTCGCGCCCGCTGACCGAGAGCGCGCCCAGCGTCTTGCCGTGATACGAGCCGTCGGTCGTCACGACGGCCGCGCGCCGCGTCGCCGCGCGCGCGAGCTTGAGCGCGCCTTCGACCGCTTCGGTTCCGCTGTTCGCGAAGAACGAGATCGTGAGGTCGCCCGGCGCGAGCTCGGCGAGCCGTTTCGCGAGGCGTCCCATCAGCGGGTTGAACATCGTGCGCCCCGAGAGCGCCATGCGGTCGAGCTGATCCTTCACCGCCGCCACGACGCGCGGATGCCGGTGCCCGAGCGTGAACACGCCGTATCCGCCGGCGAAATCGAGGTACGTCTTGCCGGTGTGGTCGGTGATCGTCGAGCCTTGCGCCGACACTTCGACCGGTGAGCCCGACAGCTTCATCACCCGCGCGAGCGGCGGGTTCAGGTAGGTGCGATAGTTGTCGAACGCCTCTTGCGCGAGATCGGTGCCGGACAGCGTGCCCGCAACATGAACGGTCACGCGACGGCGAGCTCGTGCTGCTGCGCTTCCAGCTGCGCGATCGTATCGTCGAGGATCGCCAACGTTTCCGCCGCGGTCTCGGTGCGCATCAAGCGCTCGCGCAGCGCGCTCGCTCCGGCGAAGTTCTTGAGATAGTAGCCGAGGTGCTTGCGCATTTGCGGTACGGCGCGCGCTTCACCCCACTCCTCGACCATCGTGAGGTAGTGGTGCACGGCGAAACGCAAGCGGTCGGGCGCCTCCGGCGTCGCCGCCGGTTCGCGTCCTTCCATCAGCGCGCGCAGACGTGAGACGAGCCACGGGTTGCCGAGCGTCGCGCGGCCGAGCATCACGGCGTCGACGCCGCTCTCGCGCATGCGGCGCATCGCGTCGTACGGGTCGGCGAGGTCGCCGTTGCCGATGACCGGGATGTCGACGGCGCGTTTGAGCTCGGCGATCTTCGACCAGTCCGCGCTCCCTTTGTAGAACTGCTTCGCGGTGCGCGCGTGCAGCGTGAGCGCCTGCACGCCGACCGCTTGCGCGCGCTTGGCGACCTCGACGAACACAAGATCGTTCTCGGTCCAGCCGAGGCGCATCTTCATCGTCACCGGACAGTCGACCGCATCGACGACCGCCTTCATGATCGCCTCGCAACGGTCGACGTCGCGCAGGCACGCGCTGCCGCCGTCGGTCTTGGTGACCTTCGGCGCGGGGCACCCGAAATTGATGTCGACGATGTCGGCGCCGCACTCGCGCACGACCTTCGCGGCCTGCGCCATCATCGCGGGGTCGTTCCCCCACAGCTGGGTAGAGACGGGCTTCTCGACGCCGTGCTGGTCGATCATCTCCATCGTGCGCTTCGCGCCGTACTGCAGCGCGTTGGACGAGACGAACTCGGTGACCGTCAGCCCGAAGCCGAACGGCTTGTAGAGCGCCCGCAGGGTACGGTTCGTCACGCCGGACATCGGCGCAAGCACGATCGGAGGCCACACCTCGATGGGCCCGATGCGCAGCGGCGGAACGGTGGACGACGGGGGCCCCTCGACAAGCTCGGGGTGACACGGAGCAAGCTCAGGGTCACGGGGAGCAAGCTCGGGGTAACGGGGAGGGATCACGACAGGGGATTCTACCACACGCGGCCCCCCGTCACCCCGAGCTCGTCGAGGGGTGACAGCGTTTGTGCTCAGGGTGACGAGGGAGCTTGCTCCGAGGCTCGGAGGTAGTGGGCGCGCAGGCCGTGGAGGACGAGGTGGGGCTCCACGCGGTCGATCACGCGGGTCTCGGCGGCGACGACCGAGGCCAGGCCGCCCGACGCGATCACCCGCGCGTCGGTCCCGATCTCGGCGCGAATGCGGCGGACCAGTTCTTCCGTCTGGCCGACCGTCCCGAAGATCAGGCCGGACTGAATCGAGGCGACCGTGTCGCGTCCGATCGCCGATTCCGGGGCCACCAGAGCGACCTGCGGCAGCTTCGCCGTGCGGCCGACCAGCGCGTCGAGCGCGACCTGCAAGCCGGTCGCGATCGCGACGCCGACGTACGCGCCGTCGCGGTCGATCGCGCCGAACGTCGTGGCCGTTCCGAAGTTGACCGCGATCGCCGGCGCACCGACGAATTGCACAGCGCCGATCGCCGCCGCGACGAGGTCACTGCCGACCTCGCGCGGCCGGTCGGTCCGCACGACGATCGACTGCTGCTCGGCCGCCGTGAAGAACGACGGCCGCACGGCGAAGTATTTCTCGCAGCCTTCCGAGAGCGGACGATCCACGACCGGAACGACCGACGAGACGACGATCGCTTCGACCCCGTCGATCGGAAACCGCGACGTCGAGAAGAACGCCGCGAACAGCACGCCGTACTCGTCGGCAGTGCGGCGACGCGCGGTCGTCACGCGCCACGTCCCGACGATCACGCCGGCCGCGTCGAACGCGCCGAGCTTCGTCTCAGTGTTGCCGACGTCGATGCAAAGGAGCACTAAGCGCGCCCGTTCCGCTTCAAATCGAGGATCGCGTCGAGCAAACGCGCCGCGAGCTCGCGCTTCGAGCCGTGGCCGAGGTCGCGGCGTCCCTCTTTGCCGTAGAGCAGCACCAAGTCGTTCGGCACCGCGCCGAAGCCGCGGTCGCCGCCGACGTCGTTGACCGCGATTGCGTCGAGCTGCTTGCGCGCGAGCTTCGCGCGCGCGTTGCGTTCGAAATCTTCCGTTTCGGCCGCGAAGCCGACCAGGAACGTCGCGCCTTTGCGCGCGCCGAGTCCCGCCAGGATGTCGGGATTGCGCTCGAGGGCAATCGATTGCGGTTCGTCGGTCTTCTTCACCTTGTGCTCGTGCACGGTCGCGGGCCGCCAGTCGGCGACGGCCGCCGCTCCGATCGCCACGGTCGCATGCGGCGCGCGCTCGTTGACCGCGGCCTCCATCTCGCGCGCCGTCGTCACGCGCACGACGTTTGCGCCCGCCGGCGGCTGCAGGGTCGTCGGCCCGAGCACGAGATCGACCTCAGCGCCGCGCGCGAGCGCTTCGCGCGCGAGCTCGATCCCTTGAATACCGCTCGATGCATTGGACAAGAAGCGAACCGGATCGATCGGCTCGCGCGTCGGGCCGGCAGTGATCAGCACGCGTTCGCCCGCAAAATCGCGTCGGCGCGAAAGCACCCCACTGATTGCGGCCATCAGCGCGTCCTCGTCGGCGAGCCGGCCCGCACCGTGTTCGCGCTCGGCGAGGAACCCGACGCCCGGCTCGACGATCGTCGCGCCGCGCGCGCGCAGCGTCGCGATGTGCGCCTGGGTCGCCTCGTGTTCGAGCATCGCGGTGTTCATCGCGGGCGCGATCACCAGCGGCGCGCGCGTCGCGAGGACGACGTTCGTCAACAAATCGTGCGCGAGCCCGAGCGCGATCGACGCGATCGCATTCGCGGTCGCCGGAACGATCGCGACCACCTCCGCGTCGCGCGCCAGCGCGATATGCGGGATCTGATCCGCGCGCTCCCAGAGCGACGTGTAGACCGGCCGCCTTGCGAGCGCCGCGAACGTCGCCTCGCCGACGAAGCGCTCCGCGCTCTCGGTCATCACGACGTCGAGCTCCACCCCTTGCTGCACGAGACGGCTGGCGAGCGCCGCCGCCTTGTACGCCGCGATCCCGCCGGTCACGCCGAGCAGGACGCGACGCCCGTTCACGACGCCTCTCCGATCGGCTCGTTGTCGATCAGCCGAGTCGCCCCGAAGCGCACGCTGCCGATCGCGAGACCGTCGCCCGCGAGCGGATCGAGCGGCGTGAACGTGTACGGGTCGACGACGTCGAGATACGCCTCGTCGACGTCGGCCAGCGCAGCGCGGCCGAGCGCGACGGCACGCTCGCGGTCGGTCTCACCGCTCTGGACCGCATCGACGATCGCCGCGAGCGCCCGATGGAGCGCCGGCGCGCCGGCGCGCTGCGGCGCGTCGAGATAGACGTTCCGGCTGGAGAGCGCCAGCCCGTCGGCTTCGCGGACCGTCGGGACGATCACCAGCTCGAGGCCCAGGTCGAGGTCGGCCACAACCCGGCGCAGGACCGCGACCTGCTGCGCGTCCTTGGCCCCGAAATACGCCCGGTCGGGCGAGAACGTCGCGAACAGCTTCACGCACACGGTCGCGACGCCGCGAAAGTGTCCCGGCCGCAGTGCCCCCTCGTACAGCGAACCCACCGGCCCGGGATCGACTTCCGTCCCGAAGTCCGGCGGGTACATCGTCCCGACGTCCGGGGCGTAGACCACGGCGACGCCGGCGTCGCGCAGCGCCGCGACGTCGCTCTCGAACGCCCGCGGATAGCGCGCGAAGTCCTCGTTCGGCCCGAACTGGAGCGGGTTGACGAAGATCGACGCCGCCACGGTCCGGCATTCTTCGCGGGCCCTGGTCACAAGGGCCAGATGTCCGGCGTGGAGCGCGCCCATCGTGGGTACGAGCCCCACCGGGCGCTCGGCCGACGCGAGCGCGTCGCGCACGTCAGCGGGAGTTCGCGCTATGCGCACATCAGGTCCGTTGAACGCGCAACGTCGTCCGGCCGATCACGAACGGTTGACCCAGGTCGATCGGCTCGGGCTCGGCCAGCGTCCGGCCGCCGACCCGGGTGCCGTTCCGGCTCGCCAGGTCCGCCAGACGCAAATTCCCGTCCTCTTCTTCAAACAGCCGCGCGTGTTTCCGAGAGATATACCGATCAATGGTGATGCACGCGGTGGCAACCGCGTCATCTCGACCGATGGTGATCTCCCGCTCAAAAGCCCAGGTCTTGCCGTCGAGCGGCCCGCTCATCACCTCGAGGACGTACATTGCTGGACCGCCTTCGCTCGGCCCGGACGGCCGGTCCTCTCCGGAAGGAAGCCACTGGTGAAACGAGACGATCCTAACCTCCTCGAGATCGAGCCCGAAGCGCTGCGCGCCGCCGAGTTCATGCAGGCGAAAGAGCTCTTGGCCGCCATGGTCGGCCGGCGCGTCGTCTCCGCGCGCCTCGAGGACACCCGCATCGCGATCGCGACCGACGACGGCACGACGTACTTCTTCTACGGCTTCATGGGCGAAGAGAAAGCTCCCCAAGACGGCGACCCCCAGCCGGGCTAGCACGCGGCTACCGCCTCGGCTGCCAGCACCGCCCCCAGCGCGGCGTGTTCGGCGGTTACCCCGCCCTGCAAGTACACCTCGTACGGGGCGCGGAGCGGCGCGTCGCACGAGAGCTCGATCGTTGCCCCGCTCACGAAGGACCCGCTCGACATGATCACCGGGTCGACGTAGCCCGGAACCGGACCCGGTTCGGGCGCGAAGCGCGCGTTGATCGGCAGCGCCCGCTGCAGTCCGCGCGCGAAGGCGATCAGTCGCTCGCGCGAGCCGAGGCGGATCGCCTGCACGATGTCGGTGCGCGCCTCACCGGGCGCCGGGTCGACTGCAAAGCCGAGTTCGGCGAACAGCGCCGCCGCGAAGTCGAGCCCGCGCAGCGTCTCGGCCACGATCAGCGGCGCGTAGAAGAGCCCCTGCACGAGCGCCCGGCCGTACCCGAGCGTCGGGCCCAGGCCCGCGCCGATCCCCGGCGCGAACACGCGCGCCGCGATCCGTTCGAGCGCCGCAGCGCCGCCGCCGAGATAGCCGCCCGTGGGCGCGAGGCCGCCGCCGAGGTTCTTGATCAGCGAGCCGGCCACGACGTCGGCCCCGACTTCGAGCGGCTCGCGCTCTTCGACCAATTCACCGTAGCAGTTGTCGACGAAGATCAGCGCACCGGCATCGGCGCCGCGCACGGTGTCGACGATCGCCGCGATCGCGTCGATCGAGAGCGAGCGCCGCACCGCATATCCGCGCGAACGCTGCACGAAGACGACCGCGGGGCGTTCCGCGCGCACGGCAGCCGCCAACGCCGGCAGATCCGTGTCGCCCGACGGCGTGCGCTCGACTTCGGCGTACCGCACGCCGCGCGAGACGAGCGAGTAGGGTGCCGTCGCGATCGCATGGCGCAGCGTGTCGTACGGCGCGCCGTTGGCCGCGAGCAGCAGCGCGCCCGGCGCGACGAGCGCGTCGAGGCCGGCGACGATCGCGTGCGTGCCGCTGACGATCGAGAGCCGCGCCAGCACGCGTTCGGCGCGAAAGACGCGCGCCAGGAGCGACTCGTAGCGTTCGCGCGCCGGATCGTCGTAGCCGTAGCCCGTCGTGCCGGCCAGGTCGCTCTCCGCGATCCCCTCGTCGAGGAACGCGCGCAGCACGCGCGCGCGCACGGCGGTCGAACGCGGATCGCGGCGTTCCAGATATGGGGCCGCGCGTTCCGCCGCGGCGCGCACGCGCGCGCCGACCGGCATGCCGTCGAGCAAGGTCGCGATCATCGCGGTATCGCCTACGCGCTCGCGCCGCGCGCCGCTTCGGCGCGCTCGTACACGCGCAC
>JAQBPM010000425.1 GCA_028287525.1 Vulcanimicrobiota bacterium | reverse complement strand
CTGGTCGTGATCTGGCGCATCCCGTTCTCCCAGATCTTCTCGAACGCGTGGATGCCCTTCGCGCCGATCTCCTTGCGCACGTAGTCGCCGAGCCGGCCGTCGAACGCGCGGAAGGCTTGAGCCGAATCGGTGAAGGCGTAGCCGACGCTTTGGATCGCCGCGACCGGAACGACCGACTCGAGAATCCCGCCGTCGAGCGTCATGACCTGCAGCGCGCCGGCGCGAAGCTGCTGAAGCATCGCGGTGTCGCCGCCGAGCTGGTTGTTCGGGAACACCGTGACGTCGAGCCGCCCGCCGGTCTCCTTGCGAACCGCGTCCCAGAGGTCTTTCATCGCGACGCTCAGCGGATGGTCGACCGGCTGGTTCGTGCCGGCCTTGCCGGTGAACTCCGCGGCGCTTGCGGCGGACCGGATGAACGCGATCGACGCGAACGTCGCCGCCGTCGTGGTGATAAACGCACCGCGCGAGGATGGGATCGTCATTGTCTTCTCCCTTAAGGGAACCAGTTAACGAGGAGTAGCACTCTTTCAAGGAAATTTCCTCCGCATGACAACTCGGCAATCCGCGCTCGAAGGAATTCGCGTCATCGAGGTCGGCAACTTCATGGCCGTCCCGTTCTGCGGAATGCAGCTCGCCGATCTCGGCGCCGACGTGATCAAGGTCGAAAACCCGCGCGGGGGCGATCTCACGCGCGGAACCGGCCCGTTCATCGAAGGCGAGAGCTCGAACTTCGTTCGCCTCAATCGCAACAAGCGGAGCCTCGCGCTCGACCTCAAGTCGGCCGACGGCAAAGCCGTCTTCCGCCGGCTCGCCGCTCGCGCCGACGTCGTGATCGAGAACCTGCGGCCCGGTACGATGCACGACCTCGGGCTCTCGTACGAGACGCTCTCGGCCGACGCGCCGCGGCTGATCTACCTCGCCGCGACCGGCTTCGGGAGCGACGGCCCTTACTCCGAGATGGCCGGACTCGACATCATCGCGCAAGGAATGTCCGGGCTGATGAGCATTACGGGCGAACCCGGCGCGCCGCCGGTCAAAGTCGGCGTGCCGATCGCCGATCTGACGGCCGCGCTGTACGCGACGATCGCGGTCCTCGCGGCGCTCCGCGCGCGCGACCGCGACGGCACGGGACAGTTCATCGACGTCTCGCTGCTCGAGTCGGCGGTTTCGTTCGGCGTGTGGGAGGCCGGCCGCTACTTCGCCACCGGCGAGGTGCCGCGGCCGACCGGCTCGGCGCATCAGGCGATCGCGCCGTACCAAGCGGTCCGTTCCGCCGACGGTTTCTTCACCTTCGGCGCCAACACGCAGGCGCACTGGCTGCGATGCTGCGCGATCTTCGGCCTCGAAGATCTCGCGGCCGATCCGCGCTTCGCCGCCAACGCGGACCGCGTCGCGCATCGCGACGAGCTGATCTCGGCGATCGAAGCGGTCACCCGTACGCGGCCGACCGCGGAGTGGATCGAGCGCCTGAGCGCCGCCGGAATTCCGTGCGGTCCCATTTGGACGTTCGACCGCGTCTTCGCCGACGAGCATCTTGCCGCGCGCGAGTTTTTTGTGGACGCGCCGCATCCGACGCTGGGCGCGGTGCGTCAGGTCGGCTCGCCGATGCGGCTCTCGCAGACCCCGGTGCGCATTTCGCGCGCCGGGCCGACGCTCGGCGGCGACACCGCGGACGTTCTCGCCGAGCTCGGCATCGGCCGCGACGAGATCGAACGTCTGGTGGGCAACGGCACGGCGGCGCGCGCGTGATCGGGCTCGAGCGGCTCGAGCGCGGCATCGTGCGCGTGACGATCGATCGTCCCGAAGCACGCAACGCGATGACCTTCGCCATGTGGGACCAGTTGCGCGAGCTCGCCCGCGAACTCGCGGCCGATCGCACCGTGAGCGCGGTGATCTTCACGGGCAGCGGCGACGCGGCGTTCATCTCGGGGACCGACATCGCGGAGTTCCGCGGCTTCCGCGCCAAGGACGGCGTCGCGTATGAGAAACGCATGGAACGCGTGATGCGGGCGCTCGAGAGGATTCCCGTTCCGACGATCGCCGCGATCGCGGGAGCCTGCACCGGCGGCGGTGCGGCGGTCGCGGCGTGCTGCGACGTGCGGATCGGTGCGCCGAACGCCCGCATCGGCGTGCCGATCGCGCGCACGCTCGGGAACTGCATCACGATACGAAATCTGGCGCGCGTCGCTGCGCTCGTCGGCCTCGACGCCGCCAAGCTTCTGCTTCTTTCCGGGCATCTGCTCGATGCCGGCGCAGCTCACCGATCCGGCTTCCTGACGGAGGTCGCCGAGGGTGCCTCCGGACACAACGAGCGGGCACTCGCGGTCGCGACGGAGTTCGCCGACCTGGCGCCGCTGACACTGCGAGTGACGAAGGAAGGCGCGCGCCGGTTGCGCGACGCGATGCCGCTGCCGGACGACGACGACCTCGTGCGGGAATGTTACGGGAGCGCGGATTTCGCGGAAGGCGTCGACGCCTTCATCGCCAAGCGCCCGGCGCGCTGGACGGGACGGTAACTCGGCGAGACGGCTGCGCGCATCCGCCGCATAGAACGGATGGAATTCAGCGTTGAGCGCGAGCGCTTGCCGGAGCCAGATGCGCGCGCGTTCGCGATCCCCGTTGTGCAGCGCGATGACGCCGGCGTGGTAGCGGAACAGCGCGTTCTCGGTGCCGTAGCGGAGCGCGGCCCGCGAACGTGCGGCAGCCTCCGCCCAATGGCCGCCCATCGCCGCGGCCCATGCCAGCGTATCCTCGGCGTACACGTCGTCGCGGACGAGCAATTCACGCTTCGCGATCGCGTATGCGTCGGCCGTCCGTTCGCCATGCTCGCTGTAGTAGATTGCGAGCAGCCGATCGGAGACGCGCTGCGCGTTGCCGATGCGCTCGATCGTGCGAATCAGGTCGTCGGTCGCGGCCGCGCTCGCCTGATCCCCGAGCGCGCGCTCCGCGTCAACTTCGTAGCCGAGCACTTCCGGATAGGGAACGACCGCCGCCGAGGCGCTCGCGGCCCCCAGGCACTCCTGCCAGCGCTGCAGCGAGCAGAGCACGCGCGCGAGCATCCGATTCGCCTCGGCAAAGTTCGGGAACACCTCGAGCGCTTGCCGCTCGGCCGCGATCGCGCCGTCGTTGTCGCCGGCCTCGAACGCCAACTCGCCGGCGTGGAACCAGAACCACGCACGCTGCTGAGCCGGCGCATCGTAACGTGCGTTCCCGTAGGCCACAACGCGTTCGAAGCGCTGGCGGGCGCGGGCGAGATGCCCGGTCAGCTCGTCGTACCGCGCGATGAGCGTCTCGACGTCCAGCGACGGAACGCGTTCCGGCTGCCGCCGTGTCCGCAGCCGGGCGATGATCGAGCTCGCGGCGGCGTAGCGTCCGAGCTCGAGGTCGATCGAGGCCTCCCGAACGAGCACGGAAGGCTCGCCGGGGAGGTATCGCTCGGCCGAGCGCGTCACGGCGAGGGCGCCCGCGAACCGGTGGAGCGCGACGTACGCCGCGCCCAACGCGAGCTCGGCCGCGCTGTTGCCGTAAGGCTGCGCGCGCAACGCTTCGTGCGCCAGGTGCACCGCGCGGACGACGTCGCCCGGGTCGCCGCGCTCGCGGTAGCGCTGCAGATATTGAGCCGAGAGGTTGGTCGGGCTCAGCATGTCGCCGCGCCGGTGCTCGGCATGGGCCCGCTCCCAGAACGCGATCAGACGATCGCGCTCCAAGTAGTCGGCGTGAACGGGCGCAGGCGTCGGCAGCGAAGCCGCACGCGCCGCCTTCGTGCCGTTCCCCACGTACGCGGGCCACGCGGCGATCGCCGTCAGAGCGACCGCCGCGACGACCCACGAAACCATCGGCGCGATACGACGCATGCGCGAGCGGTCAGTGCGGTCCGGCCAGGTACGGGAACGTGTTGGTTCGCGCCTGCGTCGGACTCTGCGTGACGTTCTCCGCCGAGATGCACGCGTTCTCTTGGTTGTCTTCCGGCTGGACGCCGAGCTTCACCAGCGTGCTGCCGAACGCGGCACCGAGCGAGATCCCGATTACGTCGTCGCCGGGATCGCGCCCGCCGAACTTGCCGCCGGTCGCACCGCCGGTCTCGACGCCGAGATACGACGCTTTGTCGGTCGTGTTGCTCAAGTCGACGACGTACACGTTCGGATAGAGCACGCTCTGCAGCGCCGCTCCGAAGTTCGCGTTGCCGGTCGGCGGGCGAACGGTGTTCTCCGTCGCTTTGATCTCGGCTTGCAGCGGATCGGCCGGCGAGCCCACGTACGGCTCGACGGCGTTGGTGATCTTGTGATCGTTGAAGTTCTCGAAGACTTCCTTGACGGCCGGACGCGAGAGCAGTTCGATCTGGACGTAGCTCGCCGCGCCGGTGGGCGGGTTCGTCGGCAGCGGCGTCGCGAGGCCGGTCGGGCTGACGGTCGGGACCGACGAGTTGGAACCGTTGCAGCCCGCCAAGCCCAGGCCGAGCGCACCGAGCGCTGCGAGGCCGAAAACATACTTCAGCATGGAAGCGCTCCTAGGATCCGGTCGACGAGTTCGTCGTCGCCCACACGCGAATGGTCGAGCTCGAATAACCGTTCAGCAGCAGCGCGCGGGGAACTTCCACCACCAGCGAGAGGACGTTGAAGCCGCCGCCGAGGTCGGCCAGCGCGTTCTGCGGCGCGTTCGTGCTGCACGCGTAGTTGCCCAGCGGCGAATTCGCGCCCGACATCGTTCCGGCGGCGAAGCCGTTGAACGTCGGGTGCGCCGGATTCGCGCTCTTGTCGTAGGCGGGCGCGACTTGCGCCGCCAAGCCGACGTTGTCGCCGTTGAAGAGTGGGCCTTGCGTCTGCGGACCCGGGTCCGTCTGCGAGGCGTGCGTCTGCCAGTTGCGGTCGCCGAGAAACGAAAAGAACGCGAAGAGGTCGAAGAAAAACGGGTCCGCGCGCGGTCCGGCGAAGACCTGGGCGCCGTTGTTCAGCTGTGTCGCGACGTTGTAATGAAACGATCCGGCGGCCGGCACGAACGTGTTGGCGGTCGCCACTTCGTTCGGCCGCGCCGGCCCGTACATCGTGATCGTCTGGTTCGCATCCGTGCCGGTGACGCCGAATTGAATCGTCTGGTCCTCGATTCCCGACGCTGCATGCGAAATCTTGAACTGCCACATCAACGAGGGATCGAAGAACTTCGAGCTCCCCATCCCGGCCGGGATGAGCGGCCACACGTCCATCGCGAGAACGACGTTGTTCGGATTGGACGGAGACGGGAAGACGAAAACGTCGGTGATGTCGGCCGACGTGTTCGCGCGGGTTGCGAGCGAATAGGTGTCTTGATGGTCCGAGCTCCACCCCGGATGAACGGTGTAGAGCACGACGGCCGTCGTCGCAGCCGCGGCAGCTGCGAACAAGCCCAGTCTCAGTCGAAGGCGCATGCGCGATGTCCTCTCTAGGCGAGTTGCGTCTACCGTCTCAACGCGAAGCCCGTTCGCCCGGATTGCCGCGCGGCGCGGGAAAACTATTGCAGCGGCTGACTCGCCGGCTCGTCCGGCAAACGAGCTTCGTCCCGCCGGCGAGTGCTCACTAGAACGAAGGCGAACACCGCGACGAGCGCCGCGACGAGCGCGCCGCTAACGGCGAGATCGCCGATCGGAGAGCGCCACCCGAACATTTGCGCCATTTGGTAGCAGGCGACGACGACCGCCAGGATCGTCACCGAAACGATCCAGACGCGCATGATTTTCGGCAGGCGGTCGGAGCGGTACGAGATCAGCCGGTGCACGAGCACCGAATCGAGCGTGTCCGTGCAGATCATTCCGAGCGAGAACATCGCGGCGACGATCAGCGCGCCCACGACCCCGGCCTGGGCGCCGAACGCGAGCGCGTAGGCCAGAATCTGACTCGACGTCTCGAAGCCGAAACCGAACAGCAGCCCGATCGGAATCGCCAGCAGCGCGCTCGAACCCTCGCGCAGCGCGCGCGGAAGCAGGCGCGTCTTCGCTCCCACCAGGCGCGTTCCGCCGCCGCGCAGCGCGCGCACGTTCATCGCCGCGACGAGCAGCAGCACGGCGATCGAGATCCACGTTCCGATTCGCTCGATGAGATCGCTATGGGCCGTGAAGTGGGTCCCGAGCATGCCGACGATCGCCGAGATCGCGAGCACCATGACCGAGTGACCGCCGGCGAACAGCGTCCCGACGAAGCGGCTCAACCGTGGCGTGCGGACGTAGGCGTTGCGCGTCACGTTGTCGATCGCCGCGATGTGATCGGGATCGGCACCGTGCCGCAAGCCCAGGACGAAGACGGTGAACGCGCTCGTCCAGATCATGCGTGCGCCGCTCCGAGCCGATGCGAGCCGTGCCAGGCGAACGCGTAGCCCGCAATCGCCAGCGCGATCAGTACGGCGACGAGCGGCACGGAGCTCCCGATGCCGGCCGCCGCCAGGCCCTGCGCGACCATGACGGCGCCCACCAAGGCGATCACCGACGCGGTGACGAGCGGCGCGAAGCGGGCGACGACCTCGAAGCGCGGCCGCGCGACGAGCCAGGCGGCGCCTCGCACGACGGCGATCCCGAGGATCGTCAGGAGCGCGGCAAGCCCGAGGCTGAACGCGACGATCAGCACGAGCCCGTAGCCCACGTGATGCAGGTTGATCGCGGCCAGCAGGACGACGAGCGCCGCCGGGCACGGCGCGACGTTGCCGCTCGCCGCCGCGACGACCGCGCTGCGAAAGGTCAGCGGCGCGCCGCTGGAGATCGCGAGATGGTGATGGTCGCCGGGCGCGTGGACGTGATCGTGTGCGTGCATGTGAGCGCGCGGGTGCGCGTGGTCGTGCGCGTGCGCGAACGGCAGCCGTCGCCGCACCTCGCGCGCGACCGCGCGCGCGCCGATCACCGCGATCAACAGCCCGGACCCCAGCGTGATCCACGGGTAGATCTGCTCGGGGACGATCCATTGCGTCGCCGACAAGATGAGCAGGCCCAGCACCAAAACGCCCGCCGTGTGCGCGACGGTGAGCGCCGCGGCTAGGACGATCGCCTGGCGCGGCGTCGCGCGCGCACCGACGAGGGAGACGGCGAGCAGCGTCTTCCCGTGACCGGGTTCGAGCGCGTGCAGCGCGCCGAGCGCGATCGCGAGGAGCAGTGCTCCGAGGACGACGAGCGGATCCGTCGCACCACGCTGGAGGACGTCAGAAAGCGCGTTCGAGCGGCCGAGCGGCGTTTGCATCGAAGCGTTGGTTTCGCCGGCGGGCGTGCCGGTGCGGATCAGGATGCCGTGCGCGTCGATCGCGGCCGCGAGCGTCGTGATCGAACGCGGCGAACCGAGCAGCGCGCTCGGATAGATGCGCAGCTCGTCCGTCGCCTCCCGCTCGGTCCCGATGACGACGTCTTTCCACCCGAGCCGCCCGGGTTCGGTGCGATCCGCAAACGCGAGCGCGTGGGCGCCGGGGGGCAGCGCGCCGGAGTACGTCACGGTGGCGCGCAGCGTCGGAAGTCCTCCGGCACCGGGTCGCGCTTCGATCGTCGCAGCCGCCGGCAACAGCGCGACGCGACGTTCGTCGATGGTGAGTTCCAGCAGCGGCGCGATCTCGGCCGCGTGTTTGCGGGCCCACGCATCGCGGACCGCGTGCGGCGGCGCGCCGCGCTCGTCGAGCGAACGGTCGAGGGCGAACGCCGGAATCTCCGCCAGATCGAGCACGTAGCGCACCGTGACGGCGTCGCGCGCGATGGTGATGCGCGAGAGGTGGTTGACAGTGAAGTTTCCGAGCGGATGCGCCGCGGCTGCGCCCGCCGATGCGAACACGAGCGCGGCGACCCCTCCCAGGGCCCGAAGCAGACGACGCATGGCGATCCTCGCTATCATCTCCCCAACGCCTTACAGCGAAGATCGGATTGCCCTACCGTTCGCCGCAAAAAGAGCGAGAGGGCGGCTCGCTGAGCCGCCCTCTCTTCGTTTCCGGTACCCTGACCGCAGCCGGAGCTACGGAACGAGGGTGCGGAGCGTCCCCGTGTCGGTAATCAGGAACGACTCGGGTGTGAGGGCCGCGTTTCCGGCCGCCATCGCACTGGTGACGTAGAAGACCGACATGACGGCCTGGGTCTTCCCGACCTGCGTCGCCGTGATGTTCTGCGCGTTCGTATCGGCGGCAAGATTGAGCGCGCCTCCGGCGAGCGCTGTCTGCGCCGCCGGCGCGAACACCGGACCGGCTGGGTTGAACGGCGCGAGCGAGTACGGCAGCGTCGGAGTCGACGCGCTGCCGAAGAAGCTGGCCGCCGTCCCCTGCAGAGCGTACGGGCTCGGAGTGCCGAACGGGAGCGTCGCGCCGATGCCCGCCGGACCGTCCGGCGGCGCGCCGCTGGGCTGTGCAACGGTCTGGAGGCCGAACGACGTCGGGACGCCGCCGGTGATCTTCCAGATCTGTCCGCCGAGCGTGCCCGAATAGTAGGTCCCTGCGACCGGTCCCTGGGTGATGCCGACGAAATAGTCGCCCGAGGCGAACGTCGCGACCGCTCCGGTGTTGACGTTGATCGAGGCAATCCGCTTGTTGTTCGGGTCGCCGAGGAGGAGCGTGCTCGGCGGGATGCCGACCCCTCCCAAGCTCAGCGCGGCCGAACCGTTGAGCCCGCTGACCGGAAGCTGGAGGATCGCCTCCGCCTGCACGTACGTGACCCCACTGGTGGTCACGGTCGTGACCCCGGTGCCGGCACCGTTCGCTTGCGGATCGATCGCCCAGACGCGTCCGCTCTCAACGACGTAGAGGTAGCCGCCGGGCATATAGATGACCGCTTGTGGGTTCTGGAAGCCGATGTAGCTGTTCGTCTGGGCGTACTGCACCGCAACCGGCAAACTGGCATGCGTCACCGGATCGAACATGTAGAGCCCGCTGGCGGTGGCGTTCGTTTGCGGCGTCGTTTGGAGGGAGCCGAGCGTTGCGCCGAAGTCCACCACGAAGATCTGCTTGACCGACGCGTTCGCGTCGTACGCAGCACCTTGCAGGTTGAGCGCGCCGCCGGCGACGGGCCACTGGCCGACCCCGATCTCGGCCATCGCGCCGTTGGTGGGCACCCAGAGGCCGCTCGCGGCCCCCGGCAGTCCGGAGCCGAAGGTGCTCACGATCTGCGATGCCGAGCCGTACGGGCCGCCGGCATCGGTGTAGCCGGTCGGGCCGTAGTTTGCCGTGAAGAGCGCGCCCTGCTCCCGCACGGTGCTCTGTTGTGTCGGGATCGCCGCGCCGTTGATCGTCGCGTTGAGAAAGACCGAACTCCACAGATAGCCCGTCGCATTCGAGCCGTCGGTGCTGAGCACGACGACGTACGGATCGCCGGGCGTCCCGAGCCCCGACACGTTGTCGGCAGCGTTGAGCGCGTTGAGCTGGGTCAACGTGATCGGCGAGCCGGGCGCTTCGGTCTGCGCGATCGCGCCGGTGGTCGCGTCGACCAGGTACAGGTTCGCATGCCCGCTCGTCGGGTACTCGTTGTGCGAGACTTGGATCTTGTCGCCGACCTTCGGGAGCTGCCCGGTGCCTGTTGCAGGCGAGCCGGCGATGACGAAGCCTGCCGAGTCGAGACCGACGACCGGGATCGGCACGCCGACGTGGTTGCCGGCCATGACGAACGAGCCGAGCTCACGAATCGGTTGGACGATCGGGATCGGGATCGCCGCGGCAAGCGACCTCGGTGCGGGAGTCGATCCGGCCAGGTAGACGCTCGCGACCGTCGCGCCGAGCTGGACCGTCGTCGGCGGCGTACCGGGTGCCGGCGTCGCGTTCGAACACGGGCCGCCGGTCGAGGACGGTGCGCCGCACGCGGTCAGCTGCACGTTGAAGTCGTTCACGAGGCCGCCGTTGATGTTGATCGTGATCGGCGGTGCCGACGCGAGCACACCGTTCCCGTTCGCATTCGGCGAGGGCACCGGCGGGATATACGGGTTCGTCGGCGAGCATTGGCCGTCGTACTGCGTGATGCTGAACGCATCGTTGCCCGGCACGGCCGGGATCTGGAACGACACTTGCACGCCGCCCGGAACCGCGACCGGATTGAGCGCCGGGTTCGGCGTTCCGTTCGTATAGAGGTTGTAGCAGAGCGTGAAGCCGCTCGTGCCGTAGAGCGTCGACCATTGCGCCGCTTCGGCGGGATCGGTCGGCATCACGGAGATGACGATCGCCGAGTTGGGATCGCTGGTGTTGAGGTATTTCGGGCTGCGCTTGCCGCTCTGAGGCGTGGTCGCGGAGGGGATGATCGCGGTGACCTTCCCCTGCGCGAGTTTGCTTTGCCCTTGTTGGGCCGGCGCTTGCGGGGAAACCGGCGGGACGGACGCGTTATGTCCGCCGCCGCCGCACGCTGCGAGCAGCGTCGTGCCGAGAAGTGCCGCCAGCAAGGCGACGTGCGACGTGCGTGTGCCGTATCGCATCACTGGAAGCTCCCGGAACCGGTGGTGACGACGACGCCGATCTGCGAGTTCGAGGACGGCACCGCGGTGACGTCGTTCGTCGAGATGACGCAGCCCGCGCCGGAGGCAATTGCACCCGAAGCGGTCACGGAGTAGAAAGCGGTCGCGTTGCCCGCGGCGGGCGCCGGAAGACCGGTACCGGCCGATGCCGCGATGGTGAGGTTGCCGCCGCACGCGGGGCTGGCGACCGGGGTGGTGAAGCTGCCGATGTAACCGGTTTCGCTGACGACCAGCGTCGCTGCAAAGAGCGGGCCCGTGCCGACGATGTTGATCGGACCCGACAGCAACGGAACCGGCGGAGCCTGGTTCTGGTAGCCCGGCCCGACCCAGCGACTCTGCACGCCGCCCGGCGGGGCGACGGTCGCGCCGACCGTTGCGGTCAGCGCCGAGAAGCCGTGAACGGTGATCGTGCAGCCGGACGCGGCCGCCGCGTTCGCGGTGAGGGTGAACGGGTTCGTTCCGGCGACCGAAACGGCGGCGCAACTCGACGATGCCGTGAAGGCGCCGGCGTAATTGAACTCGGTTGCCGTGACGGTGGCGGTTTGCGTTTCAGCCTGGAAGCCCAGCGACGGCGGGTTGTTGCTCGGGGTCGTGCTGTTCGCGAACGAGCTCGCGTACGTCAGCAGGACCGGGCCCGGCGTCGGGGTCGGGGTCGGCGTAGGCGTCGGAGTCGCCGTCGGCGTGGCCGTCGGCGTCGCGGTGGGCGTGGCCGTTGGCGTCGGCGTGGCCGTGGGGCCTGGCGTAGCCGTGGAGGCCGGCGTAGCAGTCGGCGTGGCTGTAGCGACCGGTGTAACGGGCGGAGGCGTCGAGCCTCCCCCTCCACAAGCCGCAAGCGACAGCGCCGACACTACGACCATAAGGCCGTAACGTCGCATGAACTTCCTTCCGTGAGTAAATCGAACGAGGGGTTGCCCCCCCGAACGTATATCGGCCGAGCGAGCCTAAAGTCGACTCATTCCGTTAGTTAGCGTCGGCAACCTTGAATGACGTGATGTTTATCACATCCCCCGGACAGATCGGCCGCGCTTAAAACGCGCGCTTGGAATCGACGAGGATCGTCACGGGGCCGTCGTTCACGAGCGCTACCGCCATATCGGCGCCGAAGCGGCCCTCCGCGACGCGCATGCCCGTGGCGCGCAAGCCGGCGCCGACGCGCTCGCAGAGCCGCTGCGCGAATTCGCCGCGAGCCGCCGCGACGAACGACGGGCGACGGCCGCGCCGCACGTCGCCGAGCAGGGTGAACTGGGAGACGAGCAGCACGGCGCCCCCGACGTCGGCGAGCGCAAGGTTCATCGCGCCGGCCGCGTCGTCGAACACGCGCAGGCCCGCGATCTTCTGCGCGAGCGCGTCAGCGTCGCGGTCGTCATCGTCGACGGCCACGCCGACGAAGACCAGCAAACCGCGTTCGATCGTCCCGAGGAGCTCGTCCTCGACCGTGACCGACGCACGGGAGACGCGCTGCACGACCGCGCGCATCAGCGGCCGCTTCGCCGTTCGAGCATGTCCGTGAGCGCGCGCGAGATGCGATCGACCGCAGCCGCGCGATACGGTGCCGCGGCCGCATCGTGCGCGTGCACCCACGATGCCGGATCGGCTTCGAACACCAGCACCCCTCCGTCCGGTAGGCGCGCGCAATCGAGCCCGACGTAGTCCAGGCCGAGCGCCGCAGCAATCGACGAGAACACCGCGGGCCAGGCCCCGAACACCGTCTGCGGCGCGCCGAGAAAGCGTTCTTCTTCTTCCTGCATCCAGC
>JAQBPM010000410.1 GCA_028287525.1 Vulcanimicrobiota bacterium | reverse complement strand
CGTGCCCGAGGCCGGTCTTCATCGCTGCCGTCGTGAACGGCGCGAACACCGCGCACGAGTCGACTTTGCCGCCGGCGAACGCTGCCGCGGCTTTATCGGTCGCCAGCGCCTTGATGTGGACGGCGCTCTGCGGGACGCCGGCCTTCTGTAGCGCGAGCAGCAAGAGGAAGTGGTCGACGAGCCCGAATTCGACGGCGACGTTCTTTCCGGCGAGCCCGCGCGTGTCGGTGATGCCGGCCTTGGCGATGACTTGATCGTTTCCGTACGAGTTGTCGGTGGTCAGGACGATCTTACGCGGCGCGCCGCCGGCCTGCGCCGAAATCGCGTCGTTCGTCGTCTCGGAGTTGCCGTCGATCTTGCCGGCAGAGAGCGCGCTGATCGAAGCCGTGTAGTCGTCGAACCACACCATCTCGACCTGGACGCCGTTCTTCGCGAAGAGTCCCTTCGCTTCGGCCACCTTCCATGGAAACCAACCGGGCCATGCGCTGTACCCGATGCGGATCGGAGCATCGGCAGCCCTTGCCCGCTGCGCCGGTGCGAGCGCTGCCGCGGCGGCGACGCCTGCGATGAACGATTTCCGCGAAAACACGAGTGTGATGGCTCCAATCTCTTCTGACGCGCGTTCGACATATCGTCTCGGCTGGGCCGCGAATCGACAATAGACGTTTGTAGACCGTTACGATACGCCGTTGGACAAATAGCGTCGCCAACCGCCGTACGAGGTAATCTCCGGCGCGTGTGCGAGCGCGTGCTGCTCGCACAAAAATCCCGCGACTTCCGTGCCGTCGTGCAGACGAAGTTTGCCGATCGCCATCGGCGTCGGAAGCGATGCGACGAAATGGCCGAACGCGGCGACGCTCATCGACCACACTTCGACGTCGATTCCCGGTCCCGCGAAACCCGGATCGCGAACGAGACCCGGCTTTGCGGGATCGGTCGCGAGCGCGAACAAGCGGTACTCGCCGTCCGTCGTGCAGGCTCGCACGAGGGTGGCACCCAGTTCCAGCAATTGATGGTTGAGCGGAAAACCGGTCAAGTGCGCGCCCGCGACTGCGATCTGAACGGCGCCTGGTCGCGCCACGAAGGACGGCGCAGCCGCGGGCGCGATGGGATCGAGCGCCTTGCCGACACCGGTTCCCTCCGAGCGCTGCAAACGGCTGGCGAGCGATGCCAGGTCGTCGTCCGCGAATGCCGGTCCGACCAGGGTCACGCCGAACGGAAGGCCGTTGCCGGCGCGGAATCCCGCCGGGATCGCGATGGCGCCGTAATCGAGCAGGTTCACGAAGTTCGTATAGAGCCCGAGGTTGCTGTTCAAGCGAATCGGATCGCGCTCGACGTCCTCCACGGAGTAGATGGTCGGCGTCGTCGGGAGCAGCAAGACGTCGATCTCGTCCCATTGGTGCGCCACTCGCTTTTCGAGCGCTCGCAGCCGGTACTGCCCCTCGAACGCGTCGACGGCCGAAAAGCGCTGCGCCCCGCCGATGATCTCGCGCACGGTTGGATGCACCGCGGCGGCGTTCAAGGCGAAGAAGGACGCGATCGCGGCCAATCGTTCGGCGACCCAGGGACCGCCGTACAACAATGCCGCGGCATCCCGAAACGGCGTGTAGTCGATCTCGACGGGCGTGCCGCCGCACTCGATGAGCCGCTCGATCGACGCGTGGTAGAGCTCCGCCGCTTCGTCGTCACCGAAGAATTGACGATCGGGGGCCGCAAGCACGCCGAACCGGAACTCGTTCAGCGGAAGCGCCTCATCGATCGGGCGGCGCGAGTACGGGTCGGCTTCGTCGAAGCCCTGCGCAACCGCCGCGATGTCGCGCGCCTCGTCGACGCTCGCTGCGAATATCGTGACGCAGTCGACGGAGCGGCACGCCGGAACGACGCCGCGGGTGCTCAAACGCCCTTTGGTCGGCTTGTAGCCGACGATGTTGTTGAACGCCGCCGGGACGCGGCCAGAGCCGGCCGTATCCGTTCCCAAAGAGAACGAACAGAGGCCCGCGGCGACGGCGACGGCCGATCCGGAGCTCGAACCTCCCGAGACGTACCGCTCGTCGAAGACGCAGCGCGGCGCCCCGTGCGGTGACCGCGTGCCGACCAATCCCGTCGCGAATTGGTCGAGGTTCGTCTTGCCGACGAGCATCGCTCCGGCGGCGAGCAGACGCTGCACGACGAATGCGGATTCGCGGGGCTCGTACGCAAACGCCGGGCATCCCGCCGTCGTCGGCATGCCGGCGACGTCGATGTTGTCCTTGACGGCGAACGGGATGCCGTAGAGCGGGAGCGCCTCGATCGAAGCACGGTCTGCCGGCAGCGAGCGTGCTCGTTCGAGCAGCTCGGCTTCCGAAACGCGCGCGATCCACACCGCGGGATCCGGATACGCGCGCACGCGCTCGAGGACCGCCGCGACGACGTCTTCCGGCGTGAGCAGTCCGGCGAGATAGGCCGCCCGTAACGTCGAGAGCTGCAGCATCTGCGGAAGCATCACGCGGCGGCCTCCGCGGAGAGCAGGACGAGCGTCTGTCCGGCGTTCACCGGCTTGCCCGACGCGCAGCGCACGGCTTGGACGACCGCTCGGTGCGGCGCGCACACTTCCAGTTCCATCTTCATCGACTCCAAGATCACGAGCGGCTCGCCGCGATCGACGGTGCGTCCCGCCTCGACGAGTACTTTCCAGACGTTTCCGGGGACCGGCGATTCCACCGCATGCACGCCGGGAGGCAGCGCGTCCTCGACGTCCGCCGGCGTGAGCCCGTCTTCCGCGACGTACGTGTCGAGCCCGCGCGCCGCCCAATCGTGCCGTTCGACGTCGAACGCCGCTTGACGCCGCTCCTGGAACGCCTCGATATCCGCGGCGTGGCGGACCAGGAAATCGCGGTATTCGCGGAAGCGAAAACGTTCGTGCTCGATGCGCACGGGATACCGTCCGTGCGGAAACGCGGCGCGCGCTTCGAGCAGCTCTTCACCCGTGACCGGAAAGAACCGGATCTGATCGAAGAATCGCAGCAGCCACGGCGATCCCGGCTCGAAGACCTCCGTCGAACGCCAGCTGTTCCACACTTGGATCGTTCGCCCGACCAGCTGGTATCCGCCGGGACCTTCCATGCCGTAAATGCAGAGGTACGCGCCGCCGATGCCGACCGCGTTCTCCGGCGTCCACGTGCGTGCGGGATTGTACTTCGTCGTGATCAGACGGTGCCGCGGATCGAGCGGCGTGGCGACCGGGGCGCCGAGGTACACGTCGCCCAGTCCCAAAACCAGATAGCGTGCATCGAAGACGATGCGCTTGACGTCTTCGATCGAATCGAGCCCGTTGATGCGGCGAATGAACTCGATGTTGGAGGGGCACCAGGGAGCATTCGGGCGCACGAGTTCCTGGTACTTGCGCATAGCGAGCGCAGCGGCGTCGTCGTTCCACGAGAGCGGCAGGTGGATGATGCGGCTGGGGATGTCGACGTCGTCGACCGAAGGAAGGCTGTCCTCGATCCGCACGAGCAGCTCGACGATCTCCGCCAGCGTCAGAACGCTGCTGTCGTAATGCACCTGCAGCGAGCGAATCCCCGGCGTGAGGTCGATGATCCCGGGAACGCGCGCGGTCTCGAGTGCGGTCATCAAGAGGTGCACGCGCAAGCGCAAGGCGATGTCCAGGACCATCGGTCCGTACTCGACGAGAACGTTTTCGTCGCCGGCGATCCGGTAGACGACACCGACCTCACGATCGTCGAGGCCCGCGTAGATCGCGGATGCCGGCGGAACGTGCGTCACGCGCTGCTCCCGTACCGACGTTACGGGGACCCGCCGGAAACGCACGCGATTGCCGGGCCGAAGCTGGCCGACTTTCCACAGCTCGGTGCGAGCAACGACGGCCGGGCAGACGAAACCGCCCAAGCTCGGTCCGTCCGGCCCGAGAATGATCGGCATGTCGCCGGTGAAATCGATCGACCCGACGGCATACGCATTGTCGTGGATGTTCGAGGGATGCAGCCCTGCTTCACCGCCGTCGCGCCGCGCCCAGGCAGGTTTCGGCCCGATCAGCCGAACGCCGGTGCGATCGCTGTTGAAATGGACTTCGTACTCGGCTTGGAAAAGCGTCGCGACATCGTCGTCGGTGAAGAAATCGGGCGCGCCGTGCGGGCCGTAAACGACGCCGATCTCCCACGCTGCCGTGAGCTCCGGAGCGTCGAGTTCGAGGTCTGTGCGCACTCGGGCGGCATTCGTCCCCGCGGGTGCGACGCGCAAGATGTCGCCGGTCTTCAGCGTCCCGGTCGCATGGCCGCCGAATCCGCCCAAACCGAACGTCGCGCGCGAGCCGAGGTACAGCGGCGCATCGAAGCCCCCGAGCACGCCCAGGTACGTTCTGGCGCCGGGGCCCACGATCGCGCCGATCGTCAAAACTGCACCGGCTGCGACGGGGATCGGGGTTCCGTACGCCACGGGGACGCCGTCGAGGTCGGCCTGCATCGCCGCGCCGCCGAGCGCGACGACCGCCGGCGCGTGAAAGCGCAGCGTCGCGCCGTGCAGCGTGAGCTCGAGCGCGCACGTTCCCTCGCGATTTCCGAGGATCCGATTCACGAGACGGAACGAGCGCTCGTCCATCGGGCCGCTCGGCGGGACGCCGACGTGCCAGAAGCCGAGGCGGCCGGGCAACTCCTGGAGGCTCGAGCGCACGCCCGGCTTCAGCACTTCGACCGTATCGGGCGAGTACGCGAACGCGGCAAGCGTACCGGTCGTCATCGCGCCGGAGACGAACCGCTCGTCGTCGATCGCGGCCGCGACGTACCCGAGATTCGTCTCGATTCCGGAAATGCTCGTCTCGCGCAGTGCGTCCGTCATTCGCGCGAGCGCGCCGGTTCGCGTCTCTGCGTGGACCAGGATCTTCGCCAGCAGCGGATCGTATTTCGCCGAGACCTCCGTCCCGGTCTCGACCCACGTGTCGACGCGAGCATCCTGCGGAAACCGAACGCGCGTCAACAAACCGGCGCTCGGCCGAAACCCGCGCGCAGGATCCTCCGCATAGATGCGCGCTTCGATCGCGGCGCCGGACGGCGCTAAGGCGGCAGACGCGGGGAGGACGAACTCGCCCGCGGCTTGCCGGAGCATCCATTCCACCAGATCGATGCCGTACACGAGCTCGGTTACCCCGTGCTCGACCTGCAGCCGCGTGTTGACTTCGAGGAAGAAAAACTCTTTGGTGGACGCATCGTAGATGAACTCGACCGTGCCGGCGGATGCATAGCGAACGCTCTCGCCGAGCACGACCGCCGCCGCATGCAGACGCGAGCGCACGTCGTCGTCCAAGCCCGGCGCCGGCGTCTCCTCGACGACTTTCTGGTGACGTCGCTGCAGCGAACAGTCGCGCTCCCCGAGCGCGACGACGCGGCCGCTCCCGTCGCCGAAGATCTGCACTTCGACGTGCCGGGCGTGCTCGACGTACTTTTCGAGGAAGATGCGCTCGTCGCCGAAATTTGCCGCCGCCAACCGGCGCACCGTCGCGTATTTCGCGACGAGATCGTCGGCCGAGCGGCACACGTGCATCCCGATGCCGCCTCCGCCGGCGGTGCTCTTGAGCATGACCGGATACCCGATCGCCGCCGCGCGTTCGAGCGCGCTCTCGACGTCGTCGAGCACGCCGCTGCCGGGAAGAAGCGGGACTCCCACCGCCTCCGCGAGCGCGCGCGCCGTATGCTTGAGCCCGAACGCTTCCAGGTGTTCGCCGCGCGGGCCGACGAACGCGATCCCGGCATCGGCAAGGCGCTGTACGAAGCCGGCGTTTTCGCTGAGAAAGCCGTATCCGGGATGGACCGCATCGGCTCCCGAGGCCTGGCACGCTGCGACGATCGCGTCGACGTTGAGGTACGTCTCCGCGACCGTGTCTCCGCTCAGCGCGATCGCTCGATCTGCCGCGAGGACCGGGAGCGTGAAGCGGTCCGCATCGGAGTACACCGCCACCGAGGCGATGTTCAGACGCCGAAGGGTCGCGATGATTCGGCCGGCGATCTCTCCCCGATTGGCGACGAGGACGGTCTTGAACATGGAGCCTATTGGCCCGGCGCGTCCCAGACGAGCACGCGGATCGGCGTCGGTTCGAAGCCGTTGCACGGGTTGTTGACCTGCGGACAGTTCGAGATCACGCACAGTGCGTCCATCTCGGCCCGAACGTCCACAAAGCCGCCGGGAGCGGACAACCCGTCGGTGATCGCCAGCTCGCCGTCACCGAGAATCGGAACGTTCATGAAGAAATTGATGTTGCTGACGAGGTCGCGCTTCGTCATGCCGTAGCGCGCCAGCTCCAGGAGAAAATTCTCGCGACAGGCGTGCATGTACCGCGTGTGATGGCCGAACCGGACGGTGTTCGCCTCGCAGCTGCAAGCGCCGGCCGAGGTGTCGTGCTGGCCGCAGGTGTCGGCGATCACCGTTGCCATCACGTTGCCGTCGTTCGAGATCAGCTGGGTGCCGGCAGTGACGTACGCCGAGCCTTGCGTCCGCAGCGTCTGCTGCGCACAGTATCGCTCCGCCGTGTCGTGCGCGTTGTAGAAGAGGGTATCCACGGCCTGTTGTCCGCGAAGATCGACGATCCGCAGGACTTGGCCGCGGAGAAGAACCCGCGACCACGGCATGCGCGCGGTAACCTCACGGTCGTAGATAGCCGCGGCGGGGTCGAGCGGCGTCGATGCGCTGGCGATCATGATGAAGCTTTCCGGCTTACGCGCGAAAGAGCGCGTCGGTATTTTGGAAGGCGCGGACCAGTTCCGGCCCGGAGGTGCGGCACAGGTCGCCGGCATCGGGTGGCGGTCCGCGCCATACGATCGCTTCGACCGAGCCCATCGCGGAGGACTCCGGCGCCAACGGGTGGTGAGCGTTCGAGAGCGCGACGAGGACGTTCATCTCCGCGCGAAGGTCGACGTACGAGCCGGCGAGATCGTCGCCGGGGCTCCACGTCAAGCGCCCGTCGGCTGTGGTCACGACGGGCGCGAAAAAGGTGACGCATGGAGCGACGTCACGCTTCGTCAATCCATGCTTTCCGGCGGCGAGAAGCAAGTTGTCGCGGGTGTTCCGCAGGTGCCGGTCACCGTACTTCGCCGCGTTCGAGGCGGGCGTGCTGCCGCCGGCCAGTGTATCGTGGCGGCCGGCCGTGTCGGCCGTCAGCGAGAGCAAGACGCGCCCCATGTCGGAGAGCAGCACGCGTCCGGCGCGCAGCAGCGCGTTCCACTGCACTTTGACCGTGTCGCCTGCGTTGTACCGTTCGCTCGTGTCGTCGGCGTTCCAAACCATCGCCGAGACGCCGCACGTGCCGCTCGTGTTGACGATGCGCAAAACCTGGCCGCGCGCGAGCGTCCCGGTCCAATACCAGCCGTACGGGATCGACTCGCGAAGCACGATCGCATCGGCCGTGAGCGTCGGTCCTTCGACCGTCGTCGCACCGACGTGCTCGGAAACCGCATCGCGTTCGCGCGCCGCCGCCTTCATCTCGAAGTAGCGGGCACGGTGCTCGTCGGGCGAGAGATTGTCTAGCGAGATTCTGTCGAACACGGTACCGGCATTTGTTTGCAGGCGCACGAGAGCAACTTCCGTTGGCCAATTGTCGAGTCCGCGAACCGGTCGCGCCGTGGTCGGACGGAAGGAGCGGCGATTGACTGGTTTCCTTGCAGACGAAGCGGGTGCCGACCTATCGATCGAAAGATCGAGCAGGTGATCGCGAATCCGGCATCCGCAGCGGTGTGTCGGTGCGAGCATGAAGATCGGTATCATCGGCTCGGGCAACATCGGGGGAGCGTTAACGCGCCTTTTTCGCTCCGGCGGACACGAGGTCTCCGTCGCCAACTCGCGGGGACCGCTGGCGCTTGCCGAACTCGCGCGTGAAACCGGTGCGAAGGCGGTGTCGGTGCAGGACGCGGCGCGCAACAACGACGTCGTGATCGTGACGATCCCGGAGAAGAACATCCCCGATCTGCCGCGGGACCTCTTCGCAGGCGTGCCCGCAAGCGTCGTCGTCGTCGACACCGGCAACTACTATCCGCAGCAGCGCGACGGCCGCATCGACGGCATCGAGTCGGGAGCCACCGAGAGCCGGTGGGTGGCACAGCAGCTGGGCCGTCCCGTGGTCAAAGCCTTCAACAACATCTACGCGCAGCATTTGTTCGAACTCGGCAAGCCCGCCGGCAGCGCCGGCCGCATCGCGCTGCCGGTCGCCGGAGACGACGCGAACGCGAAGGCCACCGTCATGCGGCTCATCGACGAGGTCGGCTTCGACCCCGTGGATGCCGGCAGCGTCGACGACTCGTGGCGCCAGCAGCCCGG
>JAQBPM010000369.1 GCA_028287525.1 Vulcanimicrobiota bacterium | reverse complement strand
ACGACTTGCTGCTCGCGCGCAAGGTCGTCGCCGTCGAAGAGCGCGTGCTGCAGCATGTCGGCCAGTACGTCGACCGCGCGCGGCAGATGACGATCGACGACGTGCGCGTAGAAGCAGGTCGTCTCTTTGTCGGTCATCGCGTTGAGCTCACCGCCCACCGCGTCCATCTCCTCGGCGATCGCCCGCGCCGTGCGGCGCGGCGTCCCTTTGAAGACCATGTGTTCGAGCAGGTGCGAGATGCCGCGCCGCTCGGCCGGTTCGGTCGCCGAACCGACGTCGCACCACAGGCCGATCGTGGCGGAGCGAACGTGCGTCATCGTCTCGGTCAGGACGCGCAGACCGTTGGGGAGCGTCGTAATGCGGATCATCCGCCCGTTCCCTTCGCCAAGGACGCTCGGAAGGCCGGGTCCCAGAAAACGCCCCGTCCGTCGAGGAGGCGGGCCCGGACCGCGCCGCGTGCCGCGCGGGGCACCGTGATCGAGAAAACGGTCGCCGAGGTCGGCTTCGCGTAATCGCCGCTGACGACCAACCCATGCTGGGCATCCAGCGGTACGGTCGCCCAGGCGTCGAGTTCGTCCAGCTCCGGCGCCGCCGCGAAGGCACCGTCGATCAGCCCGGCGATTTCGGCGTTCCAGGCCGGCAGGTCCAGCGGGCGGTGGAACTTCGTCCCGCTGACGACCAAACCGCAGTCGACGTGGCGTCCCAACCGTTCGCAGCGCACGCGCAGAAGCTGAGCAGGCAGCGGACGCGTCAGCAGCGCCGCGGCGATGCGCCGCGCCGTCGCGACGTCGCCGCCCGCGGCGCGCGCCGTGACGCGCGGGTCGTCGGCCCGCGCGGCGAGCGGCGCGCAGGCGAGGATCGCCGCCGCGACGAGCGCGAGCAGGCTAGTACGATTGCGCGAAATAGGCCTGATACCGAGCGGGCTCGCCGCAGGCGGTGCAGCGGTCGTGCAGCGCGGGCTCGCGCAAATTGCGGGTCGACGCGCCGGTCGTCTCCTTGACGAACGCTTCGCACTCGGGCCGGCCGCACCATGGGATGTCGATCATCCCGGCGCGTTCCGTGCACAGGCGCAGGAACTCGTCGCGATCGGTGGTCGAGAACGTGTGCTCGGTGAGAAACGCCTTCGCTTGCGCGAACATGTTCTGCTGGATCTGCGCGAGGATCTCCGGAATGCGCGCGACGACCTCGCCGAGCGGAACCGCTTGTTTCTGCCCGTCTTCTTTTACCGCTTTGTCACGGCGCACGAGCGTCGCGACGCCGGCTTCGAGATCGCGGTTGCCGATCTCCAGCCGAATCGGGACGCCGCGCATGTCCCACTCGTTGAACTTGTACCCCGGCGATTGTCCGGGCCGGTCGTCGAGCTTCACGCGCAGTCCGGCTGCCCTGCACTCCGCGTAGAGCGCGCGCGCTTTCTCGAAGAGCGCGGTCGTGTCGCCGCGCGGGATCGGCACGATCACCACTTCGGTCGGCGCCATCTTCGGCGGGATGCGCAGCCCGCGATCGTCGCCGTGCGTCATGATCAGCCCGCCGAGCATGCGCCACGACATTCCCCACGACGTCGTCCAGCAGTACTCTTCCGACTGATCCTCGCTGAGGTACTTGATGTCGTAGGCGCGCGCGAAGTTCTGGCCAAGCTCGTGCGATGTCGCGGATTGCAGCGCTTTGCCGTCCGGCATCAGCGCCTCGATCGAAAAGGTGTGGTTCGCGCCGGCGAACCGTTCGGATATGCTCTTCTCACCTTTGTAGACGGGAACGGCGCAGACGTCTTCGGCGACCTCGCGGTACACTTCGAGCATCCGCGCGACTTCTTCCGCCGCTTCCCCCTCGGTGGCGTGCGCGGTGTGGCCTTCCTGCCACAGGAACTCGGCCGTGCGCAGGAACGGGCGAGTCCGCTTCTCCCAGCGCATGACGTTCGCCCACTGGTTGATCAGTATGGGCAGATCGCGATACGACTGGATCCACTCGGCGTACATCACGCCGATGACGACCTCGGAGGTCGGCCGGATCGCGAGCCGCTCGGGCAGCTTTTCGGTACCGCCCTCCGTCACCCAGAGGACTTCCGGCGCGAACCCCTCGACGTGCTCCGCTTCCTTGGTCAGCAGCGACTCGGGGATCAGCAGCGGAAAGTAGGCGTTCTCGTGTCCGGTCTCTTTGAAGCGCCGGTCGAGCTCTGCTTGGAGACGCTCCCACAGCCCGTAGCCGTACGGCCGCAGCACGAGGCACCCGCGCACGGGGGCCTGCGAAACGAGCTCGGCTCGATAGCAGACGGCGTTGTACCACTCGGAGAGGTCGTCGTTTTTCGTCGGGATGCGTTCCATGGCCAACCGGCCGGGGTTCGCGCAGGTGCAGAAGCGTCCTCTCTGCGCGCCGGTACTGAAACTCGGGGCAGCCGTTGGGGAAGGTCCTGCTTCCGCGGGTCTCATCCCCCGACACGCGAATCTGACTGTATGCCGAAGCTGACGCGAATCTATACTCGGACCGGCGACGACGGGACGACGGGGCTCGTCGGCGGACAGCGCGTCAAGAAGAACGCGCTGCGCATCGAGGCATACGGGACGGTCGACGAGCTCTCGTCGGTGATCGGTCTCGCGCGCACCGCGCTCGCCGACGTCCAGCGGACGCGGCCGGTGCAAGATCTGGCGCGCGCGCACGGCGTTGCGGGCGACCTCGACAAGTGGCTGGCATGGTCGCAGGACGTCCTCTTCAACCTCGGCAGCGACCTCGCGACGCTTCCCAAAGATCGCTGGGAGGGGATGCCGCTAGTCACCGCCGACGATGCGACGTCACTCGAACGTGCGATCGACCGCGCTCAAGCGGATCTCGAGCCGCTGGACAACTTCATTCACCCCGGCGGCTCGTATCCGGGCGCGTTCCTGCACCAAGCGCGCACCGTGTGCCGTCGAGCCGAGCGCCTGCTGATCGCGCTCGGTGAGGCCGAACCGATCTCGCCCGAGGTCGTGCGTTACGTCAACCGCCTCTCCGACGCGCTCTTCGTGTGGTCGCGCTGGATCAATCACGCGCTGGAACAGCCCGAGCACCTTTGGAACGCGAAGACCGCGCCGCCGCCTCCGTAACGCCGCCGGCGAAGGAACCGGTCGACGCACGGATCTCGCTCGCCGGCCTGCTGGCAGCGATCGGCGGCCTGGCGTACCTCATCGTCCGGTTTCACGACGTTCCGCCGCTGCTCGCGACGATGATGATCTACGG
>JAQBPM010000362.1 GCA_028287525.1 Vulcanimicrobiota bacterium | reverse complement strand
GGTGCGGGACCGCGCGCGGCCTGCTGCTGGGCCCACATCCGGTATGCGCGGCCGCGGCCGAAGCCGAAGCCCGCGTCCGGGGGCGGGACCATCCCGCGCTTGATCATCTCGATCCGCTCGAGGAAGCGGAACGCGCGGAACACGATCCAGGCGCCGATCGGCAGACCGAAGATGCAGATGATCGCGAGTGCTGCGACGACGTTGTCGGGCATCAGACGTTGGCTCCCTGGGTGATGGTGATCGGTCCGCTGGCGGTCGAAATTTCGAAGTGGCCGCGGCCCGGGCCTAGGCGGACGGTGCGCTTGCTCGCGCCGTCGTCGGTCGAGCTGAATCCCGCGACGCTGACTTCGCCGTCGTCGGTATGGACCTGCGCCGTGGCGTCGCTGCCGGGCGTGAACGAGACGATCACGCGCCCGTCCGCGGTCGTGAGCGAGCCATCGACGGCCCGGATCCCGGCGCCGACAATGCGCCCCGAATCGGAATGGGCGACCAGCCGGTCCGCGCCGACCCGGGTCAGATAGATACGTCCGTCGCGCGTGGTCGCGTCGATCGCCTTCCCCTGGACGTCCACCAGCTCGACCCGCCCGCTGTCGGTGCTCGCGTCGAGGTCCGCTTGATGGTCGCGCACGTGGATCGATCCGTCGCTCGAATGGGCGACGAGCTTGGCGCGCAGGCCGGCGGCGTCGATGCGCCCGCCGGTCGCGAGCTCCAGCCGGGCCGTCGCGGGGACGACCAGGCGCAGTTCGTGGTTGAACTCACCGAGCATCACGTGCACCGAGCCCTCGCCGGTCGACCGCACGCGGATCCCGTCCGGGGTTTGCTCCGCGACGACGGCATCCGGCTTCCCCGACATGAACCCGCGCGCCGAGACGGTCTCGACCACGTGAACGCTCGGCGAACCGCCCGTTTCCACCGTGACGTGAACGTCTTGGACGTCGACGACGACGCGCGGTGCCGGGCCGGTGATGAACGTGCGGTCGAGCTGGGTGGAGCCCATCGACGTCGGGGCGCCGTATTGCGGAGACGTTCCGCCGCCGGTCAGGGCGCTGGCGGCGGCCCCGACGATGGCGAGTTCGACGACGATCAAGCCGCCGAGGACGGTCGAGCGCGAAATCATGCCCCATGTACGCGGCCCGGTCCGCGGTGTTTCGTTGCACTGCCGGACGCCTGAGTGGGAACGGGCGGGGCGAAACCCCAAGAGCGCTTGCACGTACATGCGATCAGCATGGGAGCGGCACTCGCGGTGGATCTACCGCCCGTAGCGGCGCCGGTCGTCGACGACCAGGCGCTGATTGATGCTACCCTGACCGGCCTCTCCGATGCGTTCGGGGAGCTCGTCACGCGCTACGAGCGGGCCGTCTACAACCTCGCCCTGCGGACCCTGCACGACCGCACCGAAGCGGAGGACGCCGCCCAGGAGGCGTTCTTCAAAGCCTACCGAGCACTGAACACGTTCCGCCCCGGGGCGAAGTTCTCGACCTGGATCTTCACGATCTGCTACCGCGGCTGCTGCGATCGCCTCGCGAAGCGCAAGCGGCTCTCCGGCGACGAGCTCCCCGACCACGCCGATCCCTCAGCCGGACCGGAAGCACAGGCGGAGCGCAGCGACGACGCTTATCGTCTACGCAGCGCGATAGATGCGCTGCCGGAAAAGTATCGGACCGTCGTTACGCTGTATCACCTGCAAGGGAAGCAGTATGAGGAAATTGCAACCGTGTTAAACCTTCCGCTCGGGACGGTGAAAACGCACTTGTTCCGTGCAAAGGAACAGCTCCGGAAGGCCCTGACCCTATGATGTACGACGACGACGCCCTCGACCGAGCACTGGCCGTCCTCCCGCTGGAGGATCCGCCGGCGAACCTGCACGCGCGCATCATGGCGGCGACCGTCTACCGTCCCCGCGCCACGGTACAGCAATGGGAAGTCTGGACGCTCGCAACGCTCGCGGCGCTGGCAATGTGGCTCACCTGGGTCGCGCTGAGCACGCCGCGGCTGGGCGAACGGCTCGTCGACGGCGTGACCCGCCTGGTCGACGCCGGCGGCCTCACCTCGCTCAACACGCTGATGTGGCTCGCGGTCGGCATCTCGGCCGCCTGGTGCCTCTCGCAGATCACCGTTCCGCAACGCCGGCGCGTCGAGATCCGGTGAGGGCGCGTCCGGGCGACGGAGCGGCGCCCGGCGGCGCCGACGAACGCAAATACAAGATCCTCTTGGTCGAGGACGACGCGCAGATCACGCGGGTCCTCAAGCTCGAGCTCGAACACGAAGGGTTCGAGGTCGAGACCGCCGCCGACGGCCTCTCCGGCCTCGAGAAGGCGCTCAAAGAACCCGACTTGGTCGTGCTCGATCTCATGCTGCCGAAGCTCGACGGCCTCGAAGTCTGCGCGCGGGTGCGCGCGAAGTCGCGCGTACCGATCATCATGCTGACCGCGAAAGACCGCATCCCCGACCGCGTCGCGGGCCTCGACGGCGGCGCCGACGACTACGTCGTCAAGCCGTTCTCCATCGAAGAGCTGCTGGCGCGCATCCGCGCGCGCTTGCGCGAACGCGACCCGCAGGAAAACGTGCTGCGCGCCAAGGACCTCGTCATGGACCGCGACCGCCATGAAGTCACGCGGGCCGGAACGTCGATCCATCTCACGGCCAAAGAGTACGCGCTCTTGGAGTACCTGCTGCTTCACCGCAACAAAGTCCATTCGCGCGACGAGCTCTTCAACGGCGTCTGGGGCAGCGATTTCCTGGGCGACTCGAATTTGATCGACGTCTACATCCGCTACTTGCGCGGCAAGATCGACGACTCGTACGACGAGAAACTGATCCAAACGGTACGCGGCGTAGGCTACGCCCTCAAAGAGTAACGTCTGACCAGCCTGCGCACGCGCATCGCCGCGCTTTATGCGGCGCTGATCGTCGTGGTGATTGCGACCGGTGCGATCGCGATCGATTTTGCATTCCGCTCGCTGCTCGTCGATCAGGCGAAGCTGCAGCTCACCCAAACCGCCGAACAAATAGAAGGCGTCGCGCTCGAAGCGGCGAGCTTCGGATTCGCCGGCGATGCGCCGGTGACGATCAGGCTCTCGGATCGCGCAACGCTCGACCGCTGGGCGTCGGCGAACGAGTACGTCCAGATCGACAACCTCGACGGACAGATTCTGGGAAAGAGCTCGAATCTCGGCGGCGTGTCGTTCCCGCCGGTGGAGGTGCGCGGCCCGGCGGCGCACTTCCTGACGGTGCACATCGGCGGGACCCGGCCCGGTACGATGCTGGTGCTGATCCGCGTGCTCACCGATGCGGAGAACCGGCCGCTGGCGGTAGCCTACGTCGCTCAACGGCTGGACATCGTCGACGATCTCGTGGCGCGCGCGCGCACGATTCTGATGGGCGTAACGATCGCCGCGATGATCGCGATCGGCGCGGCATCCTACTTCATCGCGGGCTCGGCGATCGATCCGATCGAACGGCTCACCGCCGCGGTCGCGGAGATGGGCTCGGAACGCCTGGGACGCCGGCTGCGGTGGAAGCGGCGCGACGAGGTCGGACGGCTGGCGGGCGCGTTCGACGCGATGCTCGATAGGCTGCAGTCGGCGTTCGCCCGCGAGCGTCAATTCATCAGCGACGCATCGCACGAATTACGCACGCCGCTGACCGTCATCAACTCGAACGCGCAGATGCTGCAGCGCTGGGGCGATCGCGATCCCGAGGTGCTGCGCGCGTCCCTCGAAGCGATCGCCGACGAAAGCGGGCGGCTGGCGGGGATGGTGTCGGGGATGCTCACGCTGGCGAAGGCCGAGTCCGGCGACGCGATCCCGAAGGAGCCGCTGATCGTCGAACAGATCGTGGACGACGTCGTTCTGCATGCGCGCGAACGCGCGCACGCCAAGGGCCTGCGGCTCTCCGCGCATCATCCGCTCGAGGCGCGCAGCGTCGTCGTCGGCGATGCGGGTCTGTTGCGGCAGATGGTGACGAATTTGGTCGACAACGCGGTCAAGTTCACCGAGGCGGGGCAGGTCGACGTCGAGGTGCGGCTCCAGGACGGACGCGCGATCGTCGAAGTCCGCGACACCGGACCCGGTATCGAGGACGATTCCGCCGACCGGCTTTTCGACCGCTTCTTCCGCGGCGATCCTTCCCACGGTCGAGTCGTCGAAGGGACCGGACTCGGCTTGGCGATCGTCCGCAGCATCGCCCGCGTGCACGGGGGCACCGTCACCGCGCATACGCGTCCGGAAGGCGGCTCGGCGTTCTCGGTGACCCTCCCAGCCGAGCCCGAATCCTTCACCCCCGATTCATGACCCGACGGAGGGACCGGGCGTACACTGGGCCGGTGGACGACCTCCGTTCCCGGGCCCCGCGGTGGATCATCGCGGGGCTCGGGGCATTGCTCCTCGCGTGTGCGGCCGCGGCCGCGCCGGGCCTGGCGGACACGTCCTCGTTCGACGTCGGCGACCAGGCCGTCGTAGTCGTTCAGATCGCCGGGCGCGGCAACTCGCTCGTCGTGCGGACCTGGGACCGCTCCTCGGTCGCGGTCGAGTCGGAGGTCGCACCGGCGGTCGAACGTCGGACGGTCACGTTCGGCACCGAGCGGATGCCGTTGGCCGCGCCGATCCCGCCGATGCCCTACGCGCTGCGCGAAGGGGGCCAAATCGTCGGTCAGGGGATGCTGCCGCCTGAGGACTTCCCGTACGCCGCCTTCCGGCCCGGGCCGCACGACGTCGTGAAGGTCACGGCCGAGGCGGGTGCCCGGCTCGTCGTGACGATCCCCGCATCGACGGGGATTCTGCAGACGCGCATCGGCGGCGGCCACACGTCGATCGAGGGCTACCGCGGCGCGAACTTGTTCATCTTGCAGAACTTCGGCCGCGTGGAGCTCAGCGGCGCGACGACGACCGCGTTCGTGCAGATGAACAACGGTGCGCTCTCCGCGACCGACGGCACGTTCGACCGGCTCCGTGTTCGCGTCAACACGGCGCACGTCGTGTTCGAGCATTGCCGCAGCAAGCAGATCGAAGCGAACAGCGTCAGCGGCGCGATCCTCTACGACGGCGGCTCGTTCGATCCGGGGCTCGCGCGGTTCGAGTCGCTCAGCGGAAACATCGCGCTCGGCGTCACCGCTCCGGCGCAGCTCGCCGGCCGTTCGCAAGACGGTCACGTCTACACGCAATTCGAGCGGGCCGGAACCGCGATCTCACAGCCGTCGGACGGTACGACGACGGCCGCCTACGGGGGCGGCGGGCCGCTCGTCAACGCGATCAGCGGACACGGCAACGTGTACCTCTACGACGGATCGCTGACCAGCCGCCGCGTGACTGCGCCCGAGTGGCGTCCCGTCCTGCAGCTCTTCAGCGTGCACCGCCGGGTCGCGCCGTCCGAGAAGGCGGCGAAGCCGCACGCCTTGCGCGAAATGCGCCGGATACGCGAACCCGGCCGCGGCTGAGCACGCGTCCTCTTACAGCAGGAACTTGCGCAGCAGTGCGACGTCCAGTTTGAACGTGTGCTGCGGGATCACGGCGTCGATCTTGTAGCCGCACGCGGTGAAGAACGTCTGCGCCGCGCGCTCGTGAAAGACGGCGACGCTGACCTTGTGGCAGTTGTAGTAGTTCGAGAGTTCCTCGGCGCGCGAGACGAGCAGCCGGCCGATCCCGCGCCGCCGGCGATCCGGCAGCACGTAGAGTGCCTCCACCGTACCGAGCGACGCGGCGATCCGCAGTCGCAGGACGCCGGCGATCTCGCCGTCGTCGCGCGCGATCACGTCGTGCGTTTGTTCGTGCCAGATGACGCGGAAGTTCCACAGCTCCGTGCGCCAGTCGCGATCGTGCGCCTTCCAGAACGCGTCGGTCTCGCCGGGTTTCGCGCTCTCGATCTCAAGCGACATCGTACGTCCAGCCGTCGTACGCGGCGAGCGTCTTGACGCCGGTCGCGTCCTCGAGCTCGTACGCGAGCCGCTTCGGATCGCGCTCGAGCATCCGCGTCCCGAAGTGCGACATGATCGCGACGCCCGGGCGGATGCCGTCGATCAGCACGCGCGCGTCGTCGTAGGTGAGGTGGTCGACGTCCATCGAGTCCCGATAGCGCAGCACGTTGAGCACGAGCACGTCCGGCGCGTGGCTGCGGTAGTCGTCGACGATCGCATCGAAGTAGCGCGTGCAGGGCAGGTACGAGACGGCGGCCGACGCCGTGCGGAAGTGCAGACCGTAGGTTTCGACCGGATGCTGCAGGCGCAGCGAGGCGCGCAGTTCGACGCCGCCGACCGCGAACGGTCCGCCGTTCGCCTCGACCAGCCACTCGCGCGGCACGAAGCGGCGCGCATACGGGAGCACCACCGGCTGCATCGCCTCGTCGAGCGCGTCGCGGGGGGCGCACAAGGCCCCGCGCGGGCGCCAGCCGCCCTGGCACATCGCTTCGATCATCGCATTGACGTCGCCCGAATGGTCGAGGTGCTTGTGCGAGAGCACGATCGCGTCGAGCGTCGCCGGATCGCAGGGCGGAAACTGGGTGAGCGCGCGGACGAGGGCGCCCGGGCCCGGATCGACGTGGATGTTCGTCCCGTCGGCCTGCAGCCAAAAGCCGCCCGACGAGCGGATCTGCTTGGCGACGACCCAGCGCGCGCCGCCGGTACCGAGAAAGCGCAGCGTGACCACCGACCCGCCGTTCGCAGCCGCGGGCCGAACCTCCGCCGGGCCGCTCGCGCAGGAGTCGCTTGTTAGGTGAGCCTAATTAGGCTTGCCTAATGCCTCGTCTGCCGCTTCTCCTGGCTCTCGTCCTCGCGGCGGCCGCCGGGTTGACGCCCCGCTCGGCCTCTGCGATCCCGGTGTTCGCGCACCGATACGGGCTGACGTGTCAGGCGTGCCACACGGAGGTCCCCCACCTGACCGCTTTCGGCGAGGCCTTCCTGGCGAACGGCTACCGGATGCCGGGGCTGAAGGCAAAGCCGGCCTTCCCCGTGGCGGTCCGGATCCAGGTGGGATATTCGAGCGCGGCGTCTCGGGCGGAGGCGCCGCTGCCGCGGACGATCGTCGACGAAGTCGAGTTCCTGACCGGCGGCGCGGCCGGCTCGCGCGGATCCTACTTTGCCGAAATCTACGCCGTCGACGGGGGCCGGGTGGGGCGCGCCCGCGACGTATGGGCGGGCTGGCGAGCGACGCCGGAAGGCGCTCGGGTCCCGGTGACGATTCGCGCCGGCCAGATGACGCTCACGCTGCCGCTCGATCCGGAGACGTTCCGTGAGACGACCGACCACTATGCGATTTGGGATCAGACCGCGGGCGAAAACCCGTTCACGTTCTTCCAGACCAAGATCGGCGCGCAGATCGCGGTCGGCAACTCAGAGCGCGGGTTGAGCGGAACCGCCTCGTTGCTCGCGGGGCACGACCCAGGTTCCGGTCTGCCGACGCACGGGCAAGACACGTTCGCGACGTTGCAGCAGACGGCCGGCGAGTTCAC
>JAQBPM010000358.1 GCA_028287525.1 Vulcanimicrobiota bacterium | reverse complement strand
TCATCATGACGACGCTCGCCGCGATCGGCGGCCTCCTCCCGCTCGCGCTCGGGATCGGCCAAGGTGCCGAGCTCGAGAAGCCGCTCGCGATCGCCGTCATCGGAGGGCTTTCCACCGCGACGTTCTTTACGCTGGTCCTCATCCCGGTGCTCTACGCGACGTTCATGGGGCACAAAGAGTCGCGCGCCGCTGAAATGGTCCCCGCGGCATGAAGGTACGCATCACCGCCGGCGTCGCCTGCATCGCTCTCGCCATCTCGGCGCTTCCCGCCGCCGCGCAGCCCGCGAAGGTCGCGGCGCCAACACCGAGCGTGATCTCGCAGGTCGCGACCCCGTTCGCCTTCTCCGGCTTGACCCTCTCGGACGCGGAGAAAGCCGCCCTCGCCAACTCTCCCGACATCACCGCGGCGAACGCGGTCGTCAACCAGAACAGCGCCGCGCTCGCGGCGGTGCACTCGGCGCTGGGCCCGCAGCTCGTCGGCGGCTACGTCACCTCACCGCAGAACGGTCCGAACGGCGGCACGATTCTCTCCCGGATCACTTCGGTCGGCGTGCAAACGACGATCGGCGACATCGCTGCGTACTCGCCGCTCGTCGCGGCCGCAGTCGCCAACTTGCGAAACGCCGAGAGCAGCCGCCAAGGCGTGATGCGCACGGAGCGGATGAAATTGGTCGGGCTGTACTACGACGCGCTCAAGGCGCGCGCGGTTCGCGACGCGCGAGAGAGCGCGCTCGCCACGGCGAACGAGCAGCTCCGCGCGGCGCAGATTCGCTTCAACGCCGGCGACGCGCCGAAGCTCGACGTCGTCCGCGCGAACGTCGCGGTCGCGAAGACGACCGCCGACGCCGAGCTCGCCCGTGTCGCCGACACGAACGCGACCGAAGCGCTTCGCATCGAGACCGGCGCGCCGGCGACCGCGTTCACCGCAACGACGTCCGCCGCTGCGCCCACCATGCTCGAGATCGATCCGGCGACGGCGGTCACGCGTGCGCACTTGCTCCGTCCGGAACTCGCCGCCGCTCAGCACGTCACCGACGCGGCTCAAGCGTCGGCACGCGCCGCGCGCCGCGCGACGTTACCGGCTCTCACGGTCGGTGCGGGATATGCCTCCGGCATCGACGGCGGCGTGCACGTCGCGGCGCCGACGGTCAACGTGACGCTGAACTACCCGCTCAGCGGAGCGGCGCGTGCGCGCGTCAGCCAAGCCGACGCGATCGTCGCGGAAGATCAGGCGAAGGCCGCTTCGACGGCGCGCGCGATCGACGTCGAGGTCGGCGCAACGGCGCGCAACCTCGTTGCCACTCGCCGCGCGACCGCGGCGACGACCGAGGCGCGCCGCCAAGCCGAAGCGCAGCTCGCCGCGACGCAGCTCGGCTATCGCAACGGCGCCTCCTCGAGCCTCGAACTCTCCTCCGCCCGCGACGTGTACACGCAAGCCGTGGTCGACGAACTCTCCGCCTTTTATGAAGAAGCGCGTGCAAGCGCAATCCTCTCGCTCGAGGTAGGTCAATGACGCTCAATCGGAAGACCACTACCGGCGCCGTCGTCGCCGTCCTCGCGGTCGCGGGGATCTGGTTCAGCACGCATCGAGGCGCCAACGCGGCCCCGCACGCGCCCGAACCCGCCGGTCCGAGCGTTCCGCTCGTGAGCGCGCACGCCGGCACGTTCAGCGTGCGCGTGAGCGCGCAAGGCCACGTCGGTCCGCCGGCCGGAAGCAGCGCGAAGGTCGCGTTCGCGGAGCCCGGCATCGTCGGCACGATAAACGTGCGCGTCGGCGACCGCGTGAGCGCGGGACAACCCGTCGCCGAGCTGCGCCGCGAGTCGTTCGCGATCGGGTACCGGCAAGCGACGGCCGACAGCGCTGCGGCGTCGAACAGCTACGGCGGCGGCACCGTTCCGTCGGCGGCACTCATGAGCGCGCAAGCGAAGCTCGCCGCCGCGCGCGACAAGCTGCATACGCTCGAAGCCGGCGGTCAGGCGGCGCTCAGCAATCGGATCGGTGCGGTCTCCGCCGCCCGGCAGGCCGCGGTGAAAGTCGAGAACGACAAGACGAACCTCACGCGCGCGGAGCAGCTGTTCGCCGGCGGGGTGACGGCGCAGCGCGACGTGCAAGCCTCGAAAGCACAGCTCGCCAACGACGAAGCGGATCAGCGCGCCGCCGACGCGCGCGTCCAAGCCGCGGGAGCCGACTTCAACGCCGCGCTCGCGCAAGCGCGAGCCGATTCGGCGCAGGCGGCGAGCGACGTGCGGGCCGCCTCGGCGCAGCGCGGCGTTCTCGGCGCGCAGCTCTCCAGCGCGCAGGCGCGCACGGCCGCGGCCCAGCTCGCGGTCACGAACGCGGTGCTGCGCGCGCCGCACGCGGGCGTCGTCATTTCGGTGCTCAAGCACCCCGGCGAATCGGTCGACGTCACGACGCCGGTCGTCGAAATCGGCCCGCCGGAAGATGCCGCGGTGACGCTCCAGATCCCCGGCGACGCGGCGCTCAGCGTGCGCGTCGGCGATCCGGCATCGCTACGCCTGGCGCGCGGCGGTGCAGCGACGTCCGGCACCGTCACCGCCGTCGTTCCGGCGGTCGATCCGGCGACACAGATCGCAACCGTGATTGTCAGCGGTGTCCCCCGCGGCGCCGTCCCCGGCGACGCGGTCACGGCAACGGTCACGGTCGGGCAGCGCCGCGGCATCATCGTCCCGCAGACCGCGCTCGTCCAGGATCCGCAAACCGGAAAGACGGTCGTATTCGTTCCCGGTGCGGACGGCAAATTCGCAATGCGCGGCGTGGACGTCGGCGCCAGCGACGACACGAGCGCCGTCCTCGCCGGCGGCCTCAAACCCGGCGAACGCGTGGCCGCCCACGGCGGCTACGAACTCCTCGCCCCCGGCGGCGGCGGCGGCTAGGGGGCCTTGACGCTGCGCGCGCGCGCAGTGATAGCATGGCGTGAGGAGGACGCGATGCTCGCCCCCATCCCGATTCCGGAGACACGACCCTCGACCGAGCTCATCGACGGCCGCTTGGTGCAGAAGATGAGCCCGAAGCGGCGTCACCAAGCCCTGGAGGCGCGGTGGATGAACGCGCTCAACGCATGGGCGGCCGGGCGGGGCGAGGCGTATCACGAGTGGCGGCACGAGTTTGCGGCCACCGGCTACGCGTTCGCGTCGCTCGTGCCCGACGTCGCATACCTCTCCCGTGAATCGCTCGACGCGCTGG
>JAQBPM010000355.1 GCA_028287525.1 Vulcanimicrobiota bacterium | reverse complement strand
CCGCTGCTGATCAACGGGATGGGCGGGGCAACGCTGACGCCATACTTCGGCCCGCTCCTCGCGTTCAGCGTCGGCGACCTCAAAGTCGCAGGAGAGATCTTCGGCACGGCGCAGTTCGGGTTCGGGGTCTACACGCGAACGGGTATGGGCTGGACGATCTCACTCCGCGATCCTGCCGGTATCGAACACGCGCGCTGCACCCTTGTCAACCGCGTCGTTCGCTGCCGTCCGGAGGCCGCCTCATGATCTTCGCCGCCGTTCTCTCCGCGTGGCTGCAGTATGCCGCCGACGGCCAGCCGCACGCGCGCGCCCTGGTCACCCAGACGTGTCCCGTTGTGACGCTCGGGACGCGAACGATCCCGATGCACCAGCGCGCAGGGCTCGACACGGCGCACGACTTCGACGAAGTGGTGTGCGACGCGACGCTGCCCGCGAACGCGACGAACGTGCGGATCGCGGAGCATCACCTCCCGTCGCCGCCGAAAACGGTGAACACGATGATCGTGTTCGGTGATACGGGGTGCCGCATGAAAGGCGGCGAGCAGCAGAACTGCGGCGACATCGCGTCATGGCCGTTCCCGCGCATCGCGCGCACGATCGCGCGCGTGCACGCCGACCTTGCGATCCACGTCGGCGACTACTACTATCGCGAGAACAATTGTCCGAGCGAGATCAAGGGCTGCATCAACTATTGGGGCGATACGAGCATGTCGTGGATGGCGGACTGGTTCGAGCCCGCGGCGCCGCTCTTCGCGAGCGTTCCGCTGGTGGTGACGCGCGGCAACCACGAAGATTGTTACCGCGGCGGCGGCGGCTGGTTCCGGTATCTGGAGCCGAGCGAGCGGCTCGCCTGTCCGAACCCGCTCACCGCCGCAGACGGCACGCCGCCGTATGCCGTCGCGCTCGACCGCTTGCGGCTCGTCATGATCGATTCAGCGAGCGATGCGAGCGACTCGACGGCCGATCCGGTCCGTGTCGCCTACTATCAGGCCGCCTTCGATGCGGCGGCCGGACTCGCGGGAGCGAGCGGCGGGAACTCTTGGATCGTGACCCATCGCCCGCCGTATGCGAACGCCGACATGACCGCCGTGATTCAGCCGAAGCCGGCCGACGTCACGCCGTTCGACGCGGTGCTCGCCGGTCACGTTCACGACTTCGTCACCATGAACGTGGCCGGCTACCCGCCGCTGATCGTGAACGGCGAGAGCGGCGACGAGCTCGACGAGGCGAATGCCACGCAAGAATACGTTGCCGCGAACAAGTACACGTTGGCAAAGCCCGACCCGTTCGCCAGCAAGCAGTTCGGCTTCGCGGTCTACACGCGCACGTTCGCGGGGTGGTCGATCTCGCTGCGCGACGCGAACGGGATCGAGCGCAAGAGCTGCGCGCTCTCGCATCGTCAGGTGAGCTGCTGACGATGCTCCTCTCCCACGTCGACCTGCGCGTCCGCGACCGGGTGAAAGCGGCCGAATTCTACGACGCGTTCTTGAACCTGCTCGGCGCGGTGATGGACGTCGGCCCGACCTTCACGACCTGGGAGATCCGCCCCCTCGATGCACCCCCGGAGTGGCAGGCACCCAACTGGTTCGGGATCACCGAAGACGCGAACATGACGCCGAACCCAAACCGCATCGCCTTCCTCGCCCCGTCGCGCGGGACGGTCGACGCGATCGCGACGTACCTGCCGGTGATCGGCGCGCAGGCGATCGAGATGCCGCACGAAGCGTACGGCCCGCGCTACTACGCCTGCTTCTTCGAAGACCTCGACGGCAACAAACTGGAGATCGTCGCGCTCGATTAGCGATGCCGGGCGTCGAGGACGTTCGAGAGGAACGCGAGCGCAGCTAGGCCGAGCATGCCGATGCTGGCCACGGGGTTGGCTCCGTAGTTGAGCGGGACCGACGCGACCATCGCGATCGCGGCGATCAGCGTGAGGATCTTCGAGCGCCGGGAGAAGCGGCCGAACCGGTTGCGCGACATCACCAGGTAGAAGACGAAGTAGACGAGCCCGGCCAGTTCGAACGGTATGCCGGATCGGAGCAGAGCATCCACCCAAACCGCGTTCGCGCGCGGTGTTAACCGCCCTTCGCCCTTCGACAAGCTCAGGGTGACACGCCAACTACGCGCCACTGGTAGGCGTTCCAGGTTGGGTTGAAGGCGTTCGGCGCGAAGCCGGCGAGGCGCGGGCGGTACGCGTACGAGTACGACGGGTTGAAGAGGTAGACGATGGGCACGGCAGCGGCGACGCGCCGCTCGATCTGCCCGTAGAGTTGCTTGCGCTCGCCTTGGCTCGGCGCGGTGAGCGCGCGCCGTTCGAGTGCGTCGACGGCCGGGTCGCACCAGCGCATCACGTTCGACGCTCCGCTGCAGGTGAGCAGGAACGAGTCGTCCGGATCGGCGCCCATCGGCCACGGCACGTAGGCGAGGTCGAATGCGCCGGTCGCGAGCGTGCCGCCTTGCGCCTTCGGCAGAAACAGCTGCGCATTGGAGAGCGACTTGATCGTGACGTTGAAGCCGCGCGCGTTCAGCTCGCTCTGCGCGAACGTCGCGACGCGCACGCCCGTCTGCGATTCCGGGAACTGCACGTAGGTGAGCGCGAGCGGTTGACCGCCCTTCATCCGCACGCCGCCCGCTCCGCGCTTCCAGCCCGCCGCGTCGAGCAGCCGGTCGGCTTCGGCGGGGGCGAAGCCTGGTTCGCGGACCGACGGATCGCGCGCCCAGGAGCCGAGCGGCTGCGCGGTGTCGACTACGGGATAGCGGCCGAAGGTGATCTTGCGCGAGATCGCGTCGCGGTCGATCGACGCCGCGATCGCGCGGCGGACGCGGACATCGTCGAGCGGCCGGTGCGCGGTGTTGACTGCGATCCCTGCGATCAGCGTGAGCGGCACGGTACGGAACGCCACCGGCGGCGCCGCTCCGAGCGACGCTCGCTGCGAGGGCGAGACGAGATTCCAATCGAGTCCGCCGCTTTGCAGCAGCGTGAAGTTCGTGCCGGGATCGGGGACGATGCGCACGTCGAGCTGCACGCGCGGCGCGCCGCGCCAATACGATGGGTTCGGCTCGTACGTGAGGTGATCGCCGCGCACCCACGCGGCCAGCTTGTACGGGCCGTTGCCGACCGGGTGCGCGCCGAAAGTGCTCGTCTCGAGCTTCGGTTCGCGTTCCAGCAGGTGCGCCGGCAGCACGTACTGCGG
>JAQBPM010000352.1 GCA_028287525.1 Vulcanimicrobiota bacterium | reverse complement strand
GTACGTTCGGTCTGTTTCTCCCCCTCGACGATCGTCTCGCGCTCGAACGCGTCGATCAGCATGGTGAGGGTCGTGCGGTCCATCCCGGCCGAGCTCTCGATGAGGATCGGGGTGTACTTCGCCTTCGAGGCCTCGTCGAAGAACTGCAGATCCTTCCCCGAGTACTCGATGTGGCGGTCGAGGTCGTACGTGCCGCGGTGCGCAATTGACTCGAGCTCGCCCCAGCCCCACGGGAAGAGGTACTCGACGTCGATCCCGGCCTTCGCGTAGAACGGCCGCTCTTCGGGCGTCAGCTCGTAGAACCGCAGGCGGTCGGCGCGCACGCCGTAGTCGCTGTACCACTTCTTGCGCGCCGTGACCCACTGTTGGAACCACTCGAGATCCTTGCCGTCCTGCGGGACGAAGAACTCGAGCTCGGCCTGCTCGAACTCACGCACCCGGAAGGTGAAGTTGCCCGGCGTGATCTCGTTGCGGAACGACTTCCCGATCTGCGCGATCCCGAACGGCGGCTTCTTGCGCGCGCTCTGATAGATGTTCTTGAAGTTGACGAAGATGCCCTGAGCCGTTTCCGGCCGCAAATACGCCTGCGCCGACGTATCTTCCATCGGGCCGATCGCGGTCTTCATCATGAGGTTGAAGTTGCGCGGCTCGGTGAGCGTGCCGGTCATCCCGCAGTCGGGACATTTGTCGAGCGAGGGGATGTGGTCGGCGCGGAAGCGGTGCTTGCAGTTGCGGCAATCGACCAGCTTGTCGTGGAACGCGGCGACGTGACCCGACGCTTCCCACGTGCGGGGGTGCATGATGATCGACGAATCGAACCCCACGACGTCGTCACGCAGCTCGACGTTCTCGCGCCACCAGGCGTCCTTGACGTTGCGCTTGAGGATCGCACCGAGCGGGCCGTAGTCGAAGAAGCCGCCGATCCCGCCGTAGATCTCGCTCGACTGGAAGATGAATCCCCGCCGTTTGGCAAGCGCGGTGATCTCTTCCATCGTCACGCGGGACTTTTCCAATGTTTCCTCCGTCATCGAACCGGCCGCGTTCGGGACCGGTCCTCGCGCACCCTAGTCGCGGAGGCCCGCGCAAGCGGGACCCGACGATCCGTGGGCGTACCGAAAGCGATGATGCCGCAGAGCAATACAGCCGCCCGCCGCTACCCGAGCGGGGCGGCGGTCCAGGGGGTCGCGCTCACGACCGAGCGCAGCGGGCGGGCCAGGGCATGATCGGCGACGGCCAGGTCCCCTGGTCGCCCGTGCCCGGTGCGCCGCTCGCGATCGCGCGCGCGCGGCACGGCTGGATGGCGTACAACCCGCACGACCTCTACATCGGAAAGTCGATCGAGCGTTACGGGGAGTTCGGCGAGCACGAGCTCGATCTGATGCGCATGGCCACGCCGACGGGCGGCGTGGTGTTCGACGTGGGCGCGAACATCGGCACGCACGCGGTCGCGATGGCGCGCCACGTCGGCTCGAACGGGATGGTGTACGCGTTCGAGCCCCAGCGCGTCGTGCACGGGATCCTCGCGACCAACGCCACCCTCAACGCGCTCAACTGGATTCATCCCGTCCACGCCGCGGTCGGTGCCGAACCCGGCACGATCCTGATCCCGGACTTCGTGTACGAAAACGAAGGCAACTACGGCGCGATCTCCCTCTCGCCGGTCGAGCGCGGCTGGCCGGTGCGCGTGGCGACGCTCGACGAGTACCGTTGGGTGCCGCGCTGCGATCTGGTGAAGATCGACGTCGAGGGAATGGAACCGCAGGTCCTCGACGGCGCGCGCGGTTTCATCGCGCAGTTCCGTCCGGTGCTGTTCGTCGAAAACGATCGCGCGAGCACGTCGGAAGCCGTTCTCTCACGCCTGCTCGCCGCCGGCTACCGCGTCTACTGGCACATCGTGCCGATCTTCCGCCCCGACAACTGGCGCAACGACGCGGAAAACATCTTCGGCAATGCCGGAACGATCAACATGCTCTGCATCCCGCGCGAACGCGACCAATCCGTCGCCGGCCTCCCCGAAGTGCTGGACGCCGCAGCGCCCCCGCCGCAGCCGCTCGCGCCGTATTAAGGTACAAATGCCGCTCTCAAGATCCGTAGCACGATGACGAGACGATTCTGGACCTGCGCCATCATGACGCTGCTCAGTGCGGGCGTAAGCGCTGGTTTTTCCCTTGAGGGTTTACTCGGCTCAGGCAACAGCGACAGCTTCGCCCGCTATGCCGCTTCGCGAAGTATCGCCTTGTTGCTGGCGGTCCTGATCGCGATCGGAGCTCGCTCCTCGCAAGCAATCGCGTTGCTGGGAATTGTTATGACGATAGTGCAAGGTCTTGATGGCGTCATCGGCATGCTCGCCCACGATCCCGCGAAGACCTACGGACCATTTGCCTTTGCCGTCCTCAACGTGCTTGCGGTGGGATGGCTCCTGCGAGGGCAGGAGCGTCGCGCTACGGACGTTCTCCGTTGAAGCGTCCGGTGTACCGGCGCCCACGCCACGTTACGCCACGTCCGCTGACGACGCGCAGGGTCGAGTCGAGCATCATGGCAGCGCATACCGCGTAGCCGATCGGCGCGTACCAGGCGAGGCGGCTCGGAATTCCCGTGCGTCGCAGGCCGTGCGCGGCCGTGCCGATGCCGCAGCCGAGCGCGAGCAGCGATTCGAGCGCGCGCAGCGGTTGTCTGCGTGCGATCGAGTCCGCCGCCAGCGCGGCCGGCACGACGGACAGCAGGGCCAAGAACGCAGCCGCAGCCGCGAGGACGCGCACGTCGCCGCGCGCTCCGAGATACATGTTCTTGGTGAAGCCTTCCCACAACTCGGAGAGCGACGTGTACATGCGCACCCGCACGAGGTGCTGCCCATCGGCAAGCAGCAGGCGAAAGCGTCCGTCGGCTTTGAGACGCCCCGCGAACATCACGTCGTCCAGAATCTCGCCGCGCAGCGCATCGTGTCCGCCGAGCGTGTCGTACGCCACGCGCGAGACGAGGATGAACTGACCGTTCGCGAGCGCGTGCTCCCGATCGGCCGGATCGTTCAACTGCTCCATCGTCCCCGAACCGAGCAGCACCATCCCGAGCACGGACGGCAGCACCGCGCGCTCCGCCCACGAGCCCAATTCCTGATGGGTCCACAACGTCAACGCGTCGATCCGCCGGGCGAGCGCGAAAGCGAGCGCAGATGCGCACGCTTGCGGCGCATGCCACGTGTCCGCATCGGTGAAGAGCAGCCACTCGCCGGAGGCGATCCGCGCGCCCTGCGCGAGCGCCCAAGGCTTGCCGACCCACCCGGGCGGGAGCGGTTCGCCGTGCACGACGCGCAGCGCGGGATGCTCGCGCGCGAGGCCGGCCAACATCGAACCCGTGCGGTCGGTCGATCGATCGTCCACGACGATCACCTCGACGTTTGCGGTCTGCGCGAGGAGCGACCGCACGCAGCGCTCGATCGAGCGTTCTTCGTTCCGCGCCGGCACGATGACCGAGAGCAGCGGAGCGCCGGCCGGCGGCGGCGCGACCGGCACGGTGAGCCATCGCCGCATCATTCCGGCTGCGCGCGCGGCGTACCCGAGCGCGGCGAGCGCACACAGGTGCGCGAGCGCATCCCGCCCGCGTTCGCTCAGGAGATCGCCCGCCACGCTTCGGGCTCGCGCTCGACGAACGCGGCGCGAACCTCGTCCAGCAGGCGGCACTGCGCCGCGAATGTGAGCAGCGCCGCCGCCTCATCGAAGCGCACCCAGCGGTGCGCGTCGTGCGCCGCATCGGTTCGCACGTCCCCCTCCGCAATGCGCGCGACGAAGAACGGCACGACGACGACCCGATCCTTCACCGGATCGTAGAACGTGTCGAGCGCACCGGCAGTATACAGCGCGACGACGACGAGTCCCGTCTCCTCGAGCACCTCCCGCCGCGCGGTCTGCGTCGCGCGCTCACCCGGCTCGACGCCCCCCATGACGATCGTCCACGCTCCCACAAATACGCCGCGTCCGCGCCGAATCAGCAGGACGCGCGTCTCGTCGCCGGTTCCACGCAGCACCGCGACCCCGACGGCGTCCGGCCGCAGATCGCTCACGCGGAGCGCTTCAGCTCGCCTTGGCGCGGGGTTGGGTTTCGGCGCGCAGCTGGCCGCAGGCGGCGGCGATGTCGCGGCCCATCGGGGTGCGCACGGTGACGGCGGTGCGCAGGTCCTCGAGGATCTTCGCGAACGCCCAGATGCGCTGTTCGTCGCTGCCGCGGATTGCGGCGTCCGGCGTGCTGTTGTACGGGATCAGGTTGACGTGATAGAGCGGACCCTTCATGCGGCGCGCGAGGTCGCGCGCGTGCTCGTCGGAGTCGTTGATCCCGGCCAGCATCACGTACTCGAAAAAGACCTTGC
>JAQBPM010000318.1 GCA_028287525.1 Vulcanimicrobiota bacterium | reverse complement strand
GATGGCGCAGATCGACGACGAACCGGAAGCGGTGCAGCCCGAAGAATGCCGGCGCCAGCGCGACCAATTGCGCGAACGCTCCGGCCAATGCACCGAACACCAGCGCGTACGCGCCGTAGTGCGGCTGTGCGAACCAAACGAACCCGACGATGCAGAGATTCGCGACCAGACCCTGCAGCGCGGCCGCCGCGAAGCGGTGATAGGCGTTGAGCAGTGCGCCGATCACGCCGGCGAGGCTGGTCGCGACGATCGTCGGCATCAGCCAGCGCGTCATCATGACCGCGGTCGCCGCGTGTCCGTGCGGAAAGCGAGCGATCAGCGGCACATACCACGGCGCGAGCAGCGCGCCGAGCGCGGCGCACACGCTCAGCACGACGACGATCGTGACGATCACCGACGAGGCGAGATTCCACGCTTCGTCTTCGCGATCGGTGTTGACGTAGTCGCTGAAGAGCGGCACGAGCGCCGTCACGAGGGCGCCGTTGAACACGCCGAAGAGGATCACCGGGACGATCGAGGCGGCCAGAAATGCGTCGAGCTCCCACGACGTTCCATAGAACTTCGCGTAGACGACTTCGCGCACGAAACCGAAGATCGCCGACGCCAGGGTCGCGGCCATCACCAGCACCGTCGACCGGGCGATCCGCCGCGGAGTGCGGTTTTCCGCGACGACGGTCAGCCGCCGCGGGCTAATGCGCGCCGACCCCTCGCAGCACGGCCGGGATCGTCTTGGCGGCGATCGCGAGATCGTACCACGGAGACCACGAATCGATGTAGGCGTTGTCGAGCGCCATCCACTCCTCGAACGAGAGGTGCGAGCGGCCGGAGATCTGCCACAGGCACGTCACGCCCGGCTTCACGACGAACCGGCGCAACGCGTACGCGTCGTAGTGGGCGACCTCGTCGGGGAGCGGCGGGCGCGGACCGACGAGGGCCATGTCGCCGAAGAGGACGTTGACGAAGTTCGGCAGCTCGTCGATCGAGGTGCGCCGCAGGATCCCGCCCAGCACGTGCAGCCGCGGGTCGTCGCGCATCTTGAAGACCGGACCGTCGGCCTCGTTGTACTTGCGGAGTTCAGGAAGCATCTGATGCGCGCCGCGGACCATCGTGCGCAGCTTCCACATCCGGAAGCGCCGGCCGCCCAGGCCGACCCGGTCCTGGCGGTACACCGGGTTGCCGCGGGTGACGATCATGATGCCGAGCGCCGCGAGCGCGACGATCGGCAGCGTGACCACAAGGATCATCGCCGCGAAGACGATGTCGAGCGCACGTTTCGCGACGGCATACCAGCCGGGGCGATGCGGGGCCGTAGGGAACGGTACGCCGACGGGAAGTTTCGCGAGATCCGCTCGCGGCTGCGAACGCAGCTGGACGACGCTCATCGCGGAACCATGCTCAGAATCGTCTCGATGCGCTCGCCAACGTAGCCCAGGCCGTCGATGGTTCCCAGCACGCCGCCTGGGGCGGAGCCGAACTCGAGATACGGCACGTACTCGCGAGTGTGATCCGTGCCCGGCTGGGTCGGATCGCACCCGTGGTCGGCGGTGAACATGAGCCCGTCACCGGGCCGAATCCGCGCGAGGATCTCGGGCAACCGTGCGTCGAGCCGCGCGAGGGCGTCGCCGTAGCCGCGGACGTCGCGACGATGACCGAACTTCGTATCGAAATCGTTGAGGTTGACGAACACCAGCCCATGATCCGTGGCATCGGCCAACTCGAGCGCGCGGTCGATCGCCTCGCTGTTGTCGGGGACGCGAACCGATGACGCGATCCCGTGACCGCTGTAGATGTCACAGATCTTCCCGACTGCGTGCACGGGTACACCCGCTAACTCGAGCCGGTCGAGGACGGTCGGCGGCGGGGGAATGGCGTAGTCGCGCCGGTTGGGCGTGCGGCTGTAGCTCCCGGGCGTCCCGACGAACGGGCGCGCGATGACGCGGTTCACCTCGTGCGGCGGGACGAGCATCGCCCGGGCCCGCTCGCACCAGTCGTAGAGCGTGGGCAGCGGAACGGTGTCCTCGTGGGCGGCCACCTGGAACACCGAGTCCGCCGACGTATAGAGGATGGGCCGGCCGGTGCGCTGGTGCTCTTCGCCGAGCTCGGCGATGATCTCGGTCCCCGAGGCCGTGGTGTTGCCCAGCGGCGGCTTTCCGGCGATCGCCGTGAACGCCTCGACCACCTCGGGCGGAAAGCCGTTTGGGTAGGTCGGGAACGGGACCTCGGTCACCACCCCGACCATCTCCCAATGACCGGTGATCGTATCCTTGCCCTTTGAGCGTTCTTTAAGGCGGCCGACCGCAGCGAGGGGCGACCCGAGCGGGTCGAGACCGCGCACGGCGGTCACGGCGCCGAGTCCGAGCCGCTCGAAATTGGGCAGACGAAGGCCGCCCAAACGCTGTGCGACATTCCCGATCGTGTTCGCGTTTGACCCGTCGTGGTACGCGTTAGCATCAGGAAGAGCACCGACGCCGGCGGAGTCCATCACGAAAGCAAGAATGCGCGGCATGCCGTGTCGGCGGGTTCCATCCTGCGCAGGACCGCGCCTTCCGCACCGCGCATCGCGTGATGGGCCTCATGCGATTCTTCTTGGTTCTCCTATCGACGGCGTGGTTTTTGTGCGGCGCAACGACCGCCGGTGCGGCTACGGCGGCCGTCGCATCATCCGCCAGCCTCGACGTCACCGCCAAGAACGTCGACTTCTTCTACAACCGCTTCATCGTGACGGCGGACGGCGACGTTCGGGTCAGGCTCTCGGACGGGACGGTCGTGACCGGGCAGACCTTCACGATGGACTTGAAGCTGAATCGGTATCTCGTCGCAGGGGACGTCCACGTCGACGGGCCGGGGATCCATCAGGCCGGGGCGGCGCTCGCCGGTTACCCGGATCTGGACCGCACCTTTTTTCTGCCGGCCGCCGGAACGCCCGAGCGCTACACGTATTTCGGCGGGGACTGGAGCAATCCGCACGCCGGGCGCGAGCAGCCGGGCGACGCGTACAATTTTCCGGACCTGACCGCCGAGCGGCCCTACATCTACGCTACGGCCGTCAGGATCGTGCCGAAGACCAATGCGCTCTTCACGTTTCCGCACATCTATACGGCGGGCATCTACACGCCGCTGCCGCGGTACATGGTGACGTTCTCGGCCAACCCGCACTACTTCGAGAACGGGTTCGCGGGCGCGCGGGCCGACATCGCGCTCCCGTTCAACGGTTCCGAGCACAGCCTCACGGCGCTGCACGTGCGCAACGACGCGTTCAACGGCACGTACCTCGCGCTCGACCAGCACTTCGTCTGGGACCACGACTACATCGTCGCGGCGATCGACCCGCTCACGCAAGAGGAACGCCAGTACAACCTGATCGCCTACAAGCGCTTCTCGCAGAAGCTCGAGAGCCGCCTGTTCGTGCAAGAGTCCGCGGCACAAGCCGGCATCATCAACCGGCCGGACAACGCCGCGGCGTTCGGCGAGATCAACGTCAACGCCGGCCTGCGTCATTCCGGTCTGTCGTACGTACAGGACAACTACTGGCAGTATCTGCTCGGCTTCAAAACGGGGCCGGACGACTCCCAACCGACCGGCTCGTATGACCCGCGTTGGCGCGAACACCCGATGAGCCAGCAGCTCTCGTGGACGGGCTACGAAAACCGCGTGACCAAGGCGACGCCGCTCCTGTTCCGGCTGCGCAGCTCGTTCGGGCTCGCGCACGACGCGTACGGCTACGGCGGCTTCTCCAACGAGGTGCCCGGACCGAAGACCCTCACCTTCCACTCGGTCGGAGCGACCCTGTTCACCCCGCCGCTCAAGCTCGGAGCGTACGGGATCACGGCGCAATACGACCGCCAGCGGATGTGGTTCAGCCTGCCGCACCAGGTCGATCAAGCCGAGTCACGGATCACCCTGTCGCGCCAGTTCGCGCGGCAGCACCTCAACACGTACCTCTCGTACGATATTCGCCAGGCCGCGGACTACTGGGGCGACCAGCAGCTGGCCGCGTATCCGGTGGGGACCTTCGGGTGCGGGGCGGGCGGCGACACCTGCGTGACCCCGTACGGGACGTTCTCAGGACAGGATGCCTACCGAGGGCTGGGGACTTTGCGCGCGCTGACGGCGGCGGCAGTCTACGCGCCGTCGCAGTACTTCACGCTGAGCCTTTCAATGATCAAGAATACGGACTTCCCACGGCCCGTGCCGGGTATTTACGGGCAGGCGCCGTACCTGTTCAGTGCGGACCTGCGGGTGCGCGTCTCGTCCCAAATCCTCCTCGACGTCAGCCGCCAGTACAGCTTCAACTTTGCGGGCCAACGCTGGGCGCCCCAATTCGGGATTCAATTTTCGCCATGATGCGCCGTCTGTACGCTTTCCTCGCCGCCGCGACCGTCGCGGCGCTCGCCCTCCCGGGCCTCGCGCAAGGGACGCTGGTGCGCTTCACCGGTCAATTGCTCGACGTGCGAAACGGCTACGTCTACTTCACCACCGGCGATGCGTTCAAGCTCGCGCCGAACCCGATTTTCGCGGACTACGACACCGGCAAGCCCACGCTGCTGCAGCCGCACCCGAAAATCTTCGCCCGCGCGATCATCGATCCGGCGACCAAACTCGTCGTCCAACTCGATTTGACGACCCGCCGCCTCGCGACGGACACCTCCTACACCGCCGACGTGCAGAGCGCGGTCGCGACCACCGCCACCACGGCCAAGGCGCCGGAGATCGTCGGCGTCCCGCTGACCGGCAAAGAGGTCCCGGTGGAGTTCATCGTGACGGTGCCGCCGTCGACGCCGGTCAACGCCGCCGTGTATATCAGCACCGACTTCAGCAGTTGGAATCCGCAGGCGATCAAACTCGACCGCATCGACGGATCGCGCTATCGCGTCGTTCGGCGGATGCCGTCGGGGACGAAATTCGCCTACCGCGTCACCCGCGGTTCGTGGAATTCCGTCGAGGTCGGACAGGACGGCCTCGAGCCGTTGACGCCGCATCTGTTCTTCGTCAAAGAGGTCGACGCGCAGTCGTCTCCATCCGTCGTGTACGGCTGGTCGGACAACCGCAGCAACGGACAGCAAGCAGCGCAGCCGGGAGCGATCCCGACCCCGTTCAATCCGAATCCGTTCTCCGGCGGCCTCTTTCCCCCGTCGCGCGTGCCGCCGCCCGGCGGTGCCCCGACACCGCGTCACACGTAACGCGAATGCGACGACGTCTCGTACTGCTGGTTGTCGCGGCGTGCGCCGCGATGCCGGCAGCGGCCGCCGCGCGCACCAGCGCGACGCTCGACGGCGGCACGATCGTCTTCTTCTCCGATACGCTGGCGCTGATCGCGCGCAACGGCGCGACGATCCGGCTCCCTGACGGCACGCGCGGCGACGCGGACGCGGCCTACGTCGACCTCAAGAACGACCGCATCGTGCTCGCCGGACACGCGCGTCTCGCTCGCGGGAGCGCCGCGTCGGCGGCCGACGCAATCGCGCTGGAGATGGGCGGCCAGCGGGTCGACCTGCTCGACGCGGCGACGGGCGTCACGCGCACGACGCGCGCGCTCGGCGCGGGGACTTCGGCGGAGATCGATGCGCAGCGCTTCGCGTTTCCCGACGTCGACGACCGCTTCGCGTTCATCCGCTCGCGCCGCGCGACGATCGTCGCGCACGCGAACGTCCGCTTCACGCCCGCTTCGTTCCCGACGTCGGTCGGCGGCGTCCCGGTTCCCTCGTACCTGCACAGCTTCGCGACGTCGGCCGGTTTCGGCGCGACGACGCTGAACGGCGCGACGTTCGACCAGCCGTACGCCCTGACCGGTACGCCGACGTCGCTCACCTCGCTGCACGCGCGGGTCGAAGGCAACAGCGGCGCGCTCGCGCTGCAGGAGCAGTTGGCATCGGGCGACGATGCGTACGTGACGGCCGCGCTCGACGCGCCGCTGCGCGGCTTCAGCTCGGGCGGCATCACCGCGTACCGGCGGCTCAGCCCGCGGTACAACGTCCAGCTCGGTGCCGCGAGCGGGTTCGGCATCCGCACCGGCGACGCGACGCTCAGCGCCGCGTTCGGCGCCGCCGGCGGCCGGCTGACCTATCACACCCAGAGCGGGGGCTTCTCGTCATTCGACGCGAGCGTCCGCAGCCCCGATCTCGCGTTGCCCGGCCATGCCACGATCCGCGTGACGGCCGACGCCGGTTTCGACGCGCAGCACGGCGCCGGGCTCTACCCGTACGCGCTGCTCCCCGACGGCCGCCGGTACGGCAGCGTGTGGCGGCACGGCCTCGACGCGTTCCTGGCCTCTCCGCTCGTGCCGCTGCCGCTCGGAGCAACGCTCACGATGTCGCTCGAGGGATCGCGCACCTGGTATGCGTTCCCGCGTCACATCGACGCGGTGACGTTCAGTGCGAACGCGTCGAAGACGCTCACGCGCAGCGTCTCGCTGTTCGCGGGGTACACCAACGTGTGGAACTCGCAGGTCTTCCCGAACCAGCAGGCGATCTTCTACGCGCCGCCGGCATTGCTGCCGCTCGCGCCGGACGGGACGCCATTCTTCGGTTATAACGCGTACAGCGGCGCCGCGGTCAACCGCTACGAGAATTTCGACGTGCAGATCGCGCCGCCGAACACCACCACGTCCGTCCGCGTCTCGCTGCGCCACGCGAGCGACTTCCTGCAGTTCGACGGATACGGCCGGCCGCTGTGGGAAGTCCGCGGCGACGTGCGTTTCCGTCCGTTCCCGAACGTCGGGCTCGCGTTCGGCCGCACCTACGACTTCGGCTGGGGCGGGCGCCGCTGGACACCGGGCTGGAGCTTCGCGATCACCCCATGACCAGCGCAATCGTGATCGCCGCCGCTGCGGCGGTGATCTTCCGCATCGTTCCGCTCGCGTGCACCGGCGATCGTCTGGCGGTTGCCGGCGGCGGCGTCCTGCGCCTCGCCGACGGCGCGACGTGCGCCGCCGTCGTCCCCGGACGCGCCCTCGGCATTGCGATCGCCGACGGCCGCGCGACGCCGCAGACGCTGCCGCCGGACGCGCGTCCGGCCGCCGAGATCCCGCGCACCGCCTACGTGCTCGCGCCGGCCGCAGGCGGGGACGCCGATCAGACGGCGCTGGTGAACGTCGAGATTCTGGTGACGGTCCCGCCGCGCACGCCGCCCGCCGACGACATCTACGTCAGCACCGAACGCAGCAATTGGTCGCCGAACGAGGTGCGGATGGATCGCGTCGACGCGCGGCATTTCCGCTTGACGCTGCAAGTGCACCGCGGCGCGAGCATCGCGTTCCGCGTCACGCGCGGTTCGTACGGAACGCTCGAACGCGATGCCAGCCGCGCGCTGCCGCGCGCGCACGTCGCCGCCGGCGAACCGAACGGCCGCGTGGAGGTCGACGTCGCCGCCTGGGCGGACATCGATTAATCCGCCTGAGATGAAGGCGGAGCGCCGGGCGTTCGGCCTTCGCGATCACGCCGCGCTCAACGCGCTTTGGCTCGGCATCCAGTTCCAAGACTCCGCGATTCTGGCGATCGTCGTTCCGTCGATCCTGCTGCGGCTCGCGCCGCAGTCGCACACGGGCATCTTAGCGGCGATCGCGACCGTCGTCGCTACGGCGTGGGTGTTCGTCCCGCCGCTCGCCGGCGCGCTCTCGGATCGCGCGCGGCGCCGCGGCGGCGACCGGCGGCGCGAGGTCGCGATCACGCTCGGCCTCGACATCGCGGCGCTCGTTGCGCTGGCCTACGCGCACTCGATCGGCGCGCTCGCGGTCGAGGTCGTCTGCGCCGCGGTCGCGATCGCGACGGCGTCGACGATCTACCAAGCGATGCTCCCGGAGGTCGTGCCGCGCGAAGCGTGGGGCGCCTCGGCCGGCGTCCGCGGCGCGATGACGCTGATCGGCACGGTCGGCGGCCTCGCCGCCGGGGCGCTGCTGCCGGCGCACATCGCGCTGCTGATGATGGCCGCTGCGGTCGCGCTCGTGCTGCCGTCGCTCGCCGTGATCCCGCGCGAGAGCCCGACCGAGGACCGCACGGAACACGCGGTCGTCCGCGACCGTCACGACCTCAACGTGACGGTCGTCGCGCGCGGCTGGATCGTACTCGGGATGACGCTGCTGAACACGTACGTCCTGTACTTCTTCAGCGACATCCTCGGCGTGCGTGATGCCAGCCTCGGCACCGGTATGGTCGCCGGCGCGGCGCTGCTCGGGGCGATCGCTTCGAGCGTCGCGGCCGGCCTGCTCTCGGACAAGTTCGATCGGCGTGCGGTGGTCGCGCTCTCCGGCGTGCCGATGGTCCTCGCCGCACTCGGCTTCGCGATCGCACCCGACCAGCGGTTCATTTTCGTGTACGCGGCGCTCTTCGGCCTCGGCTACGGCGGCGTCTTTTCGGTCGGTTGGGCGCTCGCGCTCGACGCGATCCCGGCGCTGGGCGACGCGGCTCGCGACCTCGGTGTCTGGGCCACGCTCTCGAACCTGCCGGGCGTCGCGGCGCCGGCCCTGGGGGCGTTTATCATCGCGCACGGCGCGACGCCGCGTGACGGCTACCGCACCCTCTTCGCGACGGCGGCCGCGGCGTTCGCGTTGGGCTCGCTCACCGTCTTGCGCGTCGGCGTGCGGCCGGTCTCGTCGACGGGGTCGCTGCTGCTGCTCGTGATCGTGACGGCGATTCGGCAGCCGTGGCTGACGGCGCGGTTTCGCGTGCGGCAATGGGGACGGCTGCCGTTCCGGCGCGGCCCGACGCTGCTCATCGCGAACCATCAGCACGAAGACGAGTCGGAGATCGTCGCCTTGCGATCGTTCGCGCAAGGGAGCTGGCGCTCGTCGACGCTTACCGCGTCGTCGCGCCGCATGTACGAGCCCGGCTTCTTCGCCTCGCGGCTGCCGGCGTTCGCGTTCATGCGCACCGTCAACGCGGGGCCGCTCTTCATCGCGCTCGGGATGTATCCGCTCGAGAACGAGCTCTCGTCGCGGCCGCTGCGCAGCATCGCCTTCTCGGTGCGGCAGCGCCACGGCGACCTCGACCTCGCCGCGATCCTCCGGAGCGACGCGATGGCCGCGGTGCCGCCGGGCGCGACGCGGACGAGCGACCTGCTCGCGCCGCGCTTCTTCGCCGCCTCGGACGTGCGCGTCAAACTCTCGCACGTTCTCGAACCGTATCGCCGCGAGCTGCTGACGGAGCTGCGCACGCAGATCGACGCGGACATCGCGCGGATCGCCGATCTCGTCCGGCGCGGCGCGACGTTCTACGTCACGCCGGAGGGGTTCTACAGCACCGACGGGCGGATGCGTCCGCTCAAGGGCATCGTCGAGCACCTCACGCCGATCGCCGACGTCTGGTTCGCGGCGATCGCGTTCGACCCGTTCCGCGGGCGCCGCCTCTCCATGCTCTATCGCGTCGTGCGGCCCGCCGATCCGAAGGATCTGGGGACCTCGCTCGCCGCGGCGCGGCCGGTAACCACGAGCGCGCTGCTGGCGACGTGGCTGACCGCCGTCGATTTGCCGTTCGATGCGGACGAGGCGCGCGACGGCGTAACACGCGCGCGCGACGCGCTGCCGCGCGCCGCCTTCGTCGACCCCGAACTCGCCCGCGACGCCGCGCGCGTCGTCGACGACGCGCTCGCGCGCCTAGTACGGCGCGGAACGCTCATGCGCGAAGGCAACCGCTACGCGCTCGCCCCGAACCGCCACGACCCCCGCTTCCCGGACGTCACCGACATGGTCGCATATCAAACAACCTTCCACGCAGAAACCCTGGCCGCACTCCAATCTCTTTTGTCACCCTGAGCTTCCTTTGTCACTCTGAGCTTGTCGAAGGACCCCCGTTGTCACCCTGAGCTTGTCGAAGGGCCCCGGTCGTCAAACCCGAGGCTTGGTAGGGCTCGCTCGAACAGGCGTCTAATAGGACGGCGCGTTCGCTCGCGTGGGAGATACTCTTGACACGTCTGAAGATTTTGCTTGCCGTGATGCTCGCGGTCTCGATCGGGGTCTGCTCCGCGGGCCGCGCGCAGGCCGCCGAGAAATGGGGCGCGATCGCGATGGGCAACAACATGGAGTTCGGCTGGATGGCCGACGCTCCCGACTCTGCCACCGCTCGGACCATCGCCCTGCGAAACTGCAACCAGAACACGAACGGCGCGAACGATTGTCGCATCGAGGTCGAGTTTTCCGCGCACCGCTGCGCAGCCATCGTGCAGACCCCATCGAGGGACGGTTACAATTGGGGACGCGGCAACACTCCCGCCGAAGCCGAGAACGACGCCATGCGCAAGATGAGTCAGGTAGGGCCGGTCCTCGTCTCGAAGTGCAATTCCGCGAGCGGCCCGGCGTTCGTTGCCGAGCCGTTTCGCGTGCAAGCCCAATTCGTCGGAAACGACGCTTCGCCGATCGTGCTGTACTCCTCGTCGATCGAGTCTCGCACCGATCGGACGTTCCATCAGTGCTTGTCGTGGCGGAACATCTCGAACAAAGATGTTGCCGCGATCAAGGTCGACCTTCGCTTCTACGATGACTTCCATGCTCAATTGCAGTCGTTCGAGGTGACGAAATCCGGCAAGTACTCACCGGGCATCAACATCGACGACATCTGCTGGACATACGCCCTGAACTGGACGGCGCAGCAGATTCGGCAGATGAGAGTCGAGAAGATCACCGTCGCGAGCGTTCGCTTTAGCGACGACGCGATCTGGACGCCCGGCGTAGCGTGGACGAAGACGTTCTCGACCTCCGGCACGCCGCTCGCGGCGCCGCAGACGATCGCAGCGGGAGCGACGGGCGCCGCGCCCGGCGCGGGCGCGGGTACCGGCTCGCCGGCCGCGCCGGCTGGTGCAGCCGGACCGGTCAACGTTGGCGACGCAGTCGGCGGCGGCGGTTCGTTCGGTGCGAGCGGCTCGGCGTTCGGCGCCATCGCGATGCAGCCCAACACGCGCATCGTCGGCGTGTCCACCGACGCTCGGAACGAGGACGCGTCCGTCTACGAAGCGCTCTCGAAATGCAATCAGCAGTCCACCGGCGCGAACAACTGCATCATCATGCTGAAGTTCTCCGGCGCGAGCAAATGCGCGGCCGTGGCGGTCGACGGCATCCGCTTCGGAACTGGAAAGGGCCCGGAGTTGAACAACGCGATCGCGACGGCGCTCGCCAACCTGCGCGCGAACGGCGGAAACATCGGCAACAACATCGTCGCAAGCCCCTGTAACTCGCGCTAGCCTCACCACCCTGCCAAGCCAATGACATGCGTCACGTCAGCGTCCCTGTGAAGCGCTCCAGCGCCGACCAGGCGCGGTCGCCGAATTCGGCTTTCCATTTGGCGTAGAACGGGCGCAGCTTCTCGCGAAACGGCCGCTGTTCGACGCGGTGCAGTTCGAGGCCGCGGCGGTGCAGTTTATCGGCCAGCGAATCGTTGAGCAGCGCGACGTCGCGCCGCTGCTTCGCCGCGTAGCGCGCGTTCGCGCGCACCACGATCGCCTGCACGTCGGGCGGCAGCGCCTTCCACGCTTCGCCGTTCGCGAGCATCCAATACCCGGCCCACATGTGGTTGGTGAACGAGAGATACTTCTGCACTTCGTACAGCCGCGTCGCCTCGATCCCGGCGAGCGCGTTCTCCTGACCGTCGACGACGTGCGTCTGCAGCGCGAGGTAGAGTTCGGCGCCCGGGATGGGCGTCGGCGCGGCGCCGAGCGTTCGGAACAGGTCGACCCAAAGCGCGCTCGGCGGCGTGCGGATCCGCAAGCCGGCGAGGTCGCCGACGCTCACGACGGGCTTCGTGCTCGTGGTGATCTGACGCATCCCGTTGTCCCACATGCGGTCGAGCGCGACGAGGTCTTTTGCGCCGATCGCCGCGCGCACGATCGAGCCGAGCTCGCCGTCCATCGCGCGGAACGCGGCAGGCGCATCGCGGAACGCAAAGCCGAGGTTTTCGATTTGCGCGAGCGGGACGACGCTGCCGATCAGCCCGCCCGAGGCGGTGAAGAACTGGATCGCACCAGAACGCAGCTGCGCGAGCGCGGAGGGATCCGCGCCGAGCTGGTTGTTGGGGAAGACGGTGACGTCGAGCCGCCCGCGCGTCGCATTGCGCACTTCGTGCCACAACTGCACCGTACGGACGTGCAGCGGGTGTCCGACCGGCAGGTTGTGCGCGTATTTGTACGACCATTCGGCAGCCCGAGCGGGCATGCGCGGCAGCGCGACGCTCGCCGCCGTTCCAAGGACGAACCCGGATCGCCGCATACCGCAGCCTTCCGCGCGGGTCGCGCGGCATGCCTGCTCGCAGGTCGAGCGGGCGGCGGTTCGGCCCTAACGCACGCGGATCCCGATCGGCCGGACGACTTCGACCCCGTCGACCGAGCGGGCGACGATCTGCAGCGTGTAGCCGTGCCGCAACCAGGGCGGCAGCCACCACGGCACCGTGTAGGCCAGAGAGAAACGGCCCTCGCCGTCGGCGTGCATCGCCAGATTGTAGTTCTCGATCCGCGCCTCGACGTAGCCGACGTTCGCGGACGTGACGACGCTCCCGTGCACCCGCGATCCGGCTTTGATGTCGGTCG
>JAQBPM010000310.1 GCA_028287525.1 Vulcanimicrobiota bacterium | reverse complement strand
GGCCAGGTGGCTCGCGGCACACGGGAAGGTCCGCTTACCGTTGCTCCCTTCCGGGCCTGGCGGGGTTCACGGATTACCGTTGCGCGAGGCCCAACCCTCGTCGAGGCTTCGACTATTCTAGTGGGATTTCGCGGAGGTGTCCATGCCGAAGTCGGCGTTCCCCGTCCGAACCCACGACCCCGTTCGCTTGACCCGCCGAGCCGCGAGGGGTCACGGCGTGCGGCTGAAGTTGGCCGGAACTTCGAAGACGCCGGAGTCGGCCGGGCCCAGCGTCTTGAGGTTGCCGCGCTCGGTCAGAAAGGCGACACCGCCGGCCGGGCTGCCGGCCGCCTGCGGCGCCGGGCTCGCGCCGCCGGAGAAGCTCACCAACGCGTAGAGCGCCAGCTTGGTCGTCGGCGGCGTCGGGCCGCTGCGGTGAAAGGTGAACGTCGGCTTGCATCCGCCGGCCGGGGCGGTGACGACCTCTCCGGCCGTACGCGGCAGCGCCGGGCGGCGCAGCGGACACGAGGTCACCGTCGGCTGGGTCAAGCCCGAGAAGTATTCGACCGTGCGGATCGAGGCGCTGCCGTCGCGGCAGCTCCCGGTCGATTGCGTGGTGGAGAGCGTCGTCGTCGCGTTGTAGCCGGTGGTCGCCTGATTTTCGATGCGCAACGGGCCGAGCGAGGTGGTGGCTTCGGTCAGGTCGGCGACCATCGTCCCGGGCTGGGCCGGATCGGCGGCCGGCGCGCGTCCGCGACGCCCGGGCGCGGGAGCTGCCGGAGCGGCAGTCGGCTCCGTATCGGGCGTGTAGACGGAATACGTCGCACGCGCGAGGTCGAGCCGGATCACCTGGCCGATGTCGCATTTCCGGATGGTCGCCGTCTGCGCGCCGACATCGTCGACGCGTTCCCAGCCGTTCCAGTAGGCGTAGCGGAGCAGGTGCGGCTGTAGGAAGCCGCGCGCGGCGGCCCCGAGGGCGCCGAACTGCGCCCCCATCGATTGTTCGAGCGCGTTCTCCATCGCGGTGGCGACCACTTCACTCGCGACCGCTCCGGCGACGGCACCGGTACCACCGCCGTTCAGCACCGCTCCGGCGACGTTCACCAAGCCGCCGATGCCGCGCTTGCGCGGCGGCGCGGACGCCGCGGGCGCGGGCGCATTGACCGCGGCTACGTCCGCTTGGAATCCGCCGGGCGGGGGCGGGGTCGCGTTGACGACGACGCGGACGATCTCGTCGTAGGCCAGTCCCGGCGGCGGCGCAGCGGAGGGGACCGCCGGGGCGATCAACGCGGCAAAGGCGAGCGCCGCACTCGCGTGGAGGAGCGAACGGAGCATGCGATCCGGCTTACGGAGCGTGCGGCGCCGGCCCTGCCGCGCACGCGACGGAACGGACGGGCCGGGCGCGAACGTATGACGTGGTGATGAACTCCGTATTCTCGCGGAGCGCGGCTGCCGCACTGGCCGCCGCACTCTTGGCGACGCTGCCGCTCGGTTCGGCCGCCCTCCCCGCCGCCGCAATCCTGCCCGTCGACTGGTCTCTGACGCCGAGCCGCATCGCGCAGTCGTGCGCCGCGGGAATCGCCGCGGTGCGGCGCGGTTCGCTCGCGGTCGCGAAAGTCGCGGCCGGCAAGCGCACCTTCGATTCGGTCGTCCTGCCGCTCGAAACGGCGACGGCGGGCTTCAACGACGATCTCGCCGCGCAAGGATTTCTCTACAACGTCTCGCCCGACGCGAAGGTGCGCGCGGCGTCGCTGAAGTGCTCGACCGACGCCGGAAACGTGCTGACCGAGATCTCCGCGCGGCCCGACATCTATCGCGCGGTCGCCGACGCCAAAGCGACCGGTACGGCGCGCAGCGCGGCGCAGGTGAAGCTCACCGACCTGTGGCTGACGGCGCTGCAGCGCAGCGGTGCGGGGCTCCCGAACGCGCAGCGCGCCGAGTTCGTCGCACTCTCGCAGAAACTGACCGAGCTGCAGAACCGCTTCGGCGCGAATCTCGGTGACGACACGTCGACGATTGCGATTACGGCCGCGCAAGCGAAGTCGCTGCCGGCGAGTTTCGTCGCGGGCGCGCTCAAGCCGAGCGCCAGCGGCGGTTTCACCGTCCCGGTCAACGAGTCGACGATCGGGCCATTCCTGCAGAACGAGTCGGACGCGAGCGCGCGCAAGGCCTACTACATCGCGTACAACAACCGCGGCGGCGATGCGAACGTGAAGCTCCTCACCGACGCGCTCGCGGACCGCGATCGCCTCGCGCACCTGATGGGATACCCGAACTGGGCGGCGTTCGTCCTCGCCGACCGGATGGCGTCCTCGCCGCAACGGGTCGAAGGATTTTTGGCGCAGATCGATACCGCAATCATCGGCAAGGCGCGGCAAGAGCGTGACGAAGATGCGGCGCTCAAAGGCGCGCCGCTCGATCAGTGGGATCAGAGCTACTACGAAAATCTGCTGCGCAAGACCAAGTACTCGGTCGATCAAAACGAGGTCAAGCAGTATTTCCCCGTGCAGCACGTCGTCGATGCGGTGCTCGGCATCTATCAAGAACTGCTCGGCGTGAAGTTCACCCGCGTCGACGCGCCGGTCTGGCAGGCGCAAGTGCAGGCCTACGACGTCCGCGACGCGGCGACGGCGCGGCCGCTCGGACGTTTCTTTTTGGACCTGTATCCGCGTCCGGGCAAATACGATCACTTCGCGAACTTCGGCGTCATCCCGCGGCGCGTGCTGCCCGACGGAACGGTGCGGCTGGCTGAATCCGCGATTGTCGGGAATTGGCCGCAGCCGGCGCCCGGTCAGCCGGCGCTGCTCATGCACGGCGACGTCGAGACGTTCTTTCACGAGTTCGGACACTGTATGGCCGCGGTTCTGGCCGACCAGCCGTACGAGACCTTGAACAACGGATTCCGCCAAGATTTCGTCGAGGCGCCCTCCCAGATGCTCGAGAACTGGGCCTGGGACCCCGCCATCCTCAAGCGCGTCTCGCAGAACGTCGCGACCGGCGCTCCGCTGCCGGACGATCTCATCGCGAAGATGATCGCCGCGCGCTACGTGCACTACGCGCTGCAGACGACCGGGCAGATCCTCTATGCGACCGTCGACATGCGCTACCACACCGCCAAACCGCCGGTCGACACGACGGCGGTCTGGAAGGCGACGGTCGCGGCCACCACGCCGAACCAGTTCGTCGACGGAACGCATCCGCAATCGGAGTTCGGCCAC
>JAQBPM010000306.1 GCA_028287525.1 Vulcanimicrobiota bacterium | reverse complement strand
CGGCCGCCGGATCGCCAAGGCGACGATGCGAGACCTGCTCGACCGGCTCGCCGAGGCATTGGAACGCCGCGAGCAGACGTTCCGCCACGAGGGCCGCCGCACCGAGTCCGGGATCACTGCCTAGGGGTCGCGAAGGGCGGCTTTCGTGGAACGTACTGTGACCCTGCGCGCTCAGCTCGTGGCGGGGCTCGTCGCCGGCCTCGTCGGCGGAATCCTCGTCGATAGCTTTCTGATCGGAGCGCAGATCGCGAACGGCCATCCGGCCGGAGAAGCCGTCATCGCGGCCTACACTTTCATCGCCTCGGCGCTCGGACCGAGCGTGGCCGCGAACCCGGCGGCGCCGCTGATCGGTGTGGTGCTCCACTTCTGCATCGCGATCGGCTGGGCGCTCGGGTACGTCTACCTCGTGCGGTCGCAGCCGCAGCTGCTCTCACGGCCGTGGGTGTCGGGCGCCTGCTTCGGGATCGTCGTGTGGGTCTTCATGGAGATCGTACTGCTCGCCGCCGGGCTCTACCACCGGCCCTCGCCGCCGGAACTCGCCACCGGGCTGATCGCCAACAGCCTCTTCTACGGGGTCCCGGTCGCGCTGGTCGCCTCGCGTTTGCTTTCCGGCACGCCCGCCCGCGCGTGATCGCCGAGGTTGCGGTCGATCTCGACGCGATCGGCCGCAACGCCCGGACGCTCGCGCGTCTGGTCGCGCCGGCGCGGCTCACTGCCGTCGTCAAAGCGAACGCCTACGGCCACGGTCTGGTGCCGGCGGCCCGCGCGCTCGCGCCGCACGTGGTGCGGCTGTGCGTCTACGCGCTCGAAGAAGCGGTCGTGCTGCGCGACGCCGGAATCGAGGCGCCGATCCACGTGCTCGGGCCGGTTCATCCGGGCGAATTGGACATCGCGCACGCGGCCGATGTCGCGCTTACGCTGTGGGATGACGGAGTCTACGCGCGGCAAGTCGCAAGCGTCGCGCGCCGCCGGCGCCGCCCGTTCACCGTGCACGCGAAAATAGACACCGGCGTCGTGCGGCTCGGCTTGACGCCGAGTGAGGCGCCCGCCGCGCTGGCGCGCTACGCGGCGACACGCGAATTCACGCTCGTCGGCGCGTTCACGCACCTCGCCGCGGCGGAAGAGCTCGACTCGACGTTCACGCACGAGCAGCTCGCGCGGTTTCTCGAAGCGACGCGCGACGTCGGACCGGAGGTGGAACGCCATGCCGCCGCCACGGCCGCCGCGATGCTGTGGCCGGAAACCCGGCTCGACGCGATTCGCGCCGGAATCGGCGTCTACGGCATTTGGCCGAGCATCGAAACCGAAACGCTGATGCGCGAGCAGGGCGTCGTCCTCGAACCGGCGCTCACCTGGCGCACGCAGATCGTCGCGGAGCATACGATCGAGGCGGGAGACAGCGTCGGCTACGGACGGACCTGGTACGCTGCGCGGCCGTCGCGTATTGCGACGCTGCCGATCGGCTACGCCGAGGGACTGCCGCGCGCGGCCGGCAACGCGGCCCACGCGCTCGTGCGCGGTCGGCGCGTGCCGCTGGTCGGCCGCGTCTGCATGAACATGGCGTTCGTCGACGTCACCGACCTCTCGTCCGCCGTCGGCGGCGACACCGTGACGCTCATCGGCAGCGACGGCGACGAGTCGATCTCGGCGGAAGAGTTGGCCCGGGCCGCGGAGACGATCGGCTATGAGATCGTCGCGCGCCTGCCGGCGCACGTTCCGCGCCGCTACGACGTTGCCTCACTGTGATGCTCGCGCTGACGTTTGCGACGTACGCGGTAACCCTCAACGGTCAGCCCGTCCTCCCGCACGCCCGCGCGGCGGTCGTTGCCGGCCGCGTGCTGCTCCCCGTCCGCGCGCTTGCGGACGCACTCGGTGCGGAGATCGCCTACGACCCGGCGGCGCGGCGCATCGTTATCCGGCGCGGTGCCCATGTCACGACCCTGCTCGCGGGCGGATCCGTGCGCGTGATCGGGGGACGTTCGTACGCGCCGCTCCGAAGTGTCGCGAACGCATTCGGCTTCGGCGTGACGTACGCGGCGAGCACGCGCACCGTGGCGCTCGAGGACCGATTGTCGGAAGCCGTGACGTATGCCGCGCCGCCGACGCCGACGCCGAGCCCACAGCCGCGACTGACGGTCACCACTTCGCCCGGCGACGGCGCGCACGTGCACGAACCGTATCCGGCGCTGAGCGCGCGCTTCGCGGGCGTTCCGGCGATCGACCCGGCGTCACTGCGCTTTTCGCTCGACGGACGCGACGTCACCGCCGACGCGGCGGTGATCGGCGATCAGGTGCTCTACACGCCGCGCACGGCGCTCGCGCCCGGAACGCACGCGGTTCGCGTCGACGCGCGTGCGGCCGACGGTTCCGCGATCGGGGCCGCGTGGTCGTTCGACGACACGTTCGCGTTCGTCGCGCCGCCGCCGCCTCGGCCCCCTCCGATCAGCGCGCTCTATCTCGACCGCTGGGTCTCGCCGGGAACGAACGCGTTCGACGTCATCGTGCGCGGCGCGCCCGGGCTGACCGGTTTCATCGCGGTCGAGGGCGTCAACGCTATCTTCCCGCTCACCGTGTACACCTACGACGCCTACGTCGCGCACGTCGTCGTGCCGCCGGGGATGCACGAGCCGTTCGCGCACGTCGCAGCGCGCATCACCCTCCCCGACGGCACCGCGACGACGATCGCCTTGCAGCAGACGGTCGGGCTCTTCACGCCACGCGCGGGCGGAGACAACAAGCCGATCCCCACGGCGGCTCCGCGCACCGCACCGGGGCCGCGCTCGACCAACGTCCCTACGCTCGCGCCGACGCCGGCGTCCACGCCGTCGGCGACGCCCACGCCTCACCCGGTCGTTCGCCCGCTCCCGCGCGTTGCGCGCCCCAAACCGCGCCCGTCACCTACGCCGGCGCCCTAACGCCGCCCGTCATCGCTAGCGATGAGGGCACGTTAGCCGGCGAGGCGTTCCAGCGCGGCGCGGAGGTCGAGCGTTCCTTCGTAGAGTGCGCGGCCGACGATCGCGGCGTTGACGTTGGCCGGCGTTCCGTCACGCAGCGCGATCAGGTCGTCGGTCGTGCGCGCGCCGCCGCTGGCAGTGATCTGCACGTCGGCGACCGCGGCGACGTGCGCGAGCGCGGCGACGTCGTAGCCTGAGCCCATGCCGTCGCGAGCGATCTCCGTATAAACGATGCGTCCCACGCCCCACCCG
>JAQBPM010000246.1 GCA_028287525.1 Vulcanimicrobiota bacterium | reverse complement strand
TCCTCACCGGTGTCGACGATCGCGACCTTCACGCTCGACGACCCGAGTGCCGCCGGGTTGACGATCCCGCTGCCGTTGCCGGCCTGCGCGTACGCGAACGCGAAGTCCAGTCCGATCGCGTGCATGTCCCACTCTCCAGGGACCGTTGCCGACTCGGCAAACGGCGCGACGTGGAACGTTCCGCCGGCTGTGAAGCCCGCGAAGTACGGGTCGTTCGTGTAGAATCGTGCCGACACGCCCGCGGGGTGGCGGCGATAGCCGGTCACGCCGACGCTGGTGACGCCCGCTTGCGCGCGCAGGGATGCAGCGATCGTGGCGGCGTTTGCGGCGGGAACGGAAAGAATGTGCGTCGTGCGGCCGACATGCGTGAAGTCGAGCGTGCGCACGGCGCTCGCGCCCAGGCTCTGTTCCTTCGCAGTGACCGATGCGGCCGAACGGGTAACGGTTGCGCGGTCGTACGTGACGGCGAGCAGCGTGGCGGAGGGTTGTGACGCGCGCGGCGCGCGGGAGAGCCGCTGCCGCGCCGTTTCGCTTCCGCTTGCGGACCGCGCGACCGATGCTGCCGTATCGCTCGTCGGGCACGTGTACGCCGCGGCGCTCACTGGAGACGCCGTGGGGATTGTGGTCGGTGACGCGCTCGGCGCGGTGGTCGCGACGTTCGTCGGCGGCGTCACGCCCGACGAACCGCTTCCTCCACCCCCGCACGAGACAAGCGCAAGGACGAGAACGACCGCGACGAACCGCACCGGAAGCAAGGTCATGCGCGCAACGCTAGCGCGTATTTCTTGGCTGAGTCTGGGTTGCGTGTTCGATTTGCGCTAGAACGCTTCGGCCAGCGTTGTGGCGTACGGGTAGACGTGCGACATCCAGCCGTACACGTTGTCGAGGAAGACGCCGCCGGCTGCTCCGCAGGCGTCGCGCGTGGCGATCGATCCGCTGAAGCCGAAGCGTTTGCGATCCTCGCGTGAGAGGGGCGGCGTCCCGGGTTTCGCGACGCACAGGTTGCGATGACTGTGCCAATGCGCGAGAGCGAGCGGTAGACGGCCATCGAGCTCATCCATCGACGTTGCGATCGGGGCGGTGAACATCACCCCGGCCAACTCGTACCCGCTTTTCGTGCGGCGGTAGAGGATTGCCGGCGGCGCTTCGGGATCGAGGTGGGTGAGGTTCTTGCGGTAGTTCGCGTCGTTGAAGTAGTGCTTGAGCGCACCGACGGGGACGTCTTCGCCTTCGCGGCGGTAGCCGTCGCGCTCGGCGGCCGCCGGATCGCGGTAGCGCACCAACTCGGCACGCAAGATCGCCAGCAGCCGCTGCGTGTGCGCCATCCCTTCGGTCGAGACCGCGTCGCGCATCTCGCTCATTCGCGTGTGACCGTAGGGATCGATGCCCATTCCGGTCGAGCGCGCGGCCTTCGGTCCGCCGCCCGAGGCGCAGCCGGTGACCAGCCACGCCGCCGCCATGATCGACAATACAACCGTTCGCATTGTTGGATTGGAACAGGGGCGGCTGGGAGGCGGCTTAGAGGCTCGTGCCCTGCGGTGGGGGGTTGTCGCTGGGCGCGGTTTGGGGCCCTTCGACAAGCTCAGGGTGACACGAGGGCAAGCTTAGGGTGACGAGGGCAAGCTCAGGGGGACGGGGGTTCTTCTTCGAACCAGTCCGGGTATTTCGCGGTGATTTGTAGGGTGAAGCCTTCGGTGGCGGCGAGGATTGCTTCGCGGCGGTCGGCTCGTTCGGGGGTTGTGGTGCGGCCGCGGCGTTTTTGGGAGGCGAGGTTTTCGATGAAGCGGGCGAACTTCGCGTCGAGGACGTGCTGCAGCGCCTCTTTTATGATCTTGCCGACGCGCGGCGCGACGCCGCCGGTCGAGATCGCGATTTTCACCGGGCCGGATTCGACGATCGCCTGCATCGCGACGAAGCCGTACCGCGGCTGGTCGATCGCGCAGAACAGGAACTTGTGGCGATCGGCGAGCGCGCGCAGGCGCGCCGAGAGCGCTTCGTCCTGCGGCGTCGAGATCACGAAGAACGCGTCGGTCACGTCGGCGTCGCGCACCGCGGCCGGATCGTCGAGCCAGACGACGTCCGCGTCGACGGCGCGCAGCGCCGCGACTTTTTCCACCGCTTCGCGATCGGTGCGTTCGCCGATCACGACGCACTTGCGGCCGACCAGGTTGAGGCTGACCGGATAGAAGCCGTGCGGCGGCAGCGGATCGTCTACCGAGTCGCGCGCATCCGCCATGGGCTTTAGAGGTCCACCGGGCGCAGGTAGAACTCGTTGATCGCCGTGCTCGAGACGAGCGCAGTCGTCGGCAGGTGGCGCTTCCAGTGCGTGCCGTCGACCCGCCGGCGGACCAGCCGCACTTCAGCGAGCGTGTGGCCGCGCGCGACGATCGCATCGTCCTTGTAGCCGTGCAGGATCATGTTGAGGATGCGGTCGGCCTTGGCGTACGTGATCCCGATGTCGGCTTCGTCGGTCTGGTTCGCTTCGAGATCCGCACTCGGCGGTTTGTCGATCACCTCGGTCGGCACGCCGAGATAGCGCGCGAGCTCCCACACCTGCGTCTTGAACAGATCGCCGATCGGGTTGACCGGCGGCGTGTCGTCGGCGTGCCAAGTGAAATAGCCGAGCAGACGTTCCGTTTTGTTCCCGGTCCCGACCGGCAGCGCGTTGCGGCGCGCCGACTGGTCGAAGAGGACCAGCATGCGCGTGCGCGCCATGACGTTGCCCTTGCGCCGCGCGTCGGCGTCCGGCACGTGCTTGAGGTAGCCGTCCACGGCATCGGTGATCTCGATCGTCTCGACGTGGATGCCGAGCGCGTCGACGACCCGCTGCGCGTCGGTGAGCGACGACGAGCTCGACGCCTTGTACGGCATCCGGATCGCATACACGTTCTCGGGTCCGAGCGCACGCGCACACAAGTACGCAACGAGCGCGCTGTCGATGCCGCCGGAGAGCCCGAGCACCGCACGCCCCATCGCGCGCCGCTCGATCAGCTCGTCGCGCAGGAACGCTTCCAGCCAGCGCGCGGTCAGCGCAGGGTCGATCGTCAGCGACGGCTCTTCGAGCCGCGCTTCCACCACCGGCAGCGTCACGCCCGTTCCTCCAGCCGGCGCGTCACCGGGATCTCTTCGTCGAGCCACAGGTCTGGCAGCACCGCGGAGAGGTCGCCGAGCAGCGGTATCGTCGCGCGCGCGAGATCGATCTCGGCGGGGTCGAGCTGCACGAGGATGATGCCGGGGTCGAGCGGCCCGAGCGATTGCAGCACGTCGCCGTGCGGAGAGTACGCGGAGGTTCCGCCCGACATCCCTTTGCCGCCTTCGAATCCGGTAAGGCCGGCATAGAGCACGTAGACGCCGTGTTCGGCGGCGGTGCTAGCGAGGATCGCTTTCCAGCGCGTCGTGCTTTCGAGCTCGCCGTTGCCGCCGATACCACGGCCCGGTGATGCGCTCGGCACGATCAGCAGCCGCGCGCCTTTGAGCGCCGCGACCGTCGGCACCAGCGAGTGCCATGCATCTTCGCAGATGAGGAGCGCCGCCGCACCGAACGGCGTCTCGAACACCGAGAGCCGCCGGCCGCGCGTGAGGAAGCGCTCTTCATCGAAGACGCCGTACGTCGGCAAGAACATCTTGCGGTGCACGTGGATGATGTGCACGCCGTCGGGGCCGCCGCAGCGCACGTACATCGCGCTGTTGTGAAACGTCCCCAGCGCGTTCTCGTAGAACCCGATCGCGACGTCGACCGGCCGCGTTCCGCCGGCCGCGCGCCACTGCGCGTCGACCTTCGCGGCGAACGTCGCCGCATCGAACGCCAGCTCGTACACGGCACCTTCGAGGAAGTACCCGGTCATCGCCGCTTCCGGAAAGACGATCAGCTCGACCGGCCCGTCCGCCAGTTGCGCGAAGATTTCCCGCATCGCATCGAGATTCGCCGCAAGGTCGCCCTTGCGAGGCTTAAACTGCACCAGAGCAGCGTGCATGGGTTAGGTTGCGACGGCGAGGGTCGGCGCGGTTTGGAGCTGTTCGGTGATCTCCTCGGCGGGGTAGGTGAGGATCTCGACCAGCGTCGGATGCAGATGCGGGATGCGCGCGTATTCCTGGACGGTCGAGCCGAACGCCATCGCGACGATCAGCGGTTCGATGAGATCGGAGGCTTCCGGACCGATGATCGACGCGCCCAGGATCTTGCCGTCGGTCGGCGACGCCAGCATCTTCACGAAACCCTTGGTCTTGCCGAGCGCGACGGCCTTTCCGTGATCGTTGAACGGATACGTTGCCTTGAGGAACGGGATGCCGTCGCGCTCGAGGTCGCGCTCCGTCTCGCCGACGACCGCGATCTGCGGGTCGGTGAAGATCGTGTGCGTCTTGGTGAGCCGGTAGTCGACCCGCTCGTGCGCGCCCGTCGCGGCGTTGCGCCCGGCGATCTCGCCCTGCTGAATCGCGACATGCACGAGCGGATACTGACCCGTCACGTCGCCGACGGCGAAGATGTCCGGGTTCGAGGTGCGCAGCGTGTCGTCGACCGTTATGCCGGTGATGGCATGGGAGACGACGCCGAGGCGTTCCAAGTCGAGCCCCTCGAGGTTCGGCACGCGTCCCAGCGCATAGAAGATCTCGTGCGCGGCGACGCTGTGTTCGGCGCCGTTCTGCACGTAGTGCACGACCTTCATCCCGTTGTCGCGCACGGTGACGCGCTCGACCCGGGCGCCGGTCTCGACGCGGATCCCCTCTTCGCGGAAGTACTCGGTGAGGCCGAGCCCGAGGTCGTGATCCTCGCCCGAGAGCAGGTGGCCGGAACGAATCAGAATCGTCGTCGGTACTCCTGCGCGATGGAAGAATTGGCCGAGCTCGCTGCCGACGTATCCGCCGCCCAAGACGACCAGCGATTTCGGCGGCGCCTCGAGATCGAGCGCTTCGTCGCTGTCGATGAAGCCCGCCTCGACGAGTCCCGGCACGACGGCCGGCGCCGTGACGCTGCCGGTGGCGAGCACGAAGCGCGGCGCGTAGAGCACCTCGTCGCCGACCCGGAGGGTGGTCGGCGACTCGAACTGGGCGTCACCGTGAAACACCGGAAACGTTTCGATCCCCGCGATCCGATAGTCGGCCCAGCCGCGCACCAGCTCGCGCTTGCGGGCGGCAAGCGCGCGGTAGTCGAGCCGAGGTTCCTCGACGTCGATCGCCAGCTCGCGCGCGGTTCGAATGTCGTGCAGCAAGTCGGCCGTGGCCAGCAGGGTTTTGGAGGGCATGCAGCCGCGCAGGATGCACAGGCCGCCGAGCGGCCCCCGGTCGACGAGCGCCACGCTGGCGCCCAGGTCGCGGGCGGTCCGCGCCGCGGCGTAGCCGCCGCTGCCCGCGCCGACGACGATCACATCGAAACGTTTTGGAATGATCCTGCTCCCCAAGCGAGTTGGTCCGACCCGTCCGACCCCATTCGGCCCCCTGACGGTTCCGGTTTGGGGCGTGCGGCGGCTTTTACCGACCGGCACGACCGATCCATGCAGGCAACCGCTGCAGGTGGCGGGGAACGGGTGCGACCGTGAATCTTGCCTTCGTCGGAAACGGCGTACGCACGAAGCCCGCCGCGCTCGTCGCAGCGGTCGGCCTCCCAGCCGTCGCCGCGGTGGGTGCGGCCGGCCTCAGCGTCGGCTTCTTCCTCTGGTACGCGCTCGCCCTGAACCGTCCGCACGGCGCGTTGTTCCTCGACGCGACGTTCGTGCTTGCCTTGGTAACCGGCGTTGCGGCGACGTACGCCACGTGGCTCGGCTACGGCCGGTATTTCTCGCGCCGGACCCACGTGAGCGAAGCCACCGCGATGCAATACGACGCCATCTCGTGGTCGGCGCTGGTGCTGTTGTGGGGAACGCTCCTTCCACCGAGTGGAGGGCATGGTACGGCCCGCGCGGCGGGGGTCGCGGTCGCGGCGTTCGTGCTCGCGAAGCTGACGGTCGCAGCGCGCTGCAATCAAACGGTCCGGGACGTCGCGATGACGTTCATCGTGACGCGGCTGCCGCTCTTGGCCATCGCCGAGCTCGCCGCCATGGTGATCGGCCAGCGGCCGGGCGTGCACTACGCCGCCTCGGCGAACCCGCTGCTGGCGGTCTGGGGACGCTGGGACGCCGAGCACTACCTCGGCATCGCGAAGAACGGCTACTCCGGAACGGAGTTCGCCTTCTTCCCGCTCTACCCGGCGCTCATCAGGATCGTCGGCGCCTTCACCGGGTCGGACCTCGTCGCCGGGCTCATCATCTCGAACGCCGCCAGCTTCCTGGGCCTGCTCTACCTCTACAAGCTGATCGAGCACCAGTACAACCGGAACGTCGCGCACCGCGCGACGTTCTACGTCTCGATCTTTCCGACCGCGATCTTCTTCTCCGCCGTGTACAGCGAGTCGCTGTTCCTGTTTCTGACCGTCGCGTCGTTCTACTACGTGCGCGAACGCCGCTGGGTGATGGCGGGCGTGTTCGGGTACTTCGCCGCGCTGACGCGCTCGGAGGGGATCCTGCTCGCCGCACCGCTGTTCATCGAGTGGGCGATCGCCGCCAAAGAGGGGGGCCTCGAGTTCTTCCGCTACTGGGTCGACGACATCGTGAAGCCGTTGCTCGGCCTGGCGCTCGTCCCGCTCGGGCTCGTCAGCTACATGGGCTACCTCTGGGTCGTCACCGGCGACCCGCTGAAGTTCTCGCACGTGCAGGAGCACTGGGGACGGCATTTCGCGCCGCCGTGGGAGAGCATCGGCAACTCGATCACGAAACTCTCGCACGCGCACACGCAGACGATCGCCAATCAGGGTCTGGAACTCGCTTTCACCGCGCTGATGGTCGTGGCGTTGTTCATGGGTCTGCGCCGCCTGCGGCTCTCGTATACGATCTACATGGCGCTCTCGATCCTCGTCCCGATGTCGACGTCGAGCCTGATGAGCATGCCGCGCTTCGCGCTCGTGCTCTTCCCGATGTTTGCCTTGTTCGGCCTGTGGGGCGGCCGTCAACCGTTCAATAACGCGTACGTCGCATTCTCGCTGCCGCTCTTGGGGTTGTTCACCGTGCTCTTCGCCGATTGGTACTGG
>JAQBPM010000245.1 GCA_028287525.1 Vulcanimicrobiota bacterium | reverse complement strand
CCGGGCGCCACGCGTTGTAGGAATTGCGCCACGGATACGCCCCCGGCTTGATCGTCACGAACCGGTACGCGCCGTCGTCGTCGGTCAGCGTCTGTCCGGCGCCGCGAAAATTCGGATCGAGCGGTGCGGCGTGCTGGTCGGCATCGTGCGCGTAACGGCCCGCGGCGTTCGCCTGCCACAGTTCGACCAGCGACCGGCGCACGGGACGGCCGTCCTCGTCGAGCACGCGGCCCGCTACGATGATCCGTTCGCCGAGCGGCTCGCCGGCGCTTTGGCGCGTGAGGTCGACGATATCGGGCCCGGCCCAGCCGCTCTCGCACGCGACGCCCGGAACTTCGATCAGCTCGCGCGGCGCGGCGATCAGCGGCTGCTTGGGATGACGCTTGATCGTGCTCCTGTACGCGGGGTAGTCGTACGGCGGCTGCGTCGGATCGGCGCCGCGCAACGTCACGGACACTAGTTCTTCTCCTCGTCGAACGTGCGATACACTCCGGCCGCGATCTTGAACGCGGTGTTGGCGGCCGGCACGCCGGCATACGCGGCGACCTGCATCAGCACTTCCTTCACCTCATCGCGCGAGACGCCGGTATTCCGCGTCGCTCGGACGTGCAGCTCCAATTCTTCCACCCGGCCGAGCGCGGCGGTGATCGCGATGGTCAGCATGCTCCGCGTCTTGCGTTCGAGGCCGGGGCGCGTCCAGATGGCTCCCCACACGTTCTCGGTGAGGTAGCGCTGAAAGTCGCCGGTGAATTCGGTCGACGACGCCGCCGCTCGTTCGACGTGCTCCTCGCCCAGCACCGTGCGCCGCACCAGCATCCCGGCCTCGTATTTCCCGTCACTCATCGCGTACTCCCAGCCGACGTCGTCGCGCCGATGAATCCGCCCAACAACCGGTCGAGCGCTTCGGGCCGTTCCGCACACAGCATGTGCGCCGCATCGTCGATCACTTCGAACCGTGCACCCGGGATCGCGTCTCGGATCTCGGCGCCCGCGGACGGCGGCGTTACGACGTCCGCCGCGCCGGAGATGACGAGAGTGCGCGCCGTGATCCGCGCATCGTCTGCGCGCAGATCGGCGTCGCGGATTCCCAGGCAGCACCCCGCATAGCCCGCAACGGGCGTACGTTTGAGCATCATCGAGAAACCGCGCACCAGATCGGGCCGGTCGGCATGCGTCCCGGGCGTGAACCAGCGATCGAGCACGCCCTCGACGATCGCGCTCATCCCGCGTGTCGTGATCGCCTTGATGCGCGCGTTCCACACGTCCGGAGTCCCGATGCGGTTCCCGGTCGCGCACAGCACGAGCGCGTCGACGCGCTGCGGATACGCTGCAGCGAACCGCTGAGCGACCATGCCGCCGATCGAGAGCCCGACGACGCTGGCGCGCTCGATGCTCAGCGCGTCGAGCAGCGCCGCGAGGTCGTCGGCGAGCTGCGCGATCGCATAGTCTTCGCCGGGCGGCGCGAACGACGTCATGCCGTGGCCGCGCATGTCGTAGCGCACGATCCGGTAGCGATCGGCGAGCGCCGCCGCCTGCGCGTCCCAGATGTGCAGATTCGTGCCGAGCGAGTTCGCGAAGACGATCGGCGGCGCGTCGTGTGGTCCGCTGACGTCGACGTGGACGGTCAGGCCGCCGGCGTGAATGAACGGCATTATCCCTCCGTTTCCGGGTTCGTCTCCGGAACGATCCAATGCGCCGCGGCGGCGCGTACGTGCGCGCGGGCCAGGCGTTCCGCCGCGTCGCCGTCGCCGGAGCGGATCGCGGCTAGCACGGCGGCGTGCTCGGTCGCCGAGCGCCGCAGGCGCGCGCCTTGGTTCTGCATCGTGATGTACACGACTTCGGACGACATCCGCACCAGCGGGATCATCTGCTGCAGCCGGCCATGACCCGTTGCTTCGACGATCTTGACGTGAAAGTCCGCGTTGGCGGTGAGGTAGGCGTGCTTGTCCTTGGTCGCCATCGCGCGCATGCGGCGCGCCAGCGCTTCGAGTTCGCGGTCGAGCGCCGGCGGGATACCGCGTTCGGCGAGCAGCCGTGCGGCCAACCCGTCGACCATCTCGCGGATGTCCATGATCTCGCGCGCTTCGCGCGCACCGAGCGAGACGACCGACGCCGCGCCGGAAGGGCCGATCCGCACCAAGCCTTCCCGTTCGAGCACGATGAGCGCCTCGCGGAGCGGCATGCGGCTGACTTGGAGGCGGCGGGCGAGGTGCTCCTGGCGCAGCACCGTCCCGGCCGCGAGCGCTCCGTCGAGGATGAGCCGGCGCAGCTGGTCGACGATCCCTTCCTGGAGACGCGGACGGCGCACGGCGCGCAGCGGCGTGACGCCGGCGATCTCTGCGGAGGGCGCGCGTTTAGGGTCCATGCGGTCCCCCGTTCGCCAAAAGCGGCGCGATCTCGCCCTTCAGGCGGTCCTTCGCGACGCGCATCGTCGCGGTCAGCGGAAAGGCGTCGAGGAAAACGAAGCGCGACGGCACCTTGTACGGCGCCAGCCGTGCCGCGCACCACGCAAGCAATTCTTCGCCGTCGACCTCGCTGGGCGCGCGCCGCACGACGGCGGCTACGACGTCTTCCTCGGTGAGCGACGACGGCACACCGATGACCGCGGCCTGCGCGACGCCGGGATGCAGCAGCAGCGCGTCTTCCACCTCGCCGGGCGCGATGTTCTCGCCGCGCCGGCGGATCATCTCCTTGTAACGCGCGACCAGCACCACGTCGCCGTCGGCATCGAGATAGCCGGCATCGCCGGTGTGCAGCCAGCCGTCGCGCAGCGTGCGCGCGGTGATCTCCGGTGCGTTCCAGTAGCCCGGCGTCATGGCCGCGTTCCGAAACTGCAATTCGCCGACCGTCCCGGCGGCGGCAACTTCTCCTTCGGGCGTGACGATGCGCAGCTCGTTGTGAATCAAACCGTCCGGATGCTGTCGCGGCCGGCCGATGCACGATGCTTTCGCGCGCGACGTCGCGCTCTCGATGCAGCCGAACACGTTCTCCGACATCCCGAATCCCGAGGCGATGCGCACGCCGAAGCGTTCCTCGAAACGCCGGTTCTCCGCCGGCTCGAGCGCGGGCGCGGCGTAGACGAGCCGCAGCGCACCGGGGACGAACATCTCCTCCGGCTGGCGCGCGAGGATCGCCAGCATCGCGCCGATCACGTTGACTTGGGTCACGCCGAGCCCGGCAGCGTCGCGCCAGAACGTCGACGCGCGAAATTTCTCCGAGATCGTGAGCGGGTACCCGTTCGCGAGGGCCGTCATCAGCGAATACGCCTGCGCGTTGATGTGGAAGAACGGCAAGATCGACCAGATTCGCTCGCCCGCGCCCAGACCGATCCAGGCCGGCATCGATTGCCCCGCGCCGACGTACGCGAGATGGCGGACCAGCGCGCCCTTCGGCCGGCTCGTCGTCCCCGACGTGTACACGATCGCTGCGGCATCGGCCGGATCGGCGGCGTGGGGCGGGACCGGCGCTCCGCGGTCCAGCGTCGCGATCTCGGCCACGGCGACGGCGCGCGCGGCCGCTGCGGTACCCGGCGCGCCGGCGACGCTCTTCGCATCGAACAGTGCGAGGCGCGGCTGAAGGTCTTCGAGGACGTACGCGATCTCCGGCTCGGTGAGGGCCGGGTTGATCGCCGCCGGGATCGCACCGGCGTGGATCGCGCCCAGCCAGGCGAGGACCGTTGCCGGCCCATTTTCCGCCGAGAGCACCACCCGCTCGCCCGGCCGTACGCCGCGGTCGTGGATCGAGCCGGCCGCGCGGGACACCGCGCGTGCCGCGGCGCGAAACGAGATCGGCGAGGCCGCCGTCAGAAACGGCGCGTCCCCGAACCGCTCGGCCGCGTCAACGACGAGCTGCGGTACCGAGACCAGACGGGACGCCGCGGGATTCTTGGATCCTGTATCCAGCACGAGGACGCACGCCTTCTACGCACCCCCCGCTGTCACCCTGAGCCTGTCAGGGTGACAGGGGCGCACGCAGTACCCGCGCCGCGCGCAGCAGCGCGATCGCCGTAACCGCGTCGTCGATGCGGCCGTCCGCGCACGCGGCCAGCGCATCGTCGAATGGCATCCGCACGATCTCGATGAGCTCGTTCTCTTCCGGCGCGAGCGGCGCACGCGAAAGATCGCGCCCCAGAAACAGCGCGACCGGATGCTCCACGATCGAGGGGATCTCGTACGTCGAACCGAGCGAATCCCAGCGCGCCGCGACGACGCCGGCCTCTTCGCGCGATTCGCGAATCGCGCACTCCAGCGCATCTTCGTCCGGCGCGCGGCCGCCCTTGATCACTTCGAGCACCATCGCATCGACCGCAAACCGCGGCTGCCGCACCAGCAGCACGTCCGCGCCTTCGACGAGGACGGCGGCGCTCGCCGGCGGCGTGACGACCACGCCGTGTACGCCCGGCGCGCCGGTCGGATGCACGATGTCGTGCGCTTCGAACCGCAGCCACGGATTCTCGTAGACGACCCGTCGCGCGCGCCGCTCGTACATCAGGCCGGCTCGGCGAGACCCTCGGGCTCTTCGACCGGCTCGATCTCGTCGGGATTGGACTTCCAGTAGCCGTAGCTGAAGAAAAAGATCAGGCCGACGACGAGCGCGATGGCGAACCAGATCCAGGTCGTCCGCGAGAGCCCGAAGACCGCCAGGAACAACGAGAACACGATCCCCAGAATCGGGAAGAGCGGGACGAACGGGACCCGGAAGGTGCGCGGAATGTCGGGTTTGCGCGCGCGCAGGTACAGCACGCCGGCGCAGACGACGGTGAACGCGATGAGCGTCCCGATGTTGACCAGGTTGAGCAGCTGATTGAGCGGCACGATCAGCGCGAGCACGGCGACCGCGACGCCGGTGATCATCGTCGTGATCATCGGCGTCTTGAAGCGCGGATGGATCTTTGCGACCGCCGGCGGGAGCATCTTGTCGCGCGCCATCACGTAGAAGATTCGCGACTGCCCGAGCAGCGAGGAGAGCGCGACGCTGGTGGTACCGGCCAGTACGCCGATCGTGATCACCCAGTTCAGAGCCGGGAAGTGGAGCGGCGCCAGCGCGGCGACGAGCGGGTTCTTCGCCGGGACCTGCGACCACGGCATCGCGCCGACCAGCACGATCGCCGTCGCGCAATAGATGACGGTGCCGATGACGAGCGCGCCGATCACGCCCAGCGGAACGTCGCGCTGCGGATTCTTGCACTCCTCGGCGGTCGTCGTCGCAGTGTCGAACCCGATGTAGCTGAAAAAGACGTACGCCGCGATCGGGATGATCCCGTACGGCTGCGCCGACTCGATCGACCCGCCGAACGGCGCGATCGCGCCGAGCCCGTGCGGGTTGAAATCGTGCAGGTTCGCCGCGTGGAACAGGAACGCGCCGGCGACGATGAAGACGATCAGCGCGGAGATCTTGAGCACGACGAAGACGTTGTTGGTCGTCGCCGACTCGCGGATCCCGATCGAGAGCAGCACGCTCAGCAACAGGACGAAGAGCGCGCCGACGACATCGAACTGCGAGTGCGCGAGGTCGTAGGAAGCGGGCAGCCACCAGTCGCCGTGAATCAACAGGTTCGAGGTCTGCGCCCAGTCCGGCAGAGCGAAGCCGACCGTCTTGAGCACGTCCTGGAGCGCGGAGGAGAACTGCTGGGCGACCGGCGCCGCGCTGATGCCGTACTCGAAGATCAGCGCGAAGCCGATGATCCAGGCGAAGAGCTTCCCCATCGTCGCGTAGGCGTACGTGTACGCGCTTCCGGCGACCGGGACCATCGCGCCGAGCTCGGCGTAGCAAAGGGCCGCGAAGAACGACGTCAGGCCGGCCAGCAGGTACGACAGAATGACGGCGGGACCGGCGCCTTTGACGCCGGTCCCGATGGTGGTGAAGATGCCGCCGCCGATCATGGTGCCTAGGCCGATCGCCACCAGGTCTTTGGCGGTCAGCGCACGGCGCAGCCTCTTGCTCTTGCTGAGCTCACGAAGCTTCTCGACGGAGCTGGTCGCAAAGAGCGAGGACACCAAGGACATATCCCGCGCCGGTTCGCACGGGGGGACCAGGCGTCCCCCTCGGCCGCCGTTCAAGAAATCCCAGCCGCTGCGGCGAAGGGGCCCGGGATGCGCGTCGTCTCTCGCTCCCACGTCCTGACCCAGCCGCTCGAGGCGCTCGCCGCGCGGCGCGGCATCGAGTTCATCGGGGTCGGCGACGCGGCGTCGCTGCACCGCGAACTCGCCGACGCCGACGCTCTGTGGCTCTGGCCGGCCTTCTACGACGCCGCGCTGGTGGACGAACTGGAGCGCTGCGCGCCGCGCCTGGGCTGGCTGCAGCTGATGACGATGGGATACGACCCGGTCGAAGTGCACGGCGCGCCGCGCGGCGTGACGATCACCAACGCCGGCGATTCGTACGGCCCGACGGTGGCCGAACACGCGGTGACGTTACTGCTCGCCCTGCTGCGTCGATTGCCGCAGATGCAGCGGCAGGCCGAAGCGCGCGCGTGGGACCAGTCGGTGACCAGCGGGATCGGTACGCTCAACGACGCGACGGTCGCGGTCATCGGCTTCGGCAACATCGGGCGTGAGATCGCGACCCGGCTGCGCGCGTTCGGCGCGCGCGTCGTCGCCGTCACCCGCAGCGGCGAAGCCGGTCCGCTCGCCGACGAATCGGCGCGCATCGACGACCTGCACGCGGTGCTCGCCCGCTGCGACGCGGCGATTCTCGCCGTTCCGCTCACGCCGTCGACGCGGCACCTGATCGATGCGGCCGCGCTCGCCGCCATGCCGCGCCACGGCCTGCTCGTCAACATCGCGCGCGGCGGCGTGATCGACTCAGCGGCCCTCGCGGATGCCCTCGCCGCCGGCCGCATCGCCGGCGCCGGCCTCGACGTCACCCAACCCGAACCGCTTCCGCCGGAGAGCCCGCTCTGGTCGCTGCCGAACGCCATCGTGACGCCGCACGTGGCGGGGTTCGGGGGCCAGGTCCCGGGCCGGCGCGTCCTCGCGCTGATCGAGCGGAACTTCGATCACTACCGTACAGGCCGTCCGCTCGAGGCACAAATTCCTGTGATTCCGCGGTGAATCGGCGTGTTTCCCGTCACATCGATCGTTCAGGAAGGGTGAACCTGGCGTAATCTTCGCGTCGGGATTGCATGTCAGGCGCTCGGTTGTACGATACTGAAAAGAGCGATGGGAATCTTCGACCAGCTGCGCGGCGGCCGCGAACCCTCGTGGTTCGAAAACGGTGCCCCCGGCACACGACAGGGAAACTTCCACGGTTACGTGAGCAGCGCCGCCGGCCGCGTCGCGATCGTTGGGACGACGCTCTGCCGACAAGGACTCGCCTTCTTCTCGCCGGTCCGGTTCGCCGAAACGGAGCTCCACGTCGACTTCGCGATCCGTTCGCGGACCGTGAAGTCCCGCGTGCGGGTCGACCGCGGCGAAGTAGTGCAATCCCGCCAACGGGTCGTCCACCGCTACTACTGCAGCTTCACCGGCATCGCCGCCGACGACTGGGATGCGATCGTCCGTTACGTTGACGACATCCCCGAACCGCCGCCGGCCGCCGCGGCCGCCCCGATTGTGGACGAGGCGTTCCGCGAGTTCCCTTCCGCGGTGCAAAACGAGATCGTGGAGCAGCTCGTACGGAAGAAGCGGCTGAGCGCGCCGCGCCCCGGCAGCGCTCCGCTGATCCGCGTGCGCGCGTATCTGCCGCGTGACTTGGGGGAAGGCCGCAGCGTCCGCGACGTCTCGGTCCACAGCCGCATCGTGATCGACCACCACACTCACGCCTACGACACGCGCTTCCGCGTGTTCAACAACGGTACGGTCGAACTCGTCGACTGAAGGCGCGGCGCTTCGGCTACAAGCCGAGCGCCTTGCGGACCGCGGGAAGATAACCGCGCGAGACCGGGACCTCGCTGCGCGCCTTGTCGTCGACCCGCAGGAGGTACGAACCGCCGAAGAACGGCTCGACCTCGACGACCCGTTCGGGGTTGACGAGGTACGCGCGGTGCACGCGCAGGAAGCCGGCGGGCTCGAGCCGCTCGGCGGCGTCGGCCAGCGAGCCCTTCCAGCGCAGATCGCCATCGCCGATACGCGCCGTCACCGTGTGGCCGTTCGCCTGCACGTACCGGATCTCGGCGACCTTCACCAGCCGCGTGCGTTCGCCGTCCTCGAGCGCGACGCGGCGCGGCGCTTCCACCCCGGCCGGCACCGTGCCCTCGCGCAGCGCGCGCAGGCGTTCGACCGTGCGCGCAAGGCGCGCCTGCGAGACGGGCTTGACGACGTAGTCGACCGCGGCCAGCTCGAAGGCATCGACGGCGCGCGAATCGTCGGCGGTCACGAACACGACGTGCGGCGGCGCCGGCAGCGCCGCGATCACCTTCGTCGCTTCCAGCCCGCTCAGGCCGGGCAAATTGATGTCGACGAACGCGACGTCGTACGGTGACGCCGCCAGATGCTGCAGCGCTTCGACCGCGTCGGAGGCTTCGGTGATGGTGAACTCGGGCGCGACGCGGCCGAGCAGGTACACGAGCTCGCTGCGCACGAGCGGCTCGTCGTCGACGACTAAGACGCGCAGCGGACGTTACCGCGCCGCGGCCGGGACGGTGGCCGGGACGTAGAACGAGACGGTGGTGCCGCTGCCGAGGGCGCTGGTGACGCGCAGCGCGCTCTGCGGGCCGAACAGTTTGATCAAGCGCTGGTTGACGTTGTCCATGCCGATGCCGTTTCCGCCGCGCGGCTCCGTGCCGGGGATGAAGCCGACGCCGTCGTCGACCACGGCGATCTCGGTCGCTCCCGGGGCGGGACGCGCCGTGATGCGCACCGTTCCGCCGCCGCCCTTCGGGCCGAGTCCGTGACCGATCGCGTTCTCGACGAGCGGCTGCACGGAGAGCACCGGCACGAGCGCTAGCCGCGCGCGCGGATCGACGTCGAACGCGACCGTCAGCCGGTCGCCGAAACGCGCGTGTTCGAAGCGCAGGTATTGCTCCACGTGTTCGAGCTCTTCGTCGAGCGAGACGAACTCGGCGTGGTGCGCCAGCGAATCGCGAAAATATTCGGCGAAGTCGATCACGAGATCGTGCGCGCGTTCGGGATCGGTGCGGGTGAGCGCGGCGATCGTGGTCAGTGTGTTGAACAGGAAATGCGGCGAGACGCGCGCCCGCAGCGCGTCGAGCTCGGCCTGCGTCACCAGTGCCGAGCGCGCGTCGAGCTCGGCGACTTCGAGCGAGGTGGAAAAGACGCGCGCGATGCCGACGGCGACCTTTTCGTCGTCCTCGGCGATCGGCGTCCCGGCGCGATAGAGCTTCAACGCGCCGACGACCTGGCCGCGCACCACGAACGGCGCGATCGAGACCGAGGTGAGCGGGCACCCCGGGACGGGGCAGCCGATCTCTTCCCGGGTGCGCGCGGTGAAGGCGAGCCCGGTCGCCATGGCACGGTGAGTCAGCCCCGTGAGCGCCGGTCCGCCGATCAGATGATGATCTTCACCGCGGCCGACGTAGGCCAGCACCTGGTGCGTGT
>JAQBPM010000219.1 GCA_028287525.1 Vulcanimicrobiota bacterium | reverse complement strand
TCCCTAGCACGCGCCAATGTAACGCGCCCGGCGGCGTCGAACACGGCCGTCCGAGATGCTCTCGACGACGCCGATCCGCTTGGTCGCACTCGATCTCGATGGGACGCTGGTCGGCGAAGACCTCGTGGTGCGCCCGCGCGTGCGAGAAGCCGTGGCCGAGGCGCAGCGGCGGGGCGTCGCCGTCACGATCGTGACGGGGCGCATGTTCGCCGCCGCGCGTCCCTACGCGCTGGAACTCGGGATCACCGGGCCGATCGTGTGCTATCAAGGTGCGGCGATCTTCGACGTCGCAACCGGTGCGACGCTTCGGCAGGTGGCCCTCCGGCCGGACGTAACGGCCGAGGTCCTCGATTGGGCCCACGCGCACGGCGTGCACGCGCAGTGCTATGCGGACGACACGCTGTACGTCGAGGCGATCAACCGCTTCAGCAAGCGGTACACGGATTTGGCCCGCGTCGAACCGGTCGTCGTCCCGTCGCTGCGCGCGGCGTTCGCGGATCGCCCCAGCATCAAGATCGTGCTCGTCGACGACCCGGACGCCTCCGAGCAGCACCTCGTCGCGCTGCGCGCGTTGCTCGGCGAGCGAGCGTACCTCACCCGCAGTCACGTCGATTTCGTCGAAGTGATCGACCCGCACGTCAACAAAGGCGAGGCGCTCGCGTTCGTCGCCGATCGCTGCGGCGTCGGCCTGGATGCGACGCTCGCCGTCGGCGATGCGTGGAACGACGTGCCGCTGCTCGATGCCGCCGCGATTGGCGTCGCGATGGGTTCCGGGCCGCCCGAACTGCTGGCCCGCGCCGACGCGGTGGTCGCCGACGTCGCGCACGACGGCGTCGCCGAGGCGATCGAGCGCTACGTGCTCGCGTGAAGACCGGCGCGCGTCCGCGCGTTCTGCAGCGGCGCCGGAAGCCGTCGCTCGCCGCGCGCGTTCGGCCGTTCTGGATACTCGCCATACTCGCGGCCGCGCTGCTGATCTGGGGCGGCGTGTGGCTGGCGCAGTCGCCGTGGTTCCAGATCGCGCGCGTCGGGATCGACGTTCCGCTCGGCTCACCGGTGTCGCGCGGCGAGGTGAGATCGGCCGCCGCAGTACCGTCTCGCGCGAACGTGTGGCTGCTCAACCCGTGGGCGATCGCGCACCGCATCGAAGCGATTCCGTACGTCGAGACGGCGACCGTGCACCGCGGCCAATTTCCGCAGCCGTTTCTCGAAATCGGTGCGACGATGCGACGGCCGACCGGCTGCGTGCGGGCCGGTGCTCGTGTGGTGACGATCGACGCGACGGCGCGCGTTCTGCAAAACGGCTGCGCGGTCGCGACGGCCGCGCTCATCGATGCGGGCAAGGTCGTCCTCGCCCAGCCGGGCGGACGCCTCGCCGACCCGGAGATCGCGCGCTTGCTCGACGATGCCAAGATTTTGGCCGACGCCAGCCTGGCGGTTCGAATAGTGCGGCGCGATCGGTGGGGCGGCCTCGAAGCGGTCGATGTGACCGGGGTGACCCTTCGCTTCGGGGAGGACGCGGATCTCGCCAAGAAGGCCGCGCTGGTCGGGCCGGTCCGGGCGGGGGTCGGCTCCCGGCGACCGATCCGTGCGGTGGACCTGCGGGCACCCGCGACCCCGACGGTCGAATTTCGCTGACGTTTCTCCACCGGGGATGGGGAGCGATCTGTGGATGACTGTGGACGATTTTGTAGGTATCCGCCTATCGGGCCACAATATATGGTGGTGCAAGTGAAGGCGGGGATGAATGGCTAGGGGCGAGACGATCGCCGGCCTGGACATCGGCACCACGAAAACGTGTGCCGTCATCGCCTCGTCGGGGCCCGACGGGCTCGAAATTCTCGGAGTCGGCGAAGCACCGTCGACCGGGATGCGCAAAGGGGTCGTCACCGATCTCGAAGAGACCGTCCGAGCGATCGAAGCGGCGACCGAAAAGGCCGAACGCATGGCGGGCGTGCACGTCTCGCACGTGTACGTCGGGGTCACCGGCGAACACATGCAGTCGACGAACAACCGCGGCGTGGTGGCGGTGACCGGCGAGGACCGCGAGGTGATCCACGCCGACGTGAAGCGCGTGGTCGACGCCTCGAAGATCATCAACGTCGCTGCCGATCGCCAAATCGTCCACGCGCTGCCGCGCCACTACACGATCGACGGGCAGGACGGGATCACCGACCCGATCGGGATGAGCGGCGGCCGGCTCGAAGTCGACACGCACATCGTCACCGGCGGTTCGACGTTCATCTCCAACGTGCTCAAATGCGTGCATCGCGCCGGGCTCGAGACGGCGGGGATCGTTTTCGAGCCGCTCGCTTCGTCCGCCGCGACGCTGCTGCCCGAGGAAAAACAGGTCGGCGTCGTGCTGCTCGACATCGGCGGCGGAACGACCGACATCGCGGTGTTCGCCGACGGCGGCGTCGTGCACTCGGCAACGATTCCGGTCGGCGGCAACATTCTCACCAACGACATCGCGCTCGGGCTCAAGACGACGTTCGCCGAAGCCGAGAACGTGAAGCGCACGTACGGTTCGGGGCTGATGCGGCCCGACGAGGCGGAGCAGACGTTTCAGGTGAAGACGCTCGACGGCCGCAGCACGCGCGAGGTCACGTCGTCACAGCTGCGCAGCATCGTGCTGCCGCGCGTGCTCGAAATCTTTCGCTTGGCCAAGGCAAACATCGTCGAGCGCATGGCGCGCGATCAAGTGCTCAGCGAGGTCGTCATCACCGGCGGCGGCGCGCACCTGCGCGGCATCGAGACGACGGCCGCGGACGTGTTCGGCCTGCCGGTGCGCATCGGCATCCCCTCCACCATTGCGGGCCTCACCGACACTGTGCGCCAGCCCCAGTACGCGACGGCGGTCGGTCTGGTACTCTTCGGTCCACGCGGCGAGCAAGCGCCGCACCTCAACGGTCAGGGCGGCGGTCCACTCGCCAAGCTCTGGACCTGGTTCACCTCGATCTGGAACTAAGTCCCCTCCCCCGATGCTCCCCCTCTTCCCCGAGGAACACACGACGATGGCTGATGCGAAACGGTTCGTGCCCGAACATGCAGCGACGATCAAAGTAATCGGTCT
>JAQBPM010000218.1 GCA_028287525.1 Vulcanimicrobiota bacterium | reverse complement strand
TCGGGGTCGGTTCGCGACGACCTCACCGCGATGACCCGCATCATCGACAGCACGACGGAGCAGATGACCGCGATCGCGTCGGCGGTCGACGAACAGTCGACCACCCTGCACGTCGTCTCCGAAAACGTCGAGCGGTTGAGCAACCACGCCCGGCAGGTCGCAGCCTACTCGGGAAAAGCGACCGATCTCGAGCTCGCGCAGGTCAGCACCGACATCTTCGCGATCACCGGCAGGTACGCGCTCGGAACGTTTTTCGAACGGGTCCTCGCCTGGGGCGACGCATTCGCAGCCGACGTCGAGCGATCGCTCGAAGGTGCGCTCGACGAACGGCGCGTGCGGCTCGAAGATCTCTTCGATACGCAGTACGTCGAAGTGTCCGGCGCCGACGTGAAATCGCTCGCGCGGATCTTCAACGTCGCGCGGATCGGTCCGAGCGGTTTCGATCCCCCGAAGTATCGCACCAAGTATGATCAGCTGATCGACGAACCACTGATGGCGATCTGCGATCGCCATGCGGCGCACGACCCGAAGCTGATCTTCGCCAGCGTCACCGACCTCAACGGGTTCTTCATCATGGGTCCGCTCAATGTACGGCGCGACATCACCGGGAACCGCGAGACCGATCTCGCCAACAACCGCGTCAAACGCGTCTTCGAGGACAAGACCGGACTGAACGCCGCCCGCGTCGGCTTGCCGGGCGCGCTCGGTCTTCCGGCACGCGCATCGCGCGAAACGTTCCGCAATCACGGAATCGATCTCGAACGACCGCGCGGCCCGCGCGCCTTCCTGCGCCAAACCTACGCCCGCGACACCGGCAAGATCTACAACGACATCGCCCTGCCCGTCTACGTCAGAGGCCAGCGCTTCGGCGGCGTTCGGATCGCGTACGATCCGAACGCCGTGTAACGGCAGGCCCTCCGTTTATCCGCCGCCGTCCCCGCTGAGCGGCGGCATGATGACGCGTAGGTCGAGCTGCTGACGGATCGCCTGCTCGTCCGTCGGCTGAGCGGGCCGTTTGGTGTTGATGGCTTGCTGCTCGCGTGCACGGCGTTTCGATGCGTCGGCGGCGATGGTGGTCGTGGTAGTGACCGCAGCGGCCGGCGGTGCGGCTCGAACCGCGTCGGACGAAGCGGGCGCGGCCGGGGCCGCGAGTGTGGCGATCACGATCGCCGTGGTACCGAAGAACGGAAGCATCACGTTAGCCTCCGCCTGTCACGATCGGCGGGTTGATCCGGTCCAACTCGGCTTGCCATGCGCCCGTCATTTGATCGGGGGTCAGCGCTTTGGAATAGTCGGGATGGAACGTACGATCGGTTTGCTTATCGGGTTGCTGCGGCGTCGCCGTGCGCGGGGCTTTGGTGATGCCGATGACGCGCATCTGCGACGTCGCGGCGCTGTCCGTAACGAGCGTGCCGACGACGCGGCCTTCCGCGTCGACCACCAGGTACTGTGCCCCGACTGCGACCAACATCGCGGCCGCGGCGGCTTGGAAGTGAGGATTCACGAAGATTCTCCTGGGACGGTGCACCGCAAGCAGTACGCCGCCCAAGAGAGATCGGATCACTGATCAAAAAAAGCGCATGATCCGCCGGCGCCGCGGCGGCGTATACCGTGCATCATGCAAAACCTCATTTCGATCATCGCCGCTGCCGGCGCACTCACGACGCCGCAAATGGGCATCGTCACGAACCCGCCCGTTGCCGTCAACACCTGCGCGGTCAGCGACCTCTACAACCCTGCGATCGGCGCCGAGTTCGGTTCTCCCGGCGAGCATCCCATACTGCAGCTCACGTTCACCAACACCGCCGACGCAGTCGCGACCAACGTGACGTTCGACGTGAAGCACGGCGGAGAGGATACGGTCGTGATGGACCACGGCCGCTTCAGCACGGGAGTCCCGATCGAGCACACCTTCGACGACGACTTCGGCAACGGCTATACCCGCGCTGGGGACTCGTGCTCCGTCGTGGCGATCACGTTCGCCGACGGCCGCCGCTGGACCGCACCGGGCAGCGGAATGACGACGGCCGCGATGGTCCAGAACCGCTAAGCGCTGCGCCTCGCGCGCTAAGCGTATTCCTTCTCCTTGCTCGTTGCGCCGGCTCGGCTTCGCGGCGTCGATGCCGTTCCGTCCGCCGGAGCAGCCTCCCGGTTGTGATCGCGCAGCGTCAGGAACGGCTTTTCCACGAAGCGGTGCGCCACGGCCGCAACGACGTAGGTGGCGATCAACGTCGGAACGGTGAGGCCGACGAAGTACTCGAGCGACCCCGAGGCCCAGTGTGCGCCCTTCTCGACCGTGTGGTTGACCATATCGATGATCAGCCAATGGAAGAGGTACACGGCATACGCCAACGCCGCGACTTCCGTGACGCGCCGGGACCTCCGCACGATGCCGGCCACGTTGAACGCGCCTTCGCCGAATCCGAAGAGGATGAGCGCGGCCGAGACCGCGGCGAGTGCGTCGTAGCCGATCGCGTATGCCGGCGTGGTGCCGTACACCCGCGCGCACCAAACCAGGAAGAGCAGGCACGCGATCCCGGCGGCCCCCATCCCCGAGGCCAGCAGACGCCCGGGCTGCTTTCCAAGCAACTGCAGCAGTGCCAGGAGAATCCCGAGCGCGAAGGCCGTTCCCATCCCGACCGCGTTCCGCGCGAGAACGAACGCCGGACCCACCGCATCGCCGACGATGGAGGCCGAGAGATGGGAGAAGACGTACCAGCGCACGGCTAGGCTGAGCGCGATCGATGCCGCTATCGCGCCCACGATGATCGTTGTGCCGGACGCTCGATTTGTTGTGCGAGCAACGGTGCCGAGCACGAATGCTCCGAGCGGCAGCAGGATGTAGAATTGAGCATCAACCGCCATCGTCCAGAACGGGCTATTGAGCGACAAGACCTCCACCGTGGAAAACCCGTGGAGGAACGTGAGGTGGCTCAAGATCGATGCGAACGGCAACTCGTGAGGCGCGTGCATCGCCACCTCGAAACCGCTCACGACGACTGCGAACGCATAGAGCGGATAGATTCGGAAGAATCGCCTGGTGAGAAAGAGTCGTGTCGATGGGAACGGGCGCTTTCCCAAGATAGACTCGAGATACGGGCGGCTCAGCAGAAAGCCGCTCAGAACGAAGAAGCAGTTGACGCCCCAAGCACCGATGCAACCGAAGTCGTCACGCGGGTCGAACGGGTGAATGCCGCTGACCAACGCCAAATGATTGAAAACGACCCCGAGAATGGCGACGGTCCGCAGCACATCGGCGAATGCGAGCCGGTTCTCGTGCGCCGATTGCGCGGACGTCGTGCAAGCGACCGCCCTGCGTCGCGAGGCGCGTTCGATGCTGCGGGGTTCAAGCGTCGTAGCCAAGAGCGTCATCCTACCCCCTGGCACGTCCCCTCTCACCACGATTTTTGTCACAGTTCGTGGTTCGCTGTGATGACGATCTGTATTGCGGCGCTCGCTCTATCGATGGGCGTCATAGCGGCCGCATCGTCGCCGCCCAAAGCCGACCCAGGCGGGCTCTACGTTGCGATCGGCGACTCGATCACGTTCGGCTACGGCCTAGGCGCACCGGGCCGCGACGCGTTCCCGTATCTCGTCGCGCAACGTCTGGGCCTTCGCGTCCTGGATCTGGGCATTCCCGGAGTCGATGCCCGCGGTGCGTTGGCGATGGAAACTCCGCACGTGCCGCGATCCGCGACGATCATCACCATCTTCGTCGGTACCAACGATGCCGACCGGATTCGCCGCGGAACGTTCAGCGATGCGGAGTTCCGCAGCACATATCGGAGCCTGATCGACGCGGCTCACGCGGCGGCGCCGTTCGCGCAAATCTACCTGTTGACGCCGTCGACGCTGATGGCGGACCAATGGGGCGTTACTGACTACATTCGAAGCCAGGCGAACGCCAACGCGAGACTAATCGACCTCGACCGCGATCGGCGCCTCCACCTCCGCGCGAACTACCAGCCCGACTTCATCCACCCGAACGTCGCGGGGCAACAACAGATCGCCTGGGATGTGGTCGAGGGGCTCAGGCGCTTTGCATCGCCGGCTGCCCTCGCAGCAACGCGCACGCACCGGTTCCGAAGTGTTGCGCGCTCTCGTCGCTAGGCGAGTCGGCAGCCGGCTTCAAAGAAGAATCGGGGTCACTACTCCGTCCGTATGATTCGGCGAGGAAAATGCTACCATGTCGCTACCCGTGAGACGACGGAGGTTTGGGCAGCAGCCTGCCACCTTTGCTTGAGTGCAGGCGAGCGACGAGTGAGAATGTGTCCTCATGCCGATATCAGAGATCGTACGTTGTCCGATCGAAGTGACGATCAATGGCCGCTTGCAGCGCGCCGTCGTCGATCCGCGCACGTCGCTGCTCGACCTGATGCGCGAGCACCTGGACCTTACCGGGACGAAGAAGGGCTGTAACCAAGGGGCCTGCGGAGCGTGCACGCTCCTGGTCGACGGACGGCGGATCGTTTCTTGTCTGACGCTTGCGGTCATGCACCAGGGGGCGAACATCACGACGATCGAGGGTCTCGCAAACGGCCAGTCCTTGCACCCCTTGCAAGCGGCGTTCATCGAACACGAAGCCTTCCAGTGCGGCTTTTGCACGGCCGGACAAATTCTCTCAGGCGTCGCCTGCATCGCCGAAGGTCACGCGACGTCGCCGGACCAGATCCGATCGTGGATGAGCGGCAACATCTGCCGTTGCGGTGCGTATCCAGGTATCGTAGAAGCGATCGCAGATACGGCCAAGGGAGGCTGAGATGGTCCCCTTTTCCTATCAAGCCGTCCAGAGCGAGGAAGACGCCGTCACGAGCGCGATCGCGGGCGGTCGCTATATTGCCGGCGGCACGACGTTGATCGATCTGATGCGCGAGGAAATCGAACGTCCTGAGCGGTTGATCGACATCAACGCCCTTCCATTACGGGACGTCCGGATCGGACCGGATGGCCTCGTCATCGGTGCGCTTGCGCGCATGTCGGACGTGGCCGCCGATCCTTTCACCGCGCAGGCGCAGCCGTTGATCGTCGAAGCCTTGCTGGAAGGCGCATCGCCGCAGCTGCGCAACATGGCGTCGATCGGCGGCAATCTTTTGCAACGGGTGCGATGCCCGTACTTTCGCACGTTGGACGCACCGTGCAACAAGCGCGCGCCGGGTATCGGATGCGCTGCGATCGAGGGGGAGAATCGGACCCACGCCATTTTCGGGACCAGCGACCGTTGCGTAGCGACGCACCCATCGGATCTTGCCGTGGCGCTTGTGGCGCTCGACGCCCTCGTGCGCACTCGCGGTCCCGACGGGGAGCGGCGCTTCCTCGTCGAGGACCTGTACCGTTTGCCGGCGGACACGCCTCACCTCGAACACACGTTGATGCCCGGCGAGCTGATCGTCGCGGTGGAAGTACCCGACGGCGCCTATGCGCGACGAACGCAGTACCTCAAGGTCCGCGATCGTTCGTCATACGAGTTCGCGCTCGTGTCCGTCGGTGTCGCGCTGGAGATCGTGAACGGCGAGGTTCGCAGCGCGCGCATCGCCGCAGGCGGTGTCGGCACGAAGCCCTGGCGATTCCGTGCCTCCGAAGCCGCTCTCGTCGGTCGCCGGCCG
>JAQBPM010000205.1 GCA_028287525.1 Vulcanimicrobiota bacterium | reverse complement strand
TACGGCAGTGATGCCGTTGCAGACGAAAGCGACGATGAGCGCGAGGGTAACGACCAGCCGCGAGGACATTCTGTACATGCGGACTCCTCGGGTCTGGTGTGTCGGCTCCAACGCCGGAGCCCGGAGTCGTGTTAGGCGCACGGCCCCGGGCTCAACCTCGGCGGTTGAACCTTAGAATTTGCTTAGAGATTTATCATGACTTGGCCTTGCGCCAAAAAGACGAAGGAGAAAAGCACCGCGACCTCGGCTCTTACGGATCTTAACGTCGCGCCGAAGGTGACTGGGCACTGCCACAGCATAAGCGCCCTATGCCGCGCCTCCGCGCTCGCGCTTTCTGCGCGAGCTTCGTCTTCGTGTTTGCTGGCGGTTGCGGCGTCGGGGGCCACGTCTCGCCGCACGCCCCGCCCGTCGGCTCGGCCCTCACATCGTCGGCCGCACGCATCACGATCGTCATCCCACATGCGGCCGCAAGGCCCGGCGGCAACGCGCGGCGGCCGGCCTACATCTCACCCGCGACGCAAAGCGCGAGCGTGACGGTCGCACCGCACGGCAGCACGACACCGGCGGCGGGCTTTCCGCAGGTCGCTGGCCTCACCCCGACGTCAACCGGCTGCAGTTCGACGCTGGCCGGCACGCAATGCACGCTCAACCTCGCACTGTTGCCGGGCAGCTACGACGTCTCGCTGACGATCTACGATCAGCCTGGCGCGACCGGCAACCTGCTTTCCAGCGCGCAGAGCGTGCCCTTCACGGTACTTGCCGGTCAAAGCAACAACCTCGCGTTGACGCTCGGCGGCGTCGTGGCTTCCGTCGCGATCGTGTCACTCGCCGCTGCGGGGTACGTGCTGCCGCCGAACGGGAGCGCGAGCGTCTCGGTGTTCGGCGTCGACAGGGACGGTAACATCATCCTCGGCGCCGGGGCGCCGGCCGTCGCGTTGACCAGCAGCGATCCCTCGAAAGTCAGCGTCGGTTCGCCCACCGCTGCCGCCCCAAATGCCTTCGTCCTGACCTCGCACGCGGCGAGCTTTTCCATCTCGCTGACGGGCACGGCGACGCCGGAGCCCACGTCGGGACGGACTCCCGTGACGTGTATCGCCTCGTTGAGTCCGACGCAGATGGTCGGCTTAGGGTCACGGATGTACGCGCTCACCTACAATTCGGGCAGCCTCACGGCGCGCATCACCACTTACGACGCAACGGGGGGCGCGAAAGCAAACGGCTTGCCGACCATCGTCGACAACGGCGTAATGTCGTACGATCCCGCGAACGGGTACATCTATCTGATGGACTACAGCCCACCTTTCGGCGTGAACGCATACGATCAGTCGGGCACGTTGCATACGCTTTCGCCGGGATTTCCTGCGACGCTGCACGGATGGAACAGCGTCTACGATCCGGACAACGGCTTCTTATATGTCCTGGACGGGCAGGGCGCGATCGAGGCTTTCGATCAGAACGGCAATCCGCAGCCGCTCGCGGGCGCGTTCCCTAATGCACACTCTCCGCAAACGATGACGTACGACGCGCAGAACCACCGGCTCTACTTCAGCAACCAGGATGGAACCCTCACCGCGTACGGCGGCGACGGCTCGCAGCAGACGGTGGGCGGTGACCTCGCGACCGTTTCGGGAGTGGGCCCCACGGCATTCGACTCGGCGAACGGGCTGCTCTACGTTTGGTCGGGCGCGACGATACAAGCGTACGACGCAAACGAAAACGCGCACGCGCTCCCGGGTTCGTTTCCTGGGCTGCAAGGCCCGAGCGCCATCGCGTTCGATCCCGACAACAGGCTGCTCTACGTCGCGGACGGCGCGATAGATATCTTCGACGAGGGCGGCAATGCGGTGGGCAGTTTTCCGTCGCCGACCGGCGGTCGTGTGACCGCGCTGATCTTTGCGCCGTGATCGTTTAGCGGCCGGCGCCTGACCGCGACCATCTGCGCCTGCTCCGCAGTGCCTCGCGAACGGCGGCCCCGAGCGCGAGCGCGGTGCACCCAAGCAACACGCCGCCGATGAGATCGGTGACGTAGTGGGCGCCGAGCGCGAGGCGCGACCAGAGGACCCCGCCCGCCCACAGCAGCAGCAGCGGCGCGACGACGAGGCGAACCGGGCGCGGCAGATCGCTGCGCCAGACGTACCACGCCCATAGGCCGTACACGATGGTCGCGAACATCGCGTGGCCGCTCGAATACGCGAACGTCGGCTCGTGGATGATCCGCCAGTAGTCCGGCCGTGGCCGGCGGAACAGGATCTTGAACGCATCGCTGACTTGCCAGAAGGCCACCATCGTTAGCAGCCAGGTGATGATGCGCTCGCGCCACGCCGGCACGCACATCGCGACGATGATGCCGGCGATGCCGAGCGCGAGGAGCACGTACCAATTGCACGACTCGGTGAACAGAAGGGCCCAGTGGGGCGGTCCGCCGAGCAGCGCGCGTCCCGCCACGTCGATTCCCGACGGCGGAGCGTGCGAGACGGCGACGCCGAGCGCCGCATACGCGATCGCGCAGGCGAACGCCGCGGCGAGGTAGCGGATCACTTGCCGAAGAGGTCGGGCTGGTTCGCGGGACGTCCGATGCGGTCGGCGATCCGTTCGAGATCGCCGAGCGACTCGATCACCACGACGCGCGGCTTCGTCCCCTCGTTGGGTCCGACGATGCCGAACTCTTCGAGCTGGCGCATGAGGCGCACCGCGCGCGGATGGCCGATCGAGAAGCGCGCCTGCAGGGCCGCCGTCGAGCCGACGCCTGGTTCACCTTTCGCGACCCGCGCGTCGAGCAAGAACTTCGCCGCTTCGTACCAGAGTTCGTCGATCTTTCGGTCGCCGTTGCTGCGCTCGTCGTCCTCGCGGATCGGGACGATCTCCATCGCCTTCGACGCGTCGGGCTTGGCCTGACGCTTCCAGAACTCGACCAGCCGTTCGATCTCGGCGCCGGTGACGAGCGCGCCTTGCGCGCGGATCGGTTTGGGCGCGTCGATCGGCAAATACAGCATGTCGCCGCGGCCCAGCAGACGCTCCGCGCCGCCCATGTCGAGGATCGTGCGCGAGTCGACCTGCGAGGAGACGGCGAACGCGATGCGTGAGGGGATATTCGCTTTGATCAGCCCGGTGATGACGTCGACCGACGGCCGCTGCGTGG
>JAQBPM010000161.1 GCA_028287525.1 Vulcanimicrobiota bacterium | reverse complement strand
CAACTCGGCTCGTAGTCGATTTCTCCTCGATCTTATAGCCTTTTAGAAGCTCGGCACCCTTTGAGTATTTTATGCGATCTTTACGATAAAGAATATAGGCGGTTCCACCATCTGGACCTAGAATTGGAACAGCGTTAGTCAAGGCCTCAATCTGCCGGGAGCCTTTTTGGCAAGAGTCGCAATAGCAGACGACACTCGTAATGGGGGTACCAAAAGCTTCGATTTCTACGCTTCCGCATGAGCAACGAGCGGTACGCATACCACCACCTTTAAGGCTGGATTGAGTGAAGCGGGGATTCCCCACATGACCCTCCTATTCGAGTCGCCGCCCGATGATTCCGGCGGTTTCCGGGCGTCTCGGCGACACCCTTTTGTTGCTTTGCCACCGATGATCCAGCGCATGGCGGGGTCGTGTCGTAAGCGCAACGCGTCGTTCACGTCTTCATAACCCGCAAGTCTGCCGAAGACGGATTGACGCAACATCCCGACGAGGGCGTGGCGACCGTTCTTCCTCGTGCGCACATCGGCCAGAAGGTCACCGGCCGTTGGAGTCAGTCCACGTGCATCATCGAGTTCTCGATAAGCGAGCAGACCCGCATCCGACGTGACGACCGATCCGCGAAACTGAAGCACCACACGACGGTCGAAATCGGGTCGGATAAGGCCATCCGGAGTTTCACCCGCCGGTTTCGTCACTCTGGTCGCGTGCCATTAGCGCGAATCCGGGGAATACGGCGGGCTTAGTGCTTGCCCCATCCGAACAGCCTATCGACGACGCTGGTGATCGTGGTGTAGAAGCCGCGGTGCGCCGGTGTCGTCGCGAGCGACGGGTCGGCGGTCGCGCTGAAGTTGTAGCCGACGCCGAGCCGGGTCTGATTTCCTAACCGAATGCCCGCTTCGACCGCGACCGCGTCGGCGGTGGAACCGGCGATGCCGCGGACGTTCGAGCGGCGGAGCTCGGCGCCGATGTCCAGGTTCGAGCCGACTTTTTGGTCGGCGCGGAACGCCGCCAGCGAGCTGTGCGCCGCATAGTAGGAATCGCCGTCGAGCTTGTACGCGTATCGGCCCACGAGCTCGGTCCGCGTCCGAACGCGCAGCACCTGTTCGAGCGAGATCACCCCGGTCTGCGTGTTGTTGAAGCTCGAGGTTCCGTTCTGCTGTTCGTATTGCAGCAGCGTTACCCCGTAGTCGCTGCGCGACGGGCGCCACGCCAAGCCGATCCGTTCGTCGGAGCTGTTCGACCCGGCCGCGCGTGCGTCGTTGACCGAAGCGAAGAGCGAGATCTCGGGTGAGAGCGCGCCGATCGCGCCGAGCGTAATCGAGACGCCCGCGCCGGTGCCCGTCCGCGTCTGCACCGATCCGCTCGCCCGGAAGCGTTGCGCCTGGTCGGCGTAGCTCAGCGAGAGACCGTACAGGTTGAAGCCGGCGTTCGACGCGACGTTGCCCGCGGCGGTGCCGTGCTGCATGAACGCATCGCCGGCAATCAGCTTGCCGATCTTGAGGCGCTCGCGCACGCCCATCGTCGCGAACACGTCGGCGCCGTTCGCGCCGTGCTCGATCGTCCACGACGAGTCGACCGAGGTCGAGCGGCCGACCTCGCGTGAGAACCCGAATTCGGTCGAGCGCTCGCCCCCGGTGAGCGCCGTGTATGCCTGCGTCGCCGCGGCGAAACTCTGCACGGGCGCGGCGCTCCAGCGCTCGCGCAGGAACGCGTGACCGCTCTTGCCGAGGTCGACGGTCAGCTGCGCGTCGGTCTGCGTGGGCTGCACGTCGTTGCTGCCGGCGAGCGTCTGCAGCCGGTTCACGCTCAGGCTCGCCGTTTTGGTCGCGCGCCATTCGATGCCGACGGCCGCCTGCGTCGACGCCTGCGTCGGCAGCGGCAAGTACGCGAACGGCGCCGCGGTCGTGCCGGGCGCCGGCGTCGGCAGCGCAAGCGCCGGCGAGGGTCCGCCGTCCGACGATGCGATCCGCCGCTCGAGCGACGCGGTCACCGCGAAGCGTTTGGTCAGCGCCCGCCGCGTGCGCAGCGTCGCGGTCGTCTGCTGGCTGCCGGCGCCCGCGATTCCGGTGTTCGCCTGGTGACCGAAGTCGAACGCGACCTCGCCTTGCGAGCCGGCGTACTTGTGTGCGTAGGTGAGCCGCTCGTTGAGCAACCCCGGCGAGGAGAGGCCGCCGAACGGGTCGTTGTAGCCGGCGCCGGTGCGATCGACGAGCAGCGCGAGCCGGTCCGCTCCGAAGGCCCGATTGAACGAACCATGCCACGCTTCGCCGCTGCTGCCGGCGAGCGCCGAATCGATGGAGGCCGGTGAGAGCAGCGCGCCGCGGCTGGAGGCGTGCGCGATCGACCACGAGCCGCCGTTGATCTTGCCGCTGAGGTCTTGGCTGGCCAGCGTGACGTTGCCGGCGCCGGTCGTGTCGTTCACGTATCCCGCGCCGAAGCGCAGGTTGTGATTGGCGCCGAACGTCGTCTCGAACCGGCCGCCGGCGGTGAGCGCGGCGTTTCCGGGCGCGGCGAACTCGTACGTCAGCACGATCTGATGCGGGTTGAAGGCTTCGTCGAACGGGAGCGGGATCTCGATGAAGCGGAGCTGACCCGTCGTGTACTCGATCGAGTAATCGACGCCGCGGGTGAGCGGCGTCTGGTTGACGATCGCACCGGTGCGCGCGTCGATCGTGGCGAGGATGATGACTTCCGAGCCGACGACGATGTTCGAGCGCAGGACGATACCGTTCGCCAGACCGTTCGGCGCGAAGACGCGCCGGTCGTACCCGATGTCGTTGCGCGCCGCGAACACGTTCAAGCGCCGCGTCTGTCCGTTGAGGTCGAGCCGTACGCCGTCGACGAGCTGATCGAAACCGCCCAGCGTGCCCTCACCGGTGGTTCGCGCGCGGAACTCACCCCACTGCGCCGTCATGCGGCCGCTGTCGAGCCGAGCGTAGAGGTGGTCGCGTGAGAGCGCGTCGTCGCGCCGGCTGCTCGCATCGCCGGTGACCATGTACGGCCGGTCGTCGGGATTGCCGTCGTACGCGCCTCCGTATGCCGGGCTGCGCTGCAGCCGATCGCCCGTGTCGTACGCGAACGTCGCGAGCGATTTGCCGAGCGCGCCCGTTCCGAACACCGCGATGCGGCCGCGGCGCGAGTTCGTGCCGTTCGGTTCACCGTCGGACTGATTCGGCAGACCCGGAACCGCGCCGGCACCGCCGGTCACGAGGCCGGTCACGAACGGCGTGCGCAGGTTCGGCGCGAGGAAGACGCGGGTCTCGTGCGCGATCTCGCCCGATTGCGCGCGCAGCACGAGATCGCCGGGCGTCAGCCCCGGGATCAGCTTGACGATCGCCGTGCCGTCGCCGCCGAGCGGTACGTCGACCGACTGGCGAATCGCGAGCGAGGCCTGCGGATCCGATTGCGGTGACGACGACGCCAGCGGCACGGGTGAGGCGGAGTCCGGCGACGGCGCATCTTTGAGGCGTTCGAGCCGCGCGTCGCCGGAGACGAGCATCAGTTGCACGCGGCTGCCGGCATTCGCATGGTGTCCCCACGCGTCGGTGCCGGCGATCCGCACGCGGTCTTCGCTCGTTCCGTCGGCGCGCAGCGGACCGCTCGTGTCAATGGTGAGGCGCACTGGGCGGCCCGGCCCGAAAACCTGGTGCACGGTCGTCTCTCCTCGCGCGCCGTTCGTCCCGAGCGGCGTGAGCGCGATCGTGTTGGGCCCCGGTTCGAAGGCGACGCCGTAGTAGACGTAGCGCGTTTCGCCGGTCTTGTTGTTCACGGTGCGGCGGCCGATGTGCGAGAACGGAACGACGTCCGCGCCAACCTTCAACTCGACGCCCGCTCCGGCGACGGTCGCGACCTCGACCGATGTCGTGAGCCCGTCGGCGACGGCATCGTCCGCGGGGCCGATCAGCGATGCGGCGAGCCCGTCGGTTGCCGTAAAGGTGAGGTGGGTGAGGTCACCGGCTTGCGGGCCGGGCGCGTCGGCCGACTGCAGCGACGGCTGGGGCGAGGCCTGCGGATCGCCGGACGATGCCGGCTGCGCCGCTCCTTCCGCAGCGTATGCGCCCGTGATCTCGCCGGCCACGTTGACATCGACCGTCGAGAGGAACAGCCCGGCGATCGCGAAGGCGACGCCCAATCGCTGGAGACGGCCGCGCCCGATCATGGCAGCGGCTCCAGCGCGAAGTTCACGTCTTGCATCAAGCCCGCGTCGAACACGCCGTGCACGAGCCGTACGAGGCTGCGGCTGCTGTCGTACCGGCGATCGTCGTACGCCCGCACGGTGAGCGGAAGCGTCGTCGGGTCGACGCGCAGCACGTGCTGGCCCGGGTGCACGGAGGGGAACGTGAAGCGGCCGTATTTGTCGGTTTGGACCGACGAGCCGTCCTCGAGGTAGATCCGCACGCCGGCGACGCCGCTGTCGCCTTCGCGGAAATGGCCGGTGCGGCGCGCGTCGGCGAACACGCGGCCGGTGATCACGATGCGGTTTCCGAGAGCGCCCGGCACGACGCGCGTCTCGGCGGTCGCCGAGGCGCCGACGTGCGTCGCTCCGGCGAGCGCGTCGACGTCGACCACGTTGACCAGCGACGCGTTCTCCGTCGCATTGGGCATGACGACGCACGCGTAGGTGATCGTGTGCGATGCGGTGAGGTTCGCGAACGTCCAGGTGAGCGTGCGACCCGCGCGCACCGGTTCGACGGCAACGTTGTCGACGCGCGACGTGCCGGGCGCGTAGACGACGCCGGCGGGCAGCGTGTCGACGACCTTGGTCGCGCCGAGCGCCGGACCGCCCGAACCGACCTGCACCGTGTAGACGAGCTTGTCGCCGCCCGATGCAACGTCGCGGTCGACGGTCTTCGTCACCGCGACCGGATGCGGGGCGAAGAGCGGCAGGTTGCCGAGCAGCCCGAAGACGTTGGAGAGCGAGACGCTGTTCGCGGTGAGCGCGAACCCGCCCGGAACGGCGAGCATCTGCTGGTCCAGTTCGCGCAGCTGCGCGTTGTACAGCATGCCCGAGGGATCCGGACTGATCGTCACCTCGATGTTGCGGTTGCGATAGCCGGGCGCCGCGATGACGAGATCGTAGACCGCGGGCCGCGCCGCCGTACCGAGCTGGCTCTGCTCGAAGACGAAGCTGTACGCACCGTCGGCGCCGGTGGTGAAGCCGTTGACGTTCGCGTTGTTCGGCGGCAAGCCCGCGGCCGGAACGCCGATCATTTGCTGCGGTGAGCGAGTGAGCGCGGAGCCGTCGAGCACGTGCGGCAGCACGATCGGCTTCTTCGTCACCGGATCGAGCAGGGTCAGCACCGCACCGCCGACCGGTGAGTTCGCGCCGGCGTACCCGTCGTACGCGATATTGGCGATGCCGATGAGGACGCTGGCCGGCGTCGTGACGACTTGCGCGATCCCGTCGGCCTGCAGCGTCGCAACGTTGACGAAGGACGCGCCGGCGATGTTTCCGGTGAGCACGGTCGCATCGAACGTGAGGACGTCCGTCGCGCCGGCCGCGAGCGTGCCGATTTTGACGCTCAGCACTTGCCCGCTCAGCGTCGCGCTCGACGCGGCGTTGACGCCGTTCAGTGACACCGTTGGCAGCAGCGCGGTCAGACCGGGCGGAACGTTGTCGACCAAAACGACGTTCGTCGCCGGCGAGCCGCCGTAGTTCTTGAACGAGATCTCATAGTGCACGGTCTCGCCCGCCGCGCCGGGATGCGTGCGCACGTGGTTCACCAGTTTGGTGACGCGGGTCGTCGGACCGGTCGGCCCAGCGATGGACGCGATCGCTTGGGAGATCGCCCACTCGCGTCCCTGATCGCTGACCGGACCGTTAGCCGACGTCGCGTTCGTCGACCGCGCCGTCACCATGACGGGGAACGTCGTGCCGACCGCGGTGCCCGCGGTCGCGATGACGAGCTGGACACGGATCGAACCGCCGGCCGGGATCGTCGGCGAGGTCGTCGTGCCGACGGTCACCGGAACGACGCCGGCAGAGGTAAGGAACCCGATCGAGGTGATCGATCCCGCTCCGGTCGCCGCTGCGGCGATCGTGTACGCGTCGGCCGCGTTGCCGGCGTTCGTGATGGTGAAGACGCGAGTGATCGGCGTTCCGAGCGGATAGCCCTCGGCGAGGGGATCGACCGCCGGTTCTTTCGGCGTGACGGCGATCGCCCCGACTTGGGCGATCGTCGCCGTGACGGCATTCGATTGCGTTCCGTACCCGTGTCCGCCGGGATCGTTGTAGGTCGCGGTCACCGTGTTCGTGATGACCGTGCCCGCGGGAGTAGCCTCGCCGGACGCTGCCGCAAGTGCGAACAGCGACGCGGCGAGACCCATCGTGCGCCCGAGGCGCGCGACCACTCCCGACGGCATTCCGTGGTTACTTGATCTGGACTTTGAACACCACGTTCCCCGTCGCACCTGCCACGAGGGACGCGATGGTGTCGGTAAACTTGCTCGAGCCGGCCGCACCCGGACCGGGGTTGTAACCGCCGAGCGTTCCGCCCGTCGAATCCACCGGGACTGCGTAGAGCCCGTTCGAGTTCGCCGCCCAGTTGTTGGTGTAGGCGACGCTGTTGGTGCTGCCGGAGCCCGCGCCGTCTTCGGTGATCACCACCGTCGACGCGTTGAGCGTGACGTTGCTGGTCCCGCCCGACGGCGCGACGTTGAGGTAGGTCACCGTGTAGCGCACGCAGTCGCCGGGGTCCGCGACGACGGCGTTGCTGGTGTAGATCGACGCCGTCGCGCACGGCTGCCCGGAGGCGACGTCCTGCGTCTTCGTCATCTTGACGAAGCCGCCCACGAAGAACTCGTCGTTGGTGAAGTTGTTCGTGTTGCCCGAACCGTCGTTCGTCGACGTCGCCTTCACCGACACGCCGTACGGCGTGAAGACGTTGAACGACGTCGCGCCCGCCGGCGGCGTCATCACCGTCTGGTAGTTTTGCGTACCGCCCGAGGGGACGCAGACGCTGGTGATGACGGTTCCGGCCGCTACCACCGAACAGCCGCCGCTCGCGGCTTGACCGGTGCTCTTGAAGGTCACGGCCCAGCCGGCCGGCAGCGCGTTGCCGCTCAGGTTCGCCGAGAGCGTCGACGTCGTCAGGTTGTACGTGTCGAACTGGTTCGACGAGTTGCTGATCGTGTTGGCGAAGGTGATCGCCGCCGAAGCGCCGGGCACCGACACGGTCGATCCGTTCGCCGCGGCACTGAAGGTCGCCGGAACGTACGAGGCCGCGCTGTAGTCGTCGTTGTTGTTCGTCTGTCCGACGGCACCCGGGAAGCCGCTCGGGCCGTTCAGTACGGCGAAGCTCCCGGGAGCGGCCGCCGAGTTGATGAAGCCCGACCCGGTCAGGTTGCCGTTGGCGTTGGCGACCGCCGTGCTCGACGCGGACGTGCCCGGGTTTCCGGTGTTCGTCGTCGTGAACGGCGTGACTGCCGGGCCTTCGATGTAGCCCGCGTTGTCGCCGTACAGCGAGTTCGCGACGTTGGTCGTCGCGGTCGCGTTGGCCGAGCCGCTCGCGGTCGACCCGCTCACCACGAAGGTGAACGAGAGGGCGGCCTGCGGTGCGGTCACGCTGTTCTGCGACGAGCCGGGGTTGGTGCCGAACGACGCGCCGCCCTGCGACTTGAGCGCGGCCGAGGGAACGAACACGCCGACGTACACCGCGCCCGCGGCCGACGTCGTCCAGGTGACGCCGTCGACCGAGTAGATGAACGTCGCGCCAGCCGGCTGCGTCACGAAGGACGGCGTACCGCTCAGCGTGAGGTTCGTGCCGACCGGGAACTGCGGCACGTGGTCGGTGAAGATCAAGCCGGGGCCGGTGATGCCCGCGCCCGCCGGAAGACCGTTCCGCACGACTGGGAACGCGTCGCGCGCGCCGCCGTTGTTGAAGCGCACGGTGTAGGTGATCGTCGGCACGAGCGGCGTTCCGCCCACGACGGCGAGCTTCTGGACGTCGATGCGCGCGTCTTGGGTGACCGTGTCGTTGTACTGGCCGACGACGGTGCTCGACGTCACCGCCGGCGCGGTCCCGGCGATCGGCTGGGTGATGGTCGGCGTCATCAGCGTCGTGATCGTGCCGACGGCGACGTTGGTCGCCGTGTATTGAACGCCGATCGTGATCTGGTTCGCCGCGGTCGGTGCTCCGACGGCTTGCGGAACCGTGAACGGTCCGCCCGCGTTGCCCGTAGCCAAGTAGGTGTTGACGGCGGCGACCGTAGTCAGCGTCTGCGTGGGCTGGCCCGGAACGTTGACGATGAAGTTGTTGAAGGTTCCGTTCCCAGCGGTCACGCCCTCAGCGGTGCCGAGCGCGCCCGTCAGCTGGAAGAACCCGGGACCGTTTCCGACGTTCGTGAGGGTGAAGGTGTCGGTGACCTGCTGAGCCGGGCTGACCGGATTGTTGCCCGGCGTTCCCTGCGGCGGCGCGATCGTGAGCGCCGGGACGTTCTGCACCGTCGTCGTGACCGTGTTCGACTGCGACGTGTAGGGGTTCGTTCCGTCGGTGTACGTGGCGGTCGCGGTGTTGGTGATCGTCGTACCGCTGGACGTCGCGGCGCCGGCTGGAGCGCCGGAGGCAAGCATCAGGCCGAGCGCCATGGGGGCGACCACTGCGGCGCTCGCGCGCAGCAGGGTCTGCATCGATGAGGCGGTCGTCATTTGACGCGCACCTCGTAGGCGTATTGCAGCGTTCCGTGCGGTGCGATCGCTCCGTCGGTCACGAAGCGGATCGTCGTGTAGAGCGAGGGATCCGCCTTCTTGACGACGGTGATTCCGTTGGGCGCCTTGACGGTGACGGTCGGACTCGCCGACCACGTCTTGCCGCCGTCGAGCGAGAACTCGGCGCGCGCTCGAGGCGCCTTCGCCGAACCGTGCACGTACGCGGTGCCGGCCGGGATCGGCGCAACCGCTTTGAATTGCAGCGCCGGCACGGTACCGACGTTGGTTGCCGCGATGTCGTACTCGAGCTCGTCGCCCGGTTTGGACGAAATGCCTTCGATCGGGGTGAGCTTGACCCCACCGCCCGGGTTGCGGCTCACCAGCGAGCCGGTCAGCTTGAGCGTTACGTTCGGGCGAGGTTTGGTCACAGAAGGATTGGGCTCCGCGAGCGCAAGCCCGGGAAGGGCGAGCGCAAGAACGACGAGCGACGCCCCCGCAAGGTTACGCATCGGAACACCTCAAGACGTGCAGAATGCGCCGGCGCGAAAGGCGCGCAAGCGAACGTCTCATCCTACCAGGCACCCGACCTTAGGGATACCTGTGGTACACAAACAAAACGGCGTGCTTACACGCCGTTTACAATCCGCTTTACCGTTCCGTTACGATTACGACGGCGGCAGCAGCGCCAACTCGGCTTGCGCCGCACGAGCGACGTCAGGCTCTTCGGAAGCGATCGCGCGCTGGTACTCGACCCGCGCCAGGCGGATCTTCCCCTGCAGGTTGTACGTGACCGCCAGGAGATAGTGCAGGCGCCCGTCGTCGGCGGCCACGCTGATCCCCTTGATGAACGCGGCTTCGGCGAGCGGGAACAAGCGGTGCTCGTTGTAGTCGTAGCCGAGGTCGATATACGCTTCGGGCCGCATCGGGTCGGACCGGATGGCGCGGTTGTAGTAGACGATCGCCGTCTTCCAATCGCCTTGCATGTCGTAGACGTAGCCGATGTCAACGAGCGCTTCCGTTCCTTCTGCACGGAGGGCGAGCGCACGATCGAGGTAGGGGCGTGCGGTGGTCGCGTCGCCCTTCTCCAGGTAGGCCTCGCCGAGATTGACCACCGCCGGGTAGAAGAAGGCGTCGTTCTGCAGGCACGCTTTCAGATGCACGATCGCGGGATCGACGCGACGCAGATCGACCAGCACGTTCGCGAGATCGACCCGCGCCGAGCACGACCCCGGTCGGATCCCGACGACCCGAGTGAACGCGACGAGCGCGGCGTCGTATTGGCGCAGCGAGCGGCGGGCCTGACCGAGTTCCGTCCAAGCGCCGGCTTCGAACGGAGCCTTCTCGGTCGCGTACTGCAGGTTCCCGAGGTATTGCTGCAGATCGCCCGCGCGCTTGTGGATCATCACCAGGCCGGCGTACCCGCTGCGGCTCGGCAGGCTCTTCTGGAACTCGAGAATCGCGTCGTTCACGCGGTCTTGCACGGCGTAGAGCGAGCCGAGCCGGCTGTGCGTCTCGCGGTCGTCGGGCGAGAGGGAGACAATCGCCTTCCACACCTTCTCCGCCCGGGCAAAATCGGGGACGCGGAAGTACAAGTCGCCCAGCAGGCGCCCCGCGGCGGTGTCCCCAGGATGCGCGGCGACGTAGGGCGCGAGGCCGTCGATCGCCCCCTTCGTGTTCCCCGCGGCGACCTTGCCGCGCGCGGTATCGAGGATGAGCGCCGCGTCGGGCGTCGCACCGGCCGGCGCCGCGCTCGCCGGGACCGGCGCCGGGCTCGCGTCCGGCACGACGGCAAGAGCCGGAGTCGTAAGCGATCCGGCGAGCGCGAGGGCGGTAACGAGGTGGCGCAATGGACGCATGGTCGACGCTCCTTGCGGGACGTTTTCACCAGTATACGGCTCGCCTTGCCCTCCACCTAGGGCCGCTCCGCAGACAATCCGGAGGGCCATTCGACCCTGACGGCAGTCGATGCGACCTTTCTCGCGGAGTGCCTCGGGAGGCCTGCGCCGAAACCTCCACCTGCTATGGCCTCCACGCAGACGAACGGCGCCGCGACGCAGACCCGGATCGAGACCGACTCGATGGGCAAAATCGACGTCCCCGCCGACAAATATTACGGCGCGCAATCAGCGCGCTCGCTCATCCACTTCGACATCGGCGACGATGCGACGCCGCGCGACGTGATGCCGCGCGAGATCATCCGCGCGATGGCAGTTCTCAAGAAGGCGGCCGCGCTCGTCAATCGCGATCTCGGCAAGCTCGACGAAGAGAAGACGAAGCTGATCGCGCAAGCGGCCGACGAGGTGATCGCCGGGAAGCTGCAGGATCATTTTCCGCTGCGCGTCTGGCAGACCGGTTCCGGGACGCAGACGAACATGAACGTGAACGAGGTCATCTCGAACCGCGCGATCGAGATCGCGGGCGGCGAGATGGGATCGAAGAAGCCGGTTCATCCGAACGATCACGTCAACATGTCGCAGTCCTCGAACGACACGTTTCCGACCGCGATGCACATGGCCGCGGCGGAGGCGATGGTCAAGATGCTTCCGGCCGTCGAAGCGCTGCGCGATGCGCTCGACGCGAAAGCGAAGCAGTGGGCGAACATCGTCAAGGTCGGACGCACGCACCTGCAGGATGCGACGCCGCTGACGCTCGGCCAGGAGTTCTCCGGCTACGTCAGCCAGCTCGACCGCGATCTGAAGCGCTGCCGTCTGGCGCTCGACGACCTGTACGATCTCGCGATCGGTGGAACCGCCGTCGGCACGGGCCTCAACGCGCATCCCGAGTTCGCCGAGCGCGCCGCCAAGAAGATCTCCGAGCTGACCGGGATGCCGTTCCGCTCGCATCCGAACAAATTCGCCGCGCTGGCCTCGCACGACGAGGTCGTCTTCGCGTCGGGCGCGCTCAAGACGCTGGCCGCGTCGCTGATGAAGATCGCCAACGACGTTCGCTGGCTCGCATCGGGTCCGCGCGCCGGCATCGGCGAGCTGATCCTGCCGGAGAACGAGCCGGGTTCGTCGATCATGCCGGGCAAGGTGAACCCGACGCAATCGGAAGCGATGACGATGGTCTGCGTGCAGGTCTTCGGCAACGACGTCGCGATCGGCTTCGGCGGCTCGCAGGGCAACTTCGAGCTCAACGTCTTCAACCCGGTGATGATCTACAATTTCCTCCACTCGTGCCGCCTGCTGCAGGACGCGTGCACGATGTTCCGCGAGCACGCGATCGAAGGGCTCGAAGCGAACGAGCCGGTGATCGCCAAGTATCTCGCCGAATCGCTGATGACCGTCACCGCGCTCACCCCGAAGATCGGCTACGACAAGTCCGCCGAGATCGCGAAGAAGGCCCATCACGACGGCAGCACGCTCAAGGCGGCCGCCCTGGCTCTGGGCTACATCAGCAGCGAAGACTTCGACGCCTTCGTCGTCCCCGCGGAGATGACCAGACCGAAGTAACCGTCCGCCTTCTGTCATGCTGAGCTTGTCGAAGCACGGGCCACGATCGTGGCTCGCCCTTCGACAGACTCAGGGTGACAATGAGGGGTGATATTTCGCAAGAGGTGGACTGCGAGGGCCCGCCGACAGGCTCCGACCCGCGACGGGGCGTAAGCCGCTGGATATGTTCGTGCGGCGTTTTCTCGCCGGCGTGCTCCTGGCCGGGCTCGCCGCCTCCACCCTTGCGGCTGCGCCGCGCGAGAGCCGACAGACCAAGGACGCCTTGCCCGCGCCTCCTCCGCCCGGGATGGGGATTCGGGTCTTCGCGCGCGCCGACGCGCACGGAGAACTGGCTCAGACGGCGCCTTCGCCTGCGGCAGCGCCGTCGGGCGCGCCGGCCCCCGACCTCGGCGCGCCCGCCGGCCCCTCGCCGGAGATCGCTCAGCGCGCGCGCGCCGAGTTCGAAGCTCATCGTGCGGGCAAGATCGACCGGTCGCACTACACCCCCGAGATGAACGGCGTCATCACCGACGCGCGGCTCGCACAAGCAGCGACTGAGCTCCAGACCCTGGGGATGGTGAAGACCTTCGTCCAGGTTCGGCGCATCTCGCACGGTGGATCGTCGATGTACGTCTTCCGGATCGAATGCGACAACGCTCCGGTCGTCGAGGAAACGATCGGTTGGAATGCCGCCGGGAAGGTCGACTACCTCGCGTTCGGCCCGGTTCGGTGACCGCGGCGGACCCGCTCGACGCGTCCGCGACCGTCCCCGACGTCACCATCTTCTTCCGCCGCTGGCGCGCCTGGAGTGATGCTGCGCGCACCGAACTCGTGCACGCGCGCGACCTGCGCTACGGCGCGACCGCCGACGAGACGCTGGACCTGGTAGTTCCGCACGCGGGCGCGCCGCTGGTCATCTTCTTTCACGGCGGCTACTGGCGCCGGCTGCACAAAGACGACATGACGTACGTCGCACGCAGCCTCGCCGCGCACGGCGTCGCGACCGCGGTCGTCAACTACGGTCTTGCGCCGGCGCTGCGGCTCGAGGAGATCGTTGCGCAAGCGCGCCGATCGGTGCGGTGGTTGCGCGCGAACGGCGCCGCGCACGGTGCGGATCCGAGCCGGTTGGTTCTCGCGGGCCACTCCGCCGGCGGCCAGCTGGCGGCGATGTGCGCGGTCGACGGGCCTGCGGCCGCGGTCGTCACGCTCAGCGGTCTGCACGACGTGCGCGCGGTCGCCCGCTCGTTCGCGAACGTCTGGCTCACGCTGGACGAACCGCGCGCGGCGGCGCTCAGTCCGACGCTGCTCGCGCCGGCGCAGCCGTGCATCGTCTTCGCCTCGGCCGGCGAGCGCGAGACGGACGCGTTCAAGGCGCAGGGGCGCGAATTCGCCGAAGCCTGGCGCGCGCGCGGCTGCGACGCGACGTACGAAGACGGCCCGGGCGACGATCACTTCACGATCTGCGACCGCCTCAACGATCCGGACGACGCGCTGGTCGTCCGGATCGCCGCGCTCGCGCGAGCCTAGACGACTTTGGGGGTGTAGCCGGCGCGCGCGGCCGGATGCTGCGTGGCCAGCGCCGTGGTCGCCGCCTTCGCCCACGGGGAGTCGGCATTGCCGTCGGATTCCGCAGCCGGCACTTCCGCGACGATGTCGTACATGTATCCCGACTTCGCGAACGCCTTCGACGAGATGCTTGCGCCCGCATACACGTCCTGGGCGCACTGATGATCCCAGCCGTGATAGACCGACTTCGACGACTTCGCGCCGTCGAAGCTGTAGTTCTCAAATGCGGCCGAGAGCTTTTCGGCGTCCGTCGTTCCGGCGGAGAGCACGCGCTCCGTCAGCGAGTGCGCCGCCATGTAGCCCAGATAGTGTCGCGCTGAGATCGGGCCGCTGATGCTCTTGCGCAGCCGCGCGGCGAGCTTTTCGGCCGAACCGGAGACGCTCGGCGCCCACAGCACGGGGAACGTGGCGCCCACCACCTCGTCGAGCGGCAGCGCCTTGTAGTAAATATCTTCCAGCGAAACGCCGGCGAGCTTCATCTTCTTGTTCAGGCCGAACTGCACCCATTGTTTGGCGGTGTTCGCCGCGTCGAGCCCGCTGTTGCAGAGCATCAGCACGTCGGCGCCGCTCGAGGCGACCTTCGTCAGGACCGAAGAGAAGTCGGCGGTGCCGAGCGGAACGATGTCGTGCGCGACTTCCGTGCCGCCGGCGCGGCGCAGCGCCTCGGTGCATTGCGCATACGCGTCTTTGCCGAGCGCGTAGTCGGCTTGGATGAAGTACCACTTCTTGCCCAGCGCGAGCGCGCGCCGCAGCACCGGAGCGAGGATCATGCGCGCGTTCGGTCCGAAGCGGTAGCTCAGCTTCGAGGCTTTGGGGCCGGTGAGCGAGGAGTCTTGCGGCCCGAGCATCAGGTTGAAAATGCCGGATTCGAGCGCGACCGCCGCGACGGCGGCGCCGTTCGCCGACGACGTTCCGCCGAACAGCACGTCGACGTTCTCTTGGCCGATCAGCCGGCGTGCTTCGGTCGTCGCGACGGCCGGTTTCGAGGCGTCGTCGCCGTACGCGAATTCGAACTTGACGCGGCCGGAACGATTGGCGTCCTCGAGCGCGGCGAGCGCGCCGGCCTTGTGACACGCGCCCAGATCCGAGAACACGCCGCTGAACGATTCGAGAAAGCCGATCTTGACCGTCGCGGCCGGTCCGGCGGCAAGGGTAAAGCGGGGGACCGCGAGTGCGGTGCCTGCGGCGGCACCGGCGGCAAGGAACCTCGTGCGATTCATCGGTCCTCGTTTCTGGAGGGAGTGGGGAGTACGGCCGGGACGCCCGGCTCGATGCCGTGCGCGTACAGCCAGTCCGTTTCGCTAAAGTCGCGCGGATTCCGCGTAGCGAGACGCTTATTGCGAAGCGAAGCGCCCTCGAGCGGCAAGTGCCAGTAGTCGCCCCACGCCCGCGCCGTCGTTTGGACGCGCGCCGTGCGCGGGGCGCGGGCCCCTTCGTACGCGGCGAACGCCGCGCCTACGTCGCCGGGATGGTCCGCCAGCGCATCGCCGAGAGCGACCGCGTCCTCGAGCGCCTGCGCAGCGCCTTGAGCGAGATACTGCAGCATCGGGTGCGCGGCGTCGCCGAGCAGGGTGATGCGATGGCGCGACCAGCGCGGGATCGGGAGCCGGTCGAACATCGGCCAGCGGCGGTTGCGCCGGAACTTCGTGAGCGCGCCGCGGACCGCGGGCGTCCCGGCGCCGAAATGCGCGTCGAGCTCGTCGCTGGTCCCCCAGTCGTCCGAGTCCGTTCGATAACGGTCGCTGCGGAACACCGCGACCTGGTTGTAGAGTTCGCCGCGCCGCACCGGATACTGCACGAGGTGCATGTTGGGGCCGGTCCACAACATCACGTTGTCCAGCCCGGCGTGGCTCGACATCTGCTCGATCGGGATCGCGCCGCGATAGGCGACGTATTCGGAGCAGATCGGCTCGCCGTCGTCGACCAGCGTCTTGCGCACCGTCGACCACAGACCGTCGGCGCCGATCAGCACGTCCGCTTCGTACGTCGATCCGTCGGCGCACGCGACGCTCGCCGTCTCGACGCGATCGTCGACGGCGACGACGTCCTTGCTTGTCTCCAGCGTGATGCGCGCCTCCGCGCGGCATGCCGCCAGCAGCACACCCAGGAGGTCGCTGCGGTGCATGACGATGTAGCGATAGCCGTATCGTTCGGTGAACGGCGCACCGAGATCGAGCGAGGTGACCTGCTCGCCCGAAATCGCGTCCATCCAGACCATCCGCTGCGGAAACACCGCGAACGATTCGATCGCCGTGCGCACGCCCAGCGCGTCGAGCGCGCGCGAGGCGTTAGGGGCGAGCTGCAGGCCGGCGCCGAGCTCGGCGAATTCCGGCGCCTTCTCGATCACGCGCACCCGCAGGCCGCGCTTGGCGAGCGCGAGCGCGACGGCGAGCCCGCCGATGCCGCCGCCGGCGACGAGGATCGGGACGCGCTCGGCGGCGTTCATGCGACGCCGGGCTCGCTGGCGGCATGACCGGAGACCAGCGCGCCGAGGAGGCGCAGGAGTGCGGCCCGCTCCGGCGCGGTCAGCGGATCGAGGATCCGCTCCTCGGAGCCGGCGACGGCGGGATCGGCGGCCGCCAACAGCTGCGCGCCCTCCGGCGTGAGTTCGAGCCGCTTGGTGCGGCGGTCGCTCGGACCGGCTTCGCGGCGGACCAGGCCGCGCGCTTCGAGCCGTTCGAGGACGAGGCCCAGCGTCGATTTGTCGAACGCGACCGTCCGCGAGAGCCGCGTCGCGTCGATGCCCGGATAAGCGCGAATCGCCGTGAGCGCCGCGTACTGCACCGGCGTGATCCCGAACGCCGCTACGTCCGCGGCGAAGATCCCGCCGGCGATTTGGTGCGCGCGCCGGATCAAATGGCCCGGCATGGCGTAGAGCCGCGCCATCTCGCTGGGCTCCGCCGGCGCCGGCGGACGAGAATGCACACTCGACATGTTAGGCAGTATACGGACTATCCGCATACTGTCAAGCCGGCGTTGCCGGCCTCGCGGTTTAGACCTCGGGGAGCTCGGGGGGCTCGGACGGCGCGGGAGCCTCGGGGTCGAGCTGCATCAGCCCGAACAGGTTCCCTTCGGTGTCGCGCGCGTAGCAGAAACGGCCGATGGACGGGAGCACCATCGGCGGTACGACGACGCTCCCGCCGTGCTGCTCGACTTTGGCGATCGCGAGGTCGAGATCGTCGACGTCGATCGTGTTGGTCGTCGCGCTGACGGTCCCGCGCCGCAGCAGCGCGCCGTTGATGCCGGGGCCTTCACCCGTCTTCACGTTCCAATAGTCCATCGGACCGTCCCACTTGCTGATGCGCCAGCCGAACGCCGCCTCGTAGAACGCCACGGCGCGCTGCGGTTCGTCGACGGGGATCTCGAAATGGATCACGCGGTTCGACATGAGGTGCTTTCCTTCGATCGGGCCGCCCGGATCAGCTCAGCCGCTTCACCAGGTGCCGGTGCCCCGGTCCGTAGCCGAGGCGTTCGTAGAACCGGTACGCGGGCTGGTTGTTCTCGACGACGTTCAACGTGACGAGATGATACCCGCGCGCGGCGGCCCACGCCTCGACGGCCTCCATCAGCCGTGCGCCGATCCCCTCGCCGCTGCGCGCCGCGGCGATCTCCGAGACGTGCGCGTACGGTTCGCCCGTAAAGAAGTCGCGCTCGGTGACGGCGTACACGAAGCCCGCTCGCACGCCGGCTTCGTCTTCGGCGACGAGCACCAGGTTGCCGGGCCGCGGAACTTCGATCGCCTCGCGCAGCACGCGCGACGTCCCGACGATCACCTCGTCGGGCGTGTGCCCGCCCGCGACGCCGTTCTCGACGAAACGCGGCACGAGCTCGACGACGAAGTCGACGTCGTCGGGTTGCGCTTCGCGGAAGATCACTTGACGAGCGGGAGAACGTTCGACGGCGCGAGCGGGACGATGCCGAGCACGAACGTCGCCGCCGCGCAGACGCCGACCGCGATCCACGGCAGCGGGTTCGTCGAGCGTTCGTCGCGGACGTGTGCGGGATCGACGCGGACGAACATCGCGCGCACGATCTTGAAGTAGACGTATGCCGAAATCGCCGTGCCGACGATGAGCACCGCCGCCAGCCACGCGTACCCGGCGCCGGTCGTCGCGGCGAGGATCAGCACCTTCCCGGTGAAGCCGATTGTCGGCGGAAGTCCGGCCAGGCCGATCAGGAAGAGCGTCATCGCGGCGGCGAGCCAAGGCCGGCGGTAGGCGAGTCCGGCGAAGCGTCCGAGGCCGACGACCGCGTCGCCGTCGCGCGACATCAGCGCGACGACCGCGAACACGCCGAGGTTCATGAACGTGTAGCCGGCGAGATAGAGGATCGCGTAGCGCAGTCCGAGCACGCTTTGGCCCGCGAACGACGCGACGATGTAGCCCACCTGCGCGATGCCGGAGTAGGCCAGCAGGCGCTTCATGTCGGTTTGCGCGAGCGCGGCGAGGTTGCCGACGAGCATCGAGGCCGCCGCGAGGACCCAAATCGGCAGCAGAATCGCGGACGCGCGGTCGGGCGGCAGCGCGGCGTAGGCGAAGCGCGCGAACACCGCAAGCGTTCCGGCTTTCGTCACGACGGACATGAAGGCGGTCACCGGGAGCGGTGCGCCTTCGTAGACGTCGGGGGTCCACGCGTGGAACGGCACGAGGCTGAGCTTGAACGCGATGCCGACGAAGAACAGCCCCGCGCCGAGTGCGAAGAGCGGCGTGACGGGGGCCGTCGCGAGTGCCGAGAACGCGACCGAACCGCTCGCGCCGAACAGCAGGGCCGAGCCGTAGAGCAAGAATCCCGACGCCATCGAGCTGAGGATCAGATACTTCAGCGCCGACTCGCGCGCCGTGATGCGCGACGAGATCGCGCACAAACAATATAGACCGAGCGAGAGCAGTTCGAGACCGAGAAAAACCGCCATCAGGTTTGCGGCGCCCGACATCAGCATCGCGCCCGACGCGCTCCACAGCACCAGCGACGTCGTGCCGGCGACCTGGTCGGTGCGGCCGATGCCGACCGAGAGCAGCAGCGTCGCGATCGTCGCGACGATGACGATCTCACTGAAGACGGTCGAGAACCCGCCTTGCACGAACGCGCCGCCGAAAGCGGCATAGTCGTGCGGGTACGCGCTCGCTTCGACCGCGCCGGCGGCGAGCAAGCCGACGATCGCGAACGTGATCGCGATCGCGCGCCGCGCCATGCTCGAACCGCGCAGGAACAGATCGACGAACAGGATGACGAGCGGCGTGCAGGCGACGACGAACGCCGGCAGCAGCGCGGCGTAGTCGGCCCCGATCGGGAAATTACCGAGAGCTGACGACACGCGGTGCCTCCGGGGCGGCGGACGAGGTGATCGCGGCCGGCGGCGTCGTGCGCGCGCCGAGATCAGCCGCGGCGGTCAGCGCTCCCGGGTTTATCCCGAGCCACACGAACGCGGCGACCAGCGGTGCGAGAGCGAGGCCTTCGAGCCACGTCATGTCGCGCCGTTCGGGGAGATCGGGGACGTCGGGGCCGTTCATGATCCCTTGGTACAGCCGCAGCATGTACGCCGACGCGAGCACGACGGGGACGAGCGCGATCACCGCGGCGAGCGTCCAGCCGGCTTTGAAGAGGCCGGTGAGGATCAAGATCTCGCCAGCGAATCCGGCGAGTCCGGGCAGGCCGAGCGCGGCGAGCGCGCCGAGCATCAGCGCGCCGGCGAGGCGCGGGTTGCGCGACGCCAAGCCGCCGAGCCGCGCGAGATCGCGTGTCTCCTCGCGCTGTTCCACCGCGCCGAGCGCGAGGAAGAGCGCCGCGCTGAACAAGCCGTGCGCGACCATGTAGACCAGCGCGCCGATGTACGCGAGCGCCGAGCCGCTGAACACCGCGAGCAAGATCAGTCCCAAATGGGAGAGCGAGCTGTAGGCGACGACCTTCTTCGCGTCACGTTCGGCCAGCGCCGCGAGGGCGCCGTAGATCAGCCCGGCGAGTCCGAGCGCGAACATCAGCGTCTTGGCTTGCCCCATCTGCACGGGGAGCAGCGGCAGCGTGATCGCCATGAAGCCGTAGAGTCCCGCCTTCGACTGCACCGCGGAGACGACCGCGACCATCGGCGGCGGAAGCTCGGCGTACGTCTCCGGCATCCAGGTGTGGAACGGGAACACCGGCGTCTTCACCAAGAACGCGAACGCGATCCCGGCGAAGATCCAGAGTCCCCACGCGGAGACGACCGAGAAGTGCGCGGTCGGATTGCCGATCACGTCCGTCGTGCCGGCCAAAACGCCGTACGCCGCCGTGGCGAGCAGCAGCGCGAGGCCGCCGACGAGATTGTAGATCAGGTATTTCCAGGCCGGTCGGCCGTGGGTGCTCGTGGTGATGAGCACCAGGAACACCGGGATCAGCATCAGGTCCCAGAAGAGCGCGAACAGCAGCAAATCTTTGGCGAGGAACACGCCGTTCATCGCGCCTTGCAGCACGAGCAGCTGCGCTGCGATCTCGCGCGCGCGATCGCCCTTGAGCGTCAGCGCGGCGCTGAACGTGATCAACGCGAGCAGCAGCACGAGCCAGTAGGAAAGCGGCCCGAAACCGAGATGGAAGGTCGCGGTGAACGGCCGCGAGAGCCAGCGCGCCGCGGCATCCGGCGCGTTCGGGTCGACCAGCGGCGCGATGAACGTGAGCGCGGCGACGACCGCCGCGACGGTGCGCGCCGCGGTGGTGGCGGTGCGCGGAAGCGCGTACAGCAGCAGCCCGACGACGATCGGTCCGAGGACGAGCGCGGTGACGGTCATCGGCCGCCTCCGAACGCGACGGCGTAGTACGCGACGACGCAGAGGACGCCGAACGCGATCGAGAGTGCGTACGCGCGCACGAGTCCGGTCTGGAACGAGCGGAACAGATGGCCCAGCCACTGCGAGGAGATCGCCGCCTCGCGGACGGCGGCATCGATCACGTGCGGATCGACGAACCGCACGAACGCAGCGCCGAGCGCGCGCGCCGGTCGCACCAGCAGATAGTCGTATGCCGCGTCGAAGTAGTACGCGTTCCACAGCAACGCCGGCGTGCGAACGGTCTCGGCGCGCAGGCGCGGCACCGCGTTCTGCAAGGCGGCGGTGTTGCAATAGCGCAGCCAGGCGACCGCGAAGCCGGCCAACACGAGCACCAGCACGATGGCGGTCGAGACCACCTCGGAGAACGGCGGGGCCGGCACGGGTGCCGTCGTTGCGGCCGTGCCGAAGAAATCGCCGAAGAACCGCGCCCACGGACTAGTATCGCCGCCGAACTGCAGCCAACCGATGGCTATCGAGAACGGAATCAGCACGGCGACGGGACCGCTCATCAGCCACGCCGGAGCGTGGTGGTGCGGCTCTTCTTCCTCAGCGTGGTGGCCGGCTGAGGGCGCCGTTCCGGCGAATTCCGGATGACGGATGCCGAGATCCGAAGGATCGACGTCGCCGCGGTAGCGTCCGAAGAACGTCAGGAACAGCATCCGGAACATGTAGTACGCCGTGATCCCGGCCGTGACGACGCCGACCGCGTACAAGTACGGGTGGCCCTTGGCCAACGTCTCGTAGAGGACGGCATCCTTGCTGAAGAACCCGCTGAAGCCCGGGACGCCGGAGATCGAGAGCACGCCGATCAGCATCGCGAAGTACGCGAACGGCAGCCGCGTGCGCAGGCCGCCCATGCGGCGGACGTCCTGTTCGTCGTGCAGCGCGTGGATGACGATCCCGGCAGTGAGGAACAGCTGTGCTTTGAAGAAAGCGTGGGTGAGGAAGTGCAGGACGCCGCCCTCGAACGCGCCGACACCGACGCCCATGATCATGTAGCCGATCTGCGACATCGTCGAGTAAGCCAGGATCCGTTTGATGTCCCACTGCACGCAGCCCAAGACGGCGCCCGCGATCGCGGTGATCGCGCCGATGACGCCGACCAGGCTGCGGGCGTCGGGCGACGCGTTCCAGAGCGGCGCGAAACGGGCGATCAAGTAGACGCCGGCCGTCACCATCGTGGCGGCGTGGATCAGCGCGGAGACCGGGGTCGGGCCTTCCATCGCGTCCGGGAGCCAGGTGTGCAGCGGCACCTGCGCCGATTTCGCGGCGCAGCCGATGAACAGTCCGAGGCACACGAGGAACAGCTCTTCCTTGGTGAAGGCCGTGCCGAACTTCGCGAACACGTCGGCGTAGCCAATCGTGCCGACCTTCGCGACGATCACGAAGATCGCGAACATGATCCCGACGTCGCCGACGACGTTCATGACGAACGCCTTGCGCGCGGCGGCAACCGCCGAGGGCCGCTCGAACCAGAAACCGATCAGGAAGTAGGACGCGAGGCCGACGAGCCCCCAGCCGACGAGCAGCCCGATGACGTTGTCGCTGAGCACCAGCGTCAGCATCGCGTACACGAAGAAGTTCATGTAGGCGAAGAAGCGCGCGAACGCCCGGTCGCCGTCCATGTAGCCGATCGAGTAGACGTGGATCAGGAAGCCGACGCCGGTGATCACCAGCGTCCAGATCAGCGAGAGCCGGTCGAGCTGCAGGCCGAAGCTCCAGCCGTTGAGCCAGGTGACGAGCGGGACGTGCAGTCCGGCGGGCGCGGTCGCATCCGGCCACAGCGCGAGCGTCGCCGCGAACGGCACCCCGATCATCGCCGAACCAATCGGACCGGCCCACGATTTCAACTGCGGGCCGAACGCCCACAACAGCACGGCGCCGGCCAGCGGCAAGAGCCAAACAAGATAGAGCAGCATGTTGGTGGTCAGCCCTTGAGGGTCGCGACTTCGTCGACGTCGACGCGCGGCGAGCGGCGGAAGGTCACCGCGACGATGGCCAGACCGATGGCGGCCTCGGCGGCGGCGACGGTGATGACGAGAAACGCGAAGATGTGGCCGGCGTTGTTGACCCAGGCACGTGCGTAGGTGACCAGCGCGAGGTTCGCGGCGTTGAAGAGCAGCTCGATCGACATCAGCATAATCAGCGGGTTGCGCCGCACGATCACGCCGACGACGCCGATGAAGAACAGCACCGCCGAGAGCGCGATGTAGTTGTCGACGGGGGCGCTCATCGGATCGCGCGCTCTTTCTTCAGGATCGGCTCGCGTTCGATGGCGCGCTTCTTCTTGCGCCGCACGACGCCGCCCGGCCCTTCGTCGCCGGCGATCAGCACGACCCCGACGATCGCGACCATCAGGATGAAGGCGGTGACTTCGAACGGCAGGAGGTTCGTGGTGAACAGTGCTTCGCCGAAGTTCGCGACGCTGCCGAACGCGAACGCGTCGCCCGTGTCTTGACCGGTGGCCTTGACGACCGCGGGGTTCGAGCGGATCGCCGTCACGACGATGATGCCGAGCGCCGCGACGCCGAATAGGATCGCCGGGATCGCGATCCGCGGTGCCTTATCGGGACCGACGTCGAACGGCCGCACGCCGCTCGAGAGCAGCGCGATCACGAAGACGAACAGGATCAGGATCGCGCCGCTGTACACGACGATCTGCATGACCGCCAAGAACTCGGCCTGCAGCGTCAGGTACATCGCCGCCAGCGCGATGAAGTTCACCAGCAGCCCGACGACCGAATACACCGGCTTCTTCGCCGTAATGCAAAAAACGGCACTCGCGATCAGCAGAATCGAAAGAATCCAAAACCCGATCACCCGGCGAGACCTCGGGTCTGCTTCTTCAAAATGTGACCGCGATTCGTGGCCTCGTACCCGGCGGTGATGTCGACGGTGTCCTTCGCGCGGGCAACGCCGCCGAGGTCCGAGGGGATCCCGTTGGGACGCTCGTCCGGCGGCGTGCCGACGCCGGCCTCGACAGGCACCAGCAGACGGTCCTTGGCGTAAACGAAAGCGCCGCGCCGGTAGTCGGCCATCTCGAAGCGCGGGGTGAGAACGATCGCGTCGGTCGGGCACGCCTCTTCGCAAAGCCCGCAGAAGATGCAGCGCAGCTCGTCGATCTCGTAGCTTGCGGCGTAGCGTTCGCCAGGCGAGCGGCGGTCTTCGGGCGCGTTCTCCGCGCCCATGACCGTGATGGCGTTCGCCGGGCAGGCGATCGCGCAGAGCTCGCAGCCGATGCAGCGTTCCTTGCCGTCTTCGTAGCGGCGCAGTTCGTGCAGGCCGTGAAAGCGCGGCGCGTGCTGCTTCTTCACCGACGGATATTCGATCGTCGGCTTCTTCTTGAAGATGTAGCTGAAGGTCGTCGAAAAGCCGCGGAACAGCGCTCCGACGTTGAACAGATTCTTACGCATGCGGCATCAGAGCCACGACGACCGCCGTGATGACGAGGTTGAGCGTCGCGACCGGGAACAGCACTTTCCACCCGAAGTCCATCAGGCGGTCATAGCGGAACCGCGGCAGCGTCGAACGCAACCAGATGTAAAAGAACAAGAACAGTCCGGCTTTGATCAGGAACCATACGAGTCCCATGAGGCCGGTGGAGGGCAGCCACGGAATCGGCGAGTTCCAGCCGCCCAGGAACAGCAGCGTCGCCAAGCACGAGACCGTGATCATGTTGAGATACTCGGCGATGAAGAACAACCCGAACCGCAGCCCCGAGTACTCGGTGTGGAAGCCGCCGACGAGTTCGGTCTCGGCCTCGACCAGGTCGAACGGCGCGCGGTTCGTCTCGGCGACCGCCGTGATCACGTAGATCACGAAGCCGATGATCTGCGGGATGATGAACCACACGCGCTGCTGCGCGTTCACGATGTCGGCCAAGGCCGTCGAGCCCGTGAGGATCAGCACGCCGATCACCGACATCGACATCGAGAGTTCGTAGGAGATCATCTGCGCCGTCGAGCGCACTGAACCGAGTAACGGAAACTTCGAACCCGAGGCCCATCCGGCGAGCGAGATCCCGTACACGCCGATCGAGGTGAGCGCGAAGACGAAGAGGATCCCGGCGTTGACGTTGCCGACCGCCCACAGCGTTCCGTCGGCGTTCGCCGAGAACGGAATGATCGCGAACGCCCCCATCGCGCAGAGCAGCGAGATGAACGGCGCCAGCCGGTAGATGAGCGGATCGGCGGTGTCGGGGGTAAGATCTTCCTTGAAGATCATCTTCACCGCGTCGGCGGCAGGCTGCAGCAAGCCCCAGGGTCCGACCCGGTTCGGTCCCGGACGCAGCTGCATCCAGCCCATGACCTTGCGCTCGAACAGCATCGAATACGCAAACGTCGTGATCACGACCGCCAGCACGACGATCGCCTTGATCAAAACGATCAGCCAGATCGGAACGGTCACGCGGTCACCAGAGCCTTCTCCACGCGGACGGTTGCGGCGTAGCCGAGTGCGTTGAGCGGGGCCAGCGGGAGTCCATCGACGAGCGTTACGGCGTCCTCGGGGACGCGCGGGTCGAGCACCGCGACGAGTTCGCGCAGCGAAGCACCGTTCGCCGCGCTGACGGTGACTGGCTCACCGTTGGTGATGCCAAGCGCGTTTGCGGTCGCGGGATGGATGCGGGCGCGCGGCACGGTGCGCAGCTCGGCGATCCGCGGGTCGAACGCGAGCGTTCCGCCGCCGGTGAAGATCGTCGTCTCGGCGATCAGGCG
>JAQBPM010000135.1 GCA_028287525.1 Vulcanimicrobiota bacterium | reverse complement strand
AGCAGCACGATCGTCGCGACGAGGGCGAGGACGATCGTCACCGGAGCGTCGGCGGCGCCGCGCGCCAGGGTCGCGACGCCGGCCCAGATGAGCCCGAGCACGATCGGGGCGACGGCGCGCGCGAATCGCTCGCGCCACGGGTTTCCACGCAGCCGCTCCCAGCCGTGGCCGACCGCGTAGACGACGATCGCGGCCGGAACGAAGATCGCGACCGTCGCGACGAGGGCACCGAGCGCGCCGCGCACGGCATAGCCGACGAGCGCCGCCATCGTCGTGGTCGGTCCCGGCGCCAGTTTCCCGAGCGCAAAGAACTGGGTGAACTCCGCCGAGGTGATCCAGTGATAGCGTTCGACGACGTCGGCGTGCATCTGCGGGATGATCGCGTTCCCGCCGCCGAAGCCGAGCAGCGAGAGGATCGCGAAGACGAGCGCGAGGCGCGCGAGGTTCATGCGGCGGGAGGTCGCGTCACGAGGAGCGCGATCGGGATGAAGACGGCGAGGGTGAGCGCCAGCGACGCGTGCAGCACCAGCACGAACGCGGCGACGCTCGCGATGAGCGCGAGATCGACGATGCTCCGTCGCCGCGGAAGCGTCATCTCGATCGCATTCGCGAGCGTGAGACCGACCGCGACTGCCGCACATGCGCGCAACGCGCCGGTGATCGCAGGCAGATGCGCATCGAGCGCAATCGCGGCGAGGACCATCAGGATCGCGAACCCCGGCAGCACGCAGGCGAGGAGCGCGGCGACCGCGCCGGGCGCACCGCGCAGCCGAGAACCGACCAATACCGCGACGTTGGTCGGGTTGGCACCCGGAAGGAGCTGCGCGATCGAAAGCAGCTCGATGAAGTCGCCCTCGCCGACCCAAGCCTTGCGCCGCACGACTTCGCGCCGGATCGCCGCCATCTGCCCGCCGCCGAACGAGGTCGCGGAGATTCGTCCGAACACCGCCGCGATCGCCAAGAGCGAGGGTCGGCGCGTCTCGCGCTCGTCGCCGCTCACCAGCGGGCCGTCCGGCGCGGCGCTATTCCGAGAGCGGACGGCGACGCCAATCGACGCGCAGCCGTCCGCCGCCCTCCTGCATCAGCAGGTGTTGCGCGATGAGCTGCTCGATGCTGTCCAGACGTTCTCCCGACTCGGCGAACGCGTCGAGGCGAAGCCCTTCCGGCCATGAATGGAACGTGCACACGCCCTCATCGACTTTTACGTAACCTGCCTCGGCCGACCATTCCGTTTCGAATTCGAGTCCGAGGCGCCGCGTAAGTTCTGCCGCCAGCGTCGAGGGATCGTCGGTGAGGACGAGCGCCTGCGCGTGCGGCACGGTCTACGCCTCGCCGAGGTACGCGGCGATCCGCTTCGAAACGACCGCGACGAGCGCCGCGTCGATGGGGTACCACCGCGTCCCCGGCGCCTCCGACGTCCCGGCGAGCGTTACGCTGACGTTCCGCGGCGGGACGAGCGCGATCGCGGCGTTCCGGGCGCGCGTCTGCCAGCGCGCTTCGTTCGCCTGCGGTCCGTCGAAGCGGTCGATGGCCGCACTCGCGCGAACCGCGGTGTCGACCTCGTGGACGAAATCCTCGAACTGCATTCGATATAGTTATTCCACGCGCGGCCGGTTCCCCTCGTCGAGAAAAACACGGCACGCTGTGGCGGATCGCGCCGGTCGTAAGCCGAAACGCGGCAGGTAATGAACCGATGGAAAGGGAGACGTTGATCAGCAGCAGGGCCGCGGAGCTTGCGGACGAGATCGAGAGCGCGATCGTCGCGGGAAGGGTTCCCAGCGGCGAACGGCTCGGCACGAAGGACGATCTTCGCCGCCGGTACGACGTGGCGTACGGCACGCTGAACGAGACGTTGCGGATTCTCCAACAGCGCGGATACGTTTCGTCACGCACGGGTCCCGGCGGCGGTCTCTTCGCCACGATCCCGACGTCGAGCCATCGTCTGCGGCATCTGCTCTCGGGCGTCCCCGAGGGCGGGACGCTCAAGGACTGCGCCGAGGTGCGGCACGCGCTGGAAGAAGCCGTGACGCTCGATGCGACGCGCTCCCGCACGCGCGCGGATCTCATCGACCTCCGCCGCATCGTCAAACGCATGGCGGCGAACACCGGCAGTCCAACCGCCTACCTGCACGAGAACTGGGCGCTCCACCGGCGCATCGCGGAGTGCTGCCGGAATCGCGTCCTCGCCAGCCTCTACATCACGCTCCTCGATGCCAACGAACCCGGTCCGGGCGTCGTCGTCCCGGACCGGTACCGCGCCGCGAATGCCGAGGAGAACCTCGTCGCACACACCGAGCTGGTGGACGCGATCGCTTCGGGCTCGCTCGAGCGCGCGCGGCGCGCCGTCGAAGACCACGAGGGGTTCTTCGAGCCGGTCGCCGATCGCCCGCTGCGCGCGTCGCGTCCGCCGTCGCCGAGCCGGACCGCGACGCGCAAGCGGCCGGCGCCGCGCGCCAAGCGCCGCTGAAGCGCGTTACGCGCTACAGGTAGGCGAAGACGTCGAGTCCCAGCGGACCTTTGCCCGAACGCTCGGGAATGAACACGTGGTTGGTAGCAGCGTCCACCGCCACGGTGTTCGAGCTGGCCGCCGTCGGGATCGTCGTGATGGTTTGGAACGACGATGCGTCGACGATCGCGACGAGCGGCGTCGCCGCGCTTCCCGTCGTGTCGTGCGAGCACGCATAGTAGAAGCGGTTGTCGCTCGGATTGTACCAGACTTGGTCGCAGCCGTTCGCCGCCGGGATCGTCGCCAGACTTGCTCCGGTCGTGGCGTTGAGGACCTGCGAGCCGGACGGCACGTTGCTGCAGCTCACGGCCAGCTCCTCGTTGGGTCCGAGGTCCGTTCCGGTCGGGAGGCAATTGCCGCTGACCGGAAAGACCTTGACGATCGCGCGCGTGGTCGGGTTGATGACGTCGATCTCACCGCTCGGATTCGCCGTCGTTGACGGCACGGCGAGGAGGAAGACGCCTTGCGCCGGATCGTACGTCGGCTGTTCGACGCCGCCGGTCGCGTTCGTCAGGAAGATCTGGCCGAGCACGGGATACGGGGCGACCGTCGAGACGAACGTGACGACGGGTGCCGGCGTCGCCGAGTCGTTTCCGGCCAGCACGATCTTGTCTTTCGGATCGTATCCCAGCAGATCGACGCGGTTCGTCGTGCTGCCGGTATTCGGAACGACGACGTTCCCGAGCGTTGCGCCGGTGTTCACGTCGACGACGACGATGTTGCTGTTGCCGTCGCTGGCGAACACGACCCCGTTGCCGACGGCGGTGACGCTATTGGGACCGGCCGAGTGCGCCGGCGTCACGCGATTGCCCGCGAACGAGCCGTGCCCGGCGACGCGCAAGAACGTCAGGTCCGACAGACGCACGACGTCGACGCCCGCCGTCGAGCGATCGGCGAGCACGTACACCCCGTCGGCTTGATCGACGACGCCGAAGCCGACCTGCCACCCACCCGACGGAGGAACCCCCGGGATCGCGACGGTCTGCGCAAAGACGTAGGAATTCGTGACGGTGGGGAACCCCACGGTCTGATTGGCGCATCCGCTGGCCGCGAGACCCAGGATGCAGCTTGCGATTGAGAGCCTCGTTACGGCGCGCTCGAACACGGTGTGCGTCTCCATTTCTTCACCGGCCTCTAGTAGTGGAGTCGGAACGACGATTCTAGGTAGAGCTCGACTTTGTGCGAGACATCGCCGCCCGGATTCGTCTGATGCTCGCTCTTGACGAAGGCGCGATACGATGCGAACGACGTCCCGCGCACGCGAAAGCCGTAGAAGGTACGGTTCGTCATGCTCGGCGTGAGGTTGTTGTCGTAGAAGTCCGAGTAATGCTCGACCGTGAAGTACGGGATGACCCTCGTTTGGCCGTACACCGGCACGCTCAGCGTCGCAGCGACCTTGGAGACCCACGTCTTGCCGAGGACCGGTGTCCCCGCGGGAAGGCCGAGACCGAGATCGAGGTGATGGTTCACGTAGTTCCCCGAGACGCGCACGCGCAAGGGGCGGCCGATGCGCGTCAACGGACCGGCGAGGTAGCTGACTTCGGTGCGCAATCCTTGCTCGATGCGCGGCGTCGGATTCTGCGGATCGCCGGAGCCCGGGCAGCAGACGCGATACCGGTACATGAACTCCTCGGAGACCTCGAGCTGCCTGTTCACCAAGTACGCGAGGCCGGTGTCGTATTCCAGATCGTCCGAGAGACCGCCGTAACTCGGTTTGCCCTTCTTGAACTGCCGGCCGCCGAGATCGACGTGGTTTTCGCGCCGTTCGTACAACCGCAGGCGCGGCAGCACATAGATGTCGAGCTGGCCGTTGAAGAAGATCTGATTGTCGGTGAGGGTCCCCGGCGGGGCCAACTGGTCCCCACCGACACCGTAGCTCTTGAACGGCGAGATCGTCAGATCGACGAGCGTCCTGCGCCGGGTCACCCGTGGACTTGGGGTCGCCTCCGCCTTCGCGACCTCCGCAGCCGCGACGGCCGGCGGCGCAACGGCGGGCGATTCCTGCGCGAGCACCGGCAACGCGCCGGCCAGCAGTGCGATGCTCCATCCGAGAGCGCAGAGAATCGGCCTACGAACCAAATCCATGACTGCGACCTTCCTTAAAAAGCGACCGGCGTGGGGAAACCCATTCATTATAATGAATAGGCTTGTTGCCTTGCGCGAAAGTAATTCCTTCCCGCCCCGGCCAGATTCACTGCAATGAATTTCCGCAGGGGCCGGGGTGCCGGCCCCCTCGCATACGAATGAGGAGCACCGTGGAGCCCAAAGTCACCGTTCCATCCCTGCACCAGATGAAGCGCGACGGCCGAAAAATCGTGGGCGTCGTCGCGTGGGACTACCAGATCGCGCAGATCGCCGATCGTGCGGGCGTCGACATCATCTCTGTCGGCGACACCGTCGGGATCAATCTTTGGGGCCAGAGCACGCCGCTCGAGGTCACGATGGACCAGATGCTCGTCGTCGCCGCGGCGGTACGGCGCGGGACGCGGCGCGCGCTGGTCAGTGTCGACTTCCCCTTCGGCCCGCTGCAGGAAGGCACCGCGAGCGCCGTGCGCGCAGCGATTCGGCTGGTGAAAGAGGCGGGCGCCGACATGATCAAGCTCGACGGCGCGGCCGATTTTCCCGACGCGGTGCGCGCAATCGCGCGCGCGGGGATCCCGGTCTTCGCGCAGTTCGGGATCACCCCGCAAACGGCGCTGCAGTACGGCGTGGAGTACAGCGCCATGGCGAAAAGCGGCGGTGCGCACGTTCCGGCCGAGATGGCAGAGCGGCTCATCGCGGAGGCGAAGCTGCTCGAAGACGCGGGCGCGTCGCTGCTCGACTTCACGAACTCGGGTCCCCTCGTCGGCCCGCAAGTGGCGCGTGCCGTGTCGATCCCCGTGATCGGCGGCTTCGGCGGCGGTCCGTGGCTCGACGGCCGCATGCGCATGGCGCACGCCGCGATCGGCTACGCGGCAAACGCCCTCGATGCCGTGACGGAGAACTATGCGAACGTCGCGCGCATCACGCTCGACGCGCTCACCGCCTACACCGGCGACGTCCGCGCGGCGCGCCAGATCAAAGGCGCGTCGCCCAACGGTCAAATTTTGAACGCTTCGAGCGTTTCGGGTGCGAACAGCTCGCGGACCAAGAGCTGACCCGGCGAGAGCCCTTGACGGTGGTGATAGCGGGTGAACGTCCGTAGCACCGCATCGTTCGCGGAGACGCCGTACGGCCACCACGCGTCGCCCATCAGCGCGCGCGTCGTCTCCGCTTCGGCTGCCGACCACGGCAGCATCGACTTGAGCGCCGCCGTCTGGGCGTAGTCGTCGTACGCGTAGCGCTGCGCCGCGACGAACGCTTTGAAGAGCGCCATCGCGATCCAGCGGTCGCGCTCGTACACGTCGCGACGAATGACGACGACGTGCATGATCGGGAAGATCCGCGTCTTGCCGTAGTACGCCTTCTCCGCGGCGACGTAGTCGGGGAACAGCCGCCGCACGCCGGGCGCGGACGCGGTCGACGGCGTGCGCGGACCGTGGAATGCGTCGATCTCTCCGTTGGCGAGCATCGCCGCGAGCGTCTGCGTCGGTCGGATCGGCTCGACGCGAATGTCGGGCGGCAGGTCGAGGGCGAGCTTTTCCGGCCGCCCCGGCTCTTCTTCGCCGCCCGTGACGTAGGTCACGCTCTCCGGCGCGACGCCGTACTCGTCCTCGAGGATGCCGCGAATCCACACGTTTGCCGTGAGCTGGTATTCCGGGCAGCCGAAACGCTTGCCGCGCAGATCCGACGGCTCCCGGATACCGCTTCGCTCGCTGACCCAGATGTTGGCGTGGCGAAACATCCGCGACGGGAAGACCGGGATCGCGACGAACGGATCGCCTTTGCTCTTCGAGACGCAATAGGACGAGAACGACATCTCGGAGACGTCGAACTCGCGATGGCGCGCCTGACGAAAAAACGTCTCTTCGACTTCCAGCGGCTGATAGACCAGATCGATTCCGTCGACTTGGACACGCCCGTCCATCAACGCCCGCGTGCGATCGTAGTCCCAGCACGCCAAGCTCAGCCGCAACTTCGTCGCCACCCCAACCGCCATTTCCGCCGCCCGCCCGCAGCCCCTCTCGGATTCACTATATCCGTTATAGCGATTGCGCGCCCCCCTTGTGGCGGCCGCCGCGGTGCGCGGTTAGACGGTGACCCAGCCGGAGCTGACGGCGACCGCGACTGCTTCGCGGCGGCCGCTGCAGCGCAGTTTGCGGCAGATCGAGCGGATGTGGGTGTCGACGGTCTGCGGGCTGCGGCCGGTGCGCGCCGCGACGTCCTTGCTGCTCGCGCCGCGGGCGAGTAACTGCAGAATCTCGCGTTCCGACGGCGTGAGCTGCGCGTATCCCGCACCGGCATCGGTCGCCGGCGGCAGCGCGGCGAGCAGTCGCGCGATCCCCCCGAAATGCTCGGCACGCAGGCGTTCGAGCGCGCCGGCGAGCGTGTTCGCTTCGGCTTGGCCGAGGCTGAGCCGCACCATCGCGCGCACGGCGTTCGCGAGCGTGCGCAGGCGACGCATCCCGGGCGCGAGCATCCGCTCCGCATCGCCGGCGTGACGGTGCGCCGCCGCCGCGCGGCCGCGCACGAGCTCGGCAAGCGCGATGAACAGGTGCGAGCGCGCGACGCGCCGTGAGGGTGCGGCTGCGCGTTCGAGAGCGTCGCGCGCCTCGCGCAGCGCCGCCTCGCCTTCGTCGTGCAGACCGGCGGCGCAGGCGTACAGCGCGATCTCGGAGGCGCGCAGCGCGCGCCGCTCGTCGCCGTCCTGATGCGCCGCCGAACCGGCCAGCAGCTCGTAGGCCCGCCCGAAGGCGCCGTCCCATGCGGCGCGCAGGGCTTGCGCCGGGAGCAGCGTCTCGTTGCGCAGCAACGAGACCGCGCCGCGTCCCTCGTCGAGTTCGCGATCGAGCCGCTCGAGCGCCGCATCGTCGCCGCGCTCGACTTCGAGCTCGTACGACGCGATCAGCCCGTAGAGCCGCGCTTGCCGGCTGGCGGCTTTGCGCGCGCAGTCCAGCAGTTTGTCCAAGATCCCCAGCGTCGCGATCGGATCGTCGGAGGCTTCGTAGCCGACCGAGTACAGCACGCTGTACGCGCGCGCGGCGACTTCGAAGAGGTTGCGCGGCAGCGCGGTCTCGATCGCGAGCGTCGCGTAGCTGCGCGCGCGTTCGGCCGGACCGGCGAACGAGAAGACGTAGGCCGCCTGCTGGTAGACGCGCGCGGCCAGATCGTCGGGCAGCCGCTCCAGCAGGTCCAGCGCGCGCTGCGTCGTGAGCACCGCATCGCTGCGGCGGCCGGCCCGCAGGTACGCCGTCGCGAGCGTGCCGAGGATCGGCACCCGCAGCGCGAGCGGCGCGCCGCCTTCGGCCGCGTACGGTTCGAGCAGTGCGATGGGATCGCGTTCGTGGCGCACCAGTTCGATCGCGTAGCGGTGAACGAGCGTGATGCGCAGCTCGGCATCGTGCGCGCGCTCGATCGCCGCCAGAAATCCGCCTTCGGCAACGTCGAAGTTGCCGCGGCTCGCTTCCAGCACCGCGCGCAAGCCGACCGCGGCCGCGCGATCTCGCCGGACGGCGTCCGGGATGACGTCGAGCGCCGCGGCGAGCGTTTCGCCTGCTCCGCGTTCGAAGAGCGCGAAGCCGTCGCGTTCGACGACGCGCAGCACGTCGGAGACGCTGCCGGCGCGCAGGAACAGCGCGAGCGCGCCCGCCGCCTCGTCTCGCGCTTCGAGCAGGGTACCGGCGTGCACCAGCGTATCGAACCACGCTGCGGCGCCGCTGCGGCGCAGCTCGCGCTCGAGGAAATCGCGAAAGAGGTCGTGATAGCGATATTCGGAGGTCCCCGTCGCGGTGAGGAACGTCGCACGACGCCGCAATTGTGCGAGCATCTCGCTCGAGCCGCCGTACGCCTCGGCGATCGCGACGTCAAAGACCGTGAACACGCACGTGCCGAGCAGAAAGCGCTGTTCGGGCCGGCTCAGCTCGGCGAAGACCTGCTCGGCGAGATACCGGTAGATCATCTCGCGCGTTCCGCTCGCGGCGCTGCGCAGGTCGGCCGCGTGGAGGCGCATGCGCAGTGCGATACCGAGCGCGACGGGCCAGCCTCCGGTAAGCTCGCGCAGCGTCTCGACCTCGTGCGGATCGGCCGCGTCCTGCGCTTCGTCGGCCGCCGCCAGCGCTTCACCGGCGGTGAAGCGGAGTTCGTCTTCGCCGAGCGGGACGTCCATGCGGCCATAGCCGATCCAAGACGCGACCGGCAGCCCCTCGTCCGACCGGGTCGCGACGATCCAGGTGATGCGGCCGGTCGTGCGTTCGATCAGCTCGGCCAGCAGCGCGACGGAGTCGGGGTCGGCCGCCGCGTTGTGGAGATCGTCGATCACGACCGTGCAGACGGTCCGCCGGAGGTGCTCGGCCAACCAGTCGGCGAGATCGCGCACGGGGTCGAGCGAGGCCATCACGCGCACCTGGGCTGCGGGAAAGGCGGCCAGGGCGCCGGGGACCAGCCCTTCGAGCGCCTCGCACAACCCGCGCACGAAGGCCGGCAGCGTCGCATCGTCGCGCCGGACGTCGTAGCGCACCGCCTCGAGCCGCGCGGTCTCGACGAAGTCGCGCAGCGCTACGCTCTTGCCGAAGCCGGCAGGCGCTGCAATCAGCGTGACGGGGAAGCGCGTCGCGCGAGCGAGACGGTCGTTGATGCGGGCCCGCATCAGACGCGTGACCACGAGCGCTTGTTCGGGGAGACGATTGACACACCCGTCGGCTGGGGTACAGGGTTGCTCGAATCGTGATACGACCGTTGCTTCTTCTCGCGCTCGTCCTAGCTGCCGGTTGCTCCGGCGGCGGCAGCGGCGTTTTCGCCCGAACAGGTGCCCCCGCGGCCGCCGGCGCCTCGCGCGTCGCAGCCGACTCGGCCAGCGCCATGCCGGGCGACTCTGCGAGCGCGATGCCCGGCGATTCCGCGAGCGCGATGCCGGGCGCGACGTTCGCCTGCAGCCCCGCGATCGAAACGGGCTCGGCGAGCTGCACCCTGGCGATCAGCGTCAACACCACCCCGGTCGCCGACCCGGGCACGCCGGCGGCGCTCATCCCGGGACTCCATCCGGCGGATCTCTCGCGCGCGTACGCGCTGCCGATCGGGAACCCGGGCCGGACGGTAGCGATCGTCGACGCGTATGACGACCCGGCCGCCGAATCCGACCTCGCCGTGTACCGCGCCACATTCGGCCTGCCGCCGTGCACGACCGCGAACGGATGCTTCCGCAAGGTCGATCAGCGAGGCGGGACGGCGTTCCCGCGGCCCGACCCCGCCTGGTCCTCGGAGATCGCGCTCGACCTCGACATGGTCTCGGCCGCCTGCCCGCGTTGCACGATCCTGCTGGTCGAGGCGGACTCGGCGCAGATCGACGCTCTCGGCGCCGGCGTCGATACCGCCGCGGCGCTCGGGGCGGCGGCGATCAGCAACAGCTACTACTCGCCCGAGTGGGCGAACGAGGCCGGCGAGGACGTCCACTTCCGCCACCCCGGCATCGCGATCACCGCCAGTTCCGGCGACCGCGGAAAGCCTTCGTACCCGGCCGTCTCGCCGCTGGTGACCTCGGTCGGCGGGACGTCGCTAACGGCCGCCGGCGAGCAGCCGTGGGCATACGGCGGGCGCGGCTGCAGCGCCTACGTCGCCAAGCCCGCCTGGCAGCCAGCCGGCGTCTGCTCGACGCGCTCAGCGGTCGACGTCGCCGCCGTCGCCGATCCGGCAACCGGGGTCGCGATGTTCGACGCGCTGGCCGGCGGCTGGGTGGTCGGGGGCGGCACCAGCGTCGGCGCCCCACTCGTCGCGGCGGCCTACGCGCTTGGCGTTCCCGCCGCGCCGGCGTATTCGTACGCGCACCCCGGCGGCTTCCACCCGCTCGCCGCGAGCGGCTACGACAACGCGACCGGCCTCGGCTACCCCACCGGCGTCACCGGCCTCTAACGACGGGCGGCAACCGCCGTCACATTCAACTTACAATAGTTGACTTTTGTAACTCGTCGCGTACGCTTTGCTCGTGTCAGCAAAAAGGAGCAACACGATGAGTGAAGAGACGCTCGGCGGCCGGTTCACGTTCCCCGGCACGTCATTGACGGTCCAACGTATGGGCTACGGCGCGATGCAGCTGGCCGGCCCCGGCGTATGGGGGCCGCCGAAGGACCCCAGCGGTGCCGTCGCCGTCCTGCGCGAGGCGGTCGCGGGCGGCGTGAACCATATCGACACGTCCGACTACTACGGCCCGCACGTCACCAACCAGATCATCCGGCAGGCTCTCCACCCGTATCCGGCGGGGCTGGTGATCGTCACCAAGCTCGGGGGCCGCCGCCCTCCGGACGGCTCCTGGCGGCGGGCCAACTCGCCCCAGCAGCTGACCGCCGGCGTCCACGACAACCTCCGCAACCTCGGCCTGGACGCGCTCGACGTCGTCAACTACCGCGTGATCGGGTCGGGTCACGGCGCCGAGGAGGGTTCGATCGCCGAGCAGGTGACGGTGCTGGCCGACCTCCGGCGCAAGGGGCTGATCCGCCACATCGGCCTGAGCAACGTCACGGCCGCCCAGGTCGCCGAGGCGCAGGCGATCACCGACGTGGTGTGCGTGCAGAACCTCTACAATGTGGCCGACCGCGACGACGACGCTCTGATCGATGACTTGGCCCGGCAGGGCATCGCCTATGTGCCATTTTTCCCGCTCGGCGGGTTCACGCCGCTGCAGTCGTCCGCGCTGACGTCTGCCGCCGGCCGGCTGGGCGCCACGCCGATGCAGGTCGCACTGGCGTGGCTGCTGCACCGGTCACCCAACATGCTGCTGATCCCCGGCACGTCGTCCGTCGCCCACCTCCGCGAGAACCTGGCCGCCGGTGGATTGACGCTCTCGCCGCAAACCGTGGCGGAGTTGGATGGAATCGCCGCCGCAGCGGTCACGGTGAAGCACTGAGTACGGCAGACTCTCCGGATCCGTATGGCGGCCGCTGACGCCCCGCTCACCCGCGATCGGATCGTGGCCGCGGCCGAGGACGTCGTCCGCCGGTTCGGCCCGGCCAAAGCGACCGTCTCGGACGTGGCCCGTGCGCTCGGAGTGAGCCACGCGGCCGTCTACCGGCACGTGGCGACCAAGGCCGAGCTGCGGGACCTCGTCGTCGGCCGGTGTGCGGAGGCGACCATGCCACCGCTGAGGGCCAGCGCCGCCCTGCCGGGCCCGGTCCCTCAACGGTTGCGGCGCTTGTTCGACGCGCTCATCGCCGTCAAACGCCGCCGGGCCGCCGACGATCCGGAGTTGTTCACCGCCTATCGGACGCTGGCGGCCGATGCCGAGTCGGTCGTCGCCGCCCATATCGACGAGTTG
>JAQBPM010000091.1 GCA_028287525.1 Vulcanimicrobiota bacterium | reverse complement strand
AAACCGCGATCCCGGGGGAGAATTTGGCGTGACAGCGAAGGCCGTACGAAATGCCGTATCGCGTCCCTGCCACGGCTGACCCAGGTCTAAATCCTCCGGCAGCCCAGAATGATGTGTCAGTAGTTCCCGGACAGTGATATCTTCTTTTCCGTTTTGCCCAAATTCTGGAAGATATTTTGTGACAGGCTCATTTGGACGAACTTCGCCGGCTGTGCGCAAAGGCATCGGCCGGCATAGTAAGTGCGAACAGAACAACGCCGACTTTAAGAATTCGCATTTGCTTCATCATCCCTTTGTCAGCCGATCGTGCAGCCGCTCTCACCGCGATCGATCGCCCAGTCTTTGCAACGCCCAAGATCAATTGCCCTCGCCTGATTATTCACGATCAGAGAACCCGTCGTCACCCTGAGCTTGTCGAAGGGTGACAGCGCGGTTTTCTCAGCGTGAGGGGGTGGGGCGGAACATGCGAGCGGCGATGCGTGCGACGAGCCAGCGCGGCGAGAAGCGGGAAGCGTTCGCGAGCACGTAGTTCGCGAAGCCGTCGATCGCGACGACGCGGCCGCGTTCCAGGGCGCGCAGCGCTGTCGCGACGACCTGCTCGGACGTGCGCGCGCGGCCGGGCGAGCGCGCTTCGTCCATCCCGGTGAAAAAGGCGGTCTCGGTTTGCCCCGGGCAGAGCGCGACGACGCGAACCCCGTGCGCGCGCACTTCTTCCGCCAGCGCCTCGCTGAACGAGAGCACGAACGCTTTGGTCGCGCCATACGTCGCCATGTACGGCACCGGCTGGAACGACGCCGTCGATCCGACGTTGACGATTGCACCGCGGCCGCGTTCAATCATCGACGGCAGCAGTGCGCGGGTCAGCACGACGGGTGCGACCACGTTGACGAAGACCTCGTCGCGCTGGCGCGCGGCGTCGAGCGTTGCGAATTCCCCGTTACCGAAGCCCGCGTTGTTGACGAGCGTCCCGATCGCGATCCCGCGCGCCGTCAATTCGGCGACGATGCCGTCGGTCGCGTCGGGAAGCGAGAGGTCCGCGGGAACGACGTCGACGCGCACGTTGTGACGAGCCGTGAGTTCGGCCGCAAGCGCTTCCAATTTGCCGGCGGAACGGGCGACGAGCACGAGGTCGTCGCCGCGGGCCGCGAGCACGCGAGCGAAGGCCTCACCGATCCCCGACGACGCGCCGGTTATCAGGGTGCGATCCGTTGTCATGGCCCGACTATACTGAACGATGTTCATTTTTGTCAATGTCGTTCAGAAACCCATTGACAGTCAGGCGTCGACGCGATAGCATGCGGCCCATGGGAGTTGCCGAGCGGAAGGAACGTCAGCGGGCGGAGCTGCGAGAGCAGATCCTGACCGCCGCGCGCCGGATCGTGCTCGACGAAGGCTTCGACGCCCTGACGATGCGCAAGATCGGCGATGCGATCGAGTACTCGCCGGCGACGATCTACCTGTACTTCGAGAACCGCGAGGCGATCGGCCGCCAGCTCTGCGCGGAGTCGTTCGAACACCTCATCGCCTACATGGCTCCCGTCGGCCAGATCGCAGATCTGTACGAACGCCTGCGCGCACTCGGTCGCTCCTACACCCGCTTCGGTTTCGAAAATCCGGAAGAATACCGGCTCCTCTTCATGACGGACTCCGCATTCATGGAGGCGTTTTTTCCGCCCGACCAGGCGGCAGATCCCGCAAATCCCGGCGAGCGCGCCTTTCAGTTCGTGGTCGACGCATTCCGCGCCGCGCAGGCTGCCGGAGTGATCGGCCCCAACGGCGATCCGGTCGTGCTCGCCGAGATGGTCTGGACCGCCTGTCACGGCGTCGTGTCGATGGCGCTGACCTGCCCCCGCGCGCTCGAAACGCCTTCGGAGGCGCTCGTCGACACGCTCTGCGATACCATGCTGCGCGGGATCGCCGCGCCCGTCACGTCTACGGTGCGCAGCGCGTCCTAGACGTGCCGCGCTTTTTCTTGCCCTTTCGCTGAACACCGTTCACTCTCGGAGGCTCGTTCGATGCCGCGCTCATCACTCGCCCTCGTCGCTCTCACCGCACTCGCCTTGGGTGGCTGCGCCGCTCGCGCCGCGACCATCACCGAGCCTGAGGCCACCCCGGTTACCGTCGCAACGGCGCTCGCCCCCACCGGGCGCGCCGCCTACGACGGCCCGGGCACGGTCGTCGCGCAGCACGTCTATCGCGTGGCCTTCGAAGTGCCCGGCCGGATCGGTGCCGTGAACGTCGACGTCGGCGACCGCGTTGCCGCCGGCACCGTGCTCGCCGCGCTCGATGGAAGCGACTACGCCGCGCAGGCGCGCGGGGCGGACGCGCAAGCGCTCGGCGCAAGCGCCGCCGCGGCGAAAGCGCGCAACGGCGCCCGGAGTCAAGAACGTATCGGCGCCGATAAAGCAGTGGACGCCGCGCGCGCGCAGCTCGACCGCACCCTCGCCGCGCAACGGCTCGCCGTGGCGAACGCCGCGCGCTACGATACGCTCTACGCCAGCGGCGACGTCGCGGCGGTGCAGCACGATCAAACGAACGCGAACCGCCGCGACGCCGACGCAGCGGTCGCCGCAGCGCAAGCCCAGCTCGCGCAAGCGCAAGCCCAGCGCAGTATGGTGCACGACGGTGCGCGCGTCGAAGACCTCAGCGCCGCGAACGCGGCGGCCGGCGCAGCGCGCGCCGCAGCCGATCTCGCGCACGTCACCTTGGCGAAGTCGGTCCTCGCCGCGCCGGCGGCGGCGTACGTCGATCAGCGGCTGGTCGAACCGGGCAGCTCCGCACAGCCCGGCGTTACCGCGTTCGTCCTCGTCGACGCGCGCGATCCCGACGTGCTCGTCGCGGTTCCGGAAGCACGGATGAGCGGGATCACCGTGGGCTCGCGCGCGACGGTTCGCGTCGACGGCCGCACGCATCGCGCGACGGTCACGCGCATCGAACCCGACGCCGATCCCGCGACCCGCACGGCCCAAGTCCGCGTCCATGCGGCGGGATTGCGCGCGCGCACCGGCGGCATCGTCGCCGTCTCGCTCGGCGCCGCGCACGGCGCCGGCGATGCGACCGTCCCACTCGGCGCGATCGTCACCGACGCCGGCTCCCCGCACGTGCTCGTCTACGACGCCGCGCGCGGCAGCGCGAGCGCACGCGCGGTCCGCGTCCTCGACGGCGACGGCGAACGCGCCGTCGTCACCGGCATCGCCCCCGGCACACACATCGTCCGCGCCGGCGCCACCCTCATCAAACCCGGCGCACCCTTGAAGGTGGTCCCAGAATGAGCGGGCTTCCGGCGTTTGCGCTTCGGCGCAAGAGTCTCGTCATCGCGGGCTTGGTGCTGGCGATATTCTGGTCGCTCTATTCCGGCTTGACGATGCAGCGGCGCGAAGATCCGGGGACGACGCAGCGGCAGACGGCGATCGTTACATCGTTTCCCGGCGCGACGACGCACGACGTCGAGGAGCTGGTCACCAAGAAGATCGCCGACTCGATGCGCGGCGTCACGCACGTCGAACACGTCGAAGGAACGTCGCGGCCCGGAATCTCCGAAGTGCAGATCGTCTTCGACGACGTGATCGACCAGGCCGGCCCCGTGCTGCGCGATGTGCGGGATCATCTCGACGACGTCAAGGCGCAGCTTCCGGCCGGCGTCGATCCCGCGATCGTCGAGGATGCGTGGAAGACGTATCCGATCGTCGTCGGCGTCAGCCAGGACGGCGCGACGCCGCGCGAGCTGCGCGACGTCGCCAAACGCCTGGGCGACCGGCTGTCGCGCCTGCCCGACGTCGGCTACGTGAAGCTGATCGGCGAGCAGGTGCAGCAGCTCGACGTCGAGCTCGACGTCGCCGCACTGCAGCGGTACGCGCTGACCGCGAACGACGTGGTCGCCGCGCTCCAGGCGCGCAACGCGCTCGTTCCGGCCGGAAGCGTCGCCGTCGGCGGACGCCTGACGCAGGTCGATCCCTCCAGTCCCTTGCACGGCATCGCCGACGTCGCGGCGACCAGCGTGCGAACCGTGAACGGCCGCGCGGTGCGCGTCGGCGATCTCGCGCGGGTCGCCGCCGCATATCCGGATCCGCCGAGCGAACTCGTGCGCGTCGACGGGAAGCCGGCGGTCGCGATCGCGGTGCAGGCCAAGGAGACGTCGTCGCTGACCGACCTCGGCCCCGAAGTCCGCGCCGCGCTCGACCGCGAACGCGCGGGCTGGCCGGCGGGGACGCACGCGGCGCTGATCGCCGATCAGCCGCGCACGGTCGACGACCGCGTCGCCGACTTCGCGCTGAACCTCATGCTCGCCGTCGCGGTCGTCACCGGCCTCGTCGCGCTGTTCATGGGACTGCGCAACGGCATCCTCGTCGGCGTCACCGTCGTGCTGACGATCGTGCTGACCTTCGGCGTCATCCGCTTCCTCTCGGTCGACATCAACCAGATCTCGGTGCTCGCGCTGATCATCTCGCTCGGCATCATCGTCGATGCCGGCATCGTCTCCGTCGACAACATCGAACACCGCTTGCGCGCCGGCGACGATCGCACGACCGCCGCGTCGCGCGGCGTCGCCGACCTGTGGATGCCGCTGCTCACCTCGACGCTCGTCGCGATGTCGTCGTTCCTGCCGTTCCGCCTGATGGGCGGCGGAATCGGCGATTTCGTGCGCGACCTCGCCGTCGTCACCGCAGTCTCGCTCGCGATGTCGCTGGTCGTCGCGTATCTCGTCACGCCGATTCTCGGCGAATGGTTCGCGGCGTCATCGACGCGCGAGGGCAAACGCTCCCTCTTCGACCGGCTGCTCGACGCGCTGCGCGCGCGCTACGTTCCGCTCGCTACCGCGTCGCTGCACCGTCCGTGGATCACCGTCGCGCTCGCGGTGAGCGCGGTTGCCGGCGCGGTGCTGTGGATGCCGCACCTCGGCGTGCAGTTCTTTCCCTCGGCCGACCGCGCGCAGTTCTTCATCGAGGTCAACGCGCCCGACGGCACCGACATCCGCACGACGTCCGCGATCGCGCAGCGGATCGAAACGGTCGTGCGCGCGCAGAACGGCGTCACCGTCGTCGGCACGTTCGTCGGCGCCGGCGCGCCGCGCTTCTACTACAACGTGCTGCAGCAGCAGCCGAAGCCGTCGTTCGCGCAGATCCTCGTCGACACGGCGGACATCGCGAGCGCGAACCGGCTGGTGAAGGCACTCGGCCCGCAGCTGCAGGCCGCCGTGCCCGGCGCGCGGATCGACGTGAAGAAGCTCGAGCAGGGGCCGCCGGTCGGTGCGCCGATCCAGCTGCGCCTCCAAGGCGAAGATCCCGCGGCGCTGGCTTCCGCCGCCGCCGCGCTGCGCGCGCAGCTCGCCGCGATCCCGGGGACGGCGGCAGTGCGCGATTCGCTCGGCCAGCCGACCACGATGCTCGCCGCGCACGTCGACCCGGCGCGCGTCGCGCAGACCGGCGCAACCGCCGCCGACGTGCAACGGCTGGTCGCCCTCGCCTTCGGCGGCGTCGAGGCAACCCGCATCCGCGAGAACGATCGCCAGACGCCGGTCGACGTCCGTCTCCCGGCGACCCTGCGGCAGGATGCCGCGGCGTTCGGCGCGCTCGCCGTGCCGACCACGGCCGGCGCGGTGCCGCTGGCCGAGATCGCCACGCTCGCGCCCGCGACGCAGGTCAGCCTCGCCACCTATCGGGACGGCTCGCCGACCGTGACGGTCCTGGCCGACGTGCAGGGCCGGCTCGCCTCCGACGTGCTCTCGGATTTCCGTCACTCCGCGGAAACCGCCTCGCTTGCTCCCGGGGTACGACTAACGGTCGCAGGCGAAGACGAGCAGACTACCAAGTCGTTCCGAAACCTGCTCGTCGCGGTGATCGTAGGATTACTGCTCAACCAAATGATTCTGCTCTGGGAATTCCGGACGTTGCGGCTCTCGCTGGTCGTGCTGTCCGCCGTTCCGCTCGGCCTCGTCGGCGCGGTCGCCGGACTCGCTCTCACCGGGGAGCACTTCGGGTTCGTCGCGTCGCTCGGGATCTCGAGTCTGGGCGGGATCGTCACCAATCACGCAATCGTGCTGTTCGAGTACGCAAAGAGAGAAATGGAAGCCGGAGAACCCATGGAGCGAGCGCTGATCCTGGCCGGGACGACCCGGCTCCGACCAATCCTGCTGACCGTCGTCGCGTCGATTGCCGGACTCTTGCCGCTGGCGTTCTCCTCGCAGACGTTGTGGCGTCCGTTCTGCTGGGCCGTGATCTTCGGCCTCGCGGGATCGATGCTGATGACGCTCGTCGCAATCCCCGCGATCTATCGCATCGTGGCCGGCGGCGGGACTCGTCGCGCGGCCGCCGCACCGGCGCGTGAACTGGCGGGTGCCGTCCGGTGACCGACGAGTCGCTATTCTACCGCAGCTTCATCGAGGACATCCGACGGTGCGCGGCCGGCCGCGCCCCGTCCCGCGTCGCCGAGTTGGAGCGGCGCATCCACGCGGCGCTTTCCGCCCCCTCCGAGCGGCGTGAGGGCCTGTGGGCGCGCGTCGTCGGCGGGGTCTCGGAACTGCTGTGTACGTTCGGCGACCGCGGCATCGCCGCCGCGCGGCTGCGCGCGTTTCTGCGCGAGAACGCCGACCTCGACCGGCCGCGCGACGTCGCGCTGACCGATTTCACGTTCGTGGGCAAGCCGGCCGGCGTGCTGCACGCCCGGGGCGGTCACCGCTACCTGCTGTTCGCCCCGATCCCGCGGGCCGCGCCGGACGCGGCCGCCTCGGTGCTCGATGAAGTGGTGCCTGCCCCGACCCGGCGACTCGCCGAATGGACGGTCTACGGCCTGTGCGGCGGGGCCGCGGCGGCCGCGATGTGGTTCGCATTCATCGTGCCCGTGTAGTGGCACAGCGGCCGGTCTTGATCACGGGCGCGTCGAGCGGGATCGGCGCGACGACCGCGCGCGTCCTGGTAGCGCGCGGCTTTCGCGTCTGGGCCGGCGTGCGTGACGACGCCGCCGCGGCGCGGCTGAGCGCACTCGGCGAGGCCTGTACGCCGCTCGTCCTCGACGTGACCCAGCCCGCGCAGATCGCCGCGGCCGCGGAACGGATCGCGCGAGACGGCGGCCTCTACGGCCTCGTGAACAACGCCGGGATCGCGACCAGCGCGCCGCTCGAGTCGATCCCGATCGACGCCCTGCGCGCCCAGTTCGAGATCAACGTGTTCGGCGCGCTGGCGGTCACGCAGGCGATGCTGCCGCTGCTGCGGCACACGCTGGGCCGCATCGTCATGATGTCTTCCGTGCAGGGCCGGCTGGCGGCGCCGTTCGTCGGACCGTACGCCGCGTCGAAGCACGCGCTCGAAGCGCTCTCCGACGCGCTGCGCGCGGAACTCTTGCCGAGCGGCGTCGATGTCTCGATCGTCGAGCCGGGCGCGGTGAAGACGCCGATCTGGGAACGCGGCCTCGCGCAGGGGAACGAACTCGCGACCGCGATGGACCCGGCGATGCACGCGCGATACGCAGCCGACATCGCGATGATGCAGCGCGTTTCGCAAGCGTTCGAAGCGCGCGCGATCCCGCCGGAGCGCGTCGCGGACGCGGTCGTGCACGCGCTCACGGCTCGTCACCCACGCTCGCGCTACGTCGTCGGATTCGACGCGAAGGTCCGCTTGGCGATCGGCGCGCTGGTCCCCGACCGCGCGCGCGACCGCCTGCTGCGGCGCGTTATGAAGCGCATCGCCGCGCGGAATAAATCGTGATCCTGCGCCTGCTGCCCATCTTGGGCATCACGTTCATCGACATCTTCGGCTTCAGCATGCTGCTGCCGCTGCTGCCGTTTTTCATCAAGCATTTCGGGGCGTCCGACGTCGCCGTCGGGCTGGTCGCGTCAACGTATTCGGTCAGCCAGCTGATCGCGGGGCCGGTGTGGGGCAACGTCAGCGATCGCATCGGCCGCAAGACGGTGCTGATCGTCTCGCAGATCGGCGCGACGATCGGCTGGGTGATGCTGGGCTTCGCACCGAGCATCGTGTGGGTCGTCGCGTCGCGCGCCGTCGAAGGGCTGAGCGGCGGCAACATCGGCGTCACGCAAGCGTACATCGCCGATCTCGTCGAACCGGCGCAGCGCGGGCGCGCGTTCGCGCTGCTCGGTGCCGCGTTCAGCGCCGGCTTCGTGTTCGGTCCGGCACTTGCGGCGTGGCTCTCGACCGCGTACGGGTTCGCCACGCCGTTCTTCGTCGCGGCCGGACTGCAGGCGCTCACGCTGCTGCTGACGATCGTGCTGCTGCCTGAGTCGCGCGCCGGCGCGACCGAAGAGGCAAAGAACGCGCCGACCTTGCGCGACATCTTCGTCTCTCTGGCCGACAAGGCGGTCGCGCCGGTCCTCTGGCTGCGGCTGGTGTTCGTGCTCGGGCTCTACGGGTGGTTCGGCGCGATGGCGCTGATCCTCAATCGCCAGCTGGGCTGGGGCGTCGCCCAGACCGGGATCGTCTTCGCGATCTTCGGGGTCTTCCAGGTCATCCTCCAGCTGGCCGTGGTCGGCCGCACCACCGAAAAGCTCGGGAACCGCCAAGCCACGAACTTCGGGATGGCCCTGTGCGCGGTCGCGTTCGTTCTGGTGCCGTTCGCCACCGCATTGCCCGTGGCGGTCGTGCTGCTGGCGCTCTTCGGGGTTGGGATGAGCCACGTGAACGCCGCGTTTCCGGCGCTGGCCTCCGACGTGGCGCCCGACGACCGGCGCGGCACGGTCCTGGGGGTGGTTTCCGGCCTCGACAGCCTGGCCGGTTTCCTCATGCCGCCGGTCGTTACCGGGGTATTGGGTCTCTACGGAGTCGTTCCGGCGGTCGCAATCGTCATCGTCCTGGTCAGTGCCGCGTTGGTGCTCGGGATCGTCCAGGCCAGGCGTGCGGCTCCCGTCACACCACTCCGGGCAACCGTAAGCGTCGAGTAAACCCCCTAACATGGGCTCGTTCGACAACCGATTATCGGGAGTACCCCGGTTCTCGACACGCCAGGACGGCGTGGCTGCGTGCGGTTCGACCGCCGCCGTACGATCGCAAAGGATTTGCCTGCTTGAAACGCTCCCTAGCCGCATCCGTGATGATCGCCGCGCTTCTTGCGCCGGCCGTTCCCGCGCATGCGACGACGTCGACGACGTCGGGGAATGCGCAGCTCAGGTTCACCAGCGGCGCCACGCTGACGATGTCGATCGTGACCCAGTACAGCGCCGCAGGCGCCCAGGGCAACGCGGTGCCGACGCTTCTCCCGAGCCTCGCCGGCGTCTGCACGGCAATCGCCGCCGAGACAAACTTCAGCCTGAGCTTCGGCGCCCTCGCGCCGCGCTCCAACGCGGCGACGGCGTGCCTCTACAAGAACGCCGTGGCCGTCGCGGTCAATTCCAACGACGCGAACGGCTTCGTGGTCAACGAGTATCTGGACACGACGCCGACAAGCGGGATCGGCATCTGCGCCTTCCCCAACGGCGGCGCCTCGTTCCCATTGACGCCGGCGGTCGCTCCGGTTCCGGTTTCGGCTCGCTCGGGCAATCCGGTCGCCGGGACGTTCACCGGCAACAGCCTGACCAGCTGCGCGGCCGGCGGAACCATCGTCCCGCCCGGAACCGGCGGCGTTTCGAGCGGGGGCGCGAACCCGGGCAACGTGGGAGCGCCGGGCCTCGAGTTCTACTCGCCCTCCGGCACCCAGCTCACGTTCATGACGCTGGGCACGCCGACCGCAATCGCCGGTCCTGGCGTGGGCAACTATTACGCCGCCGAGGACATCCAGGTGAACATGGCGCCAGGTGCCCTCTCCACGACAGTCGGGCAGACCGGCGTCTACATGACGATCCAGCTCGTCCCCAACTGAACGCGCACTCCCGGCTCGCAACCGGCACGGAGCGCCGATGATCCGCGTTTTGGGCCGCCTTCTGCGCAGCTGGCGCGCCGGAGCCGACCATCGGGTCGCCGAGGACCCGCGTTTCGCCTTCGTGCCGCGGACGCTCGATCTGCGCAGCCCGGCCTTCGCAGAAGGCAAAGAACTGAGCGCCGCGCCCAGCTCGCCGCCGCTCGCCTGGAGCGGGGTTCCGCCCGGCACGAAAACGCTCGCGCTGATCGTCGAGGACGTCGACGCGCCGTTGCCGCGCCCGTTCGTGCACGCGGTTGCCTACGCGCTCGATCCCGCGACGACGTCGCTTGGGGCCGGCGGGCTCGACGACACGCTGGTACCGCTGGGCCTGAACAGCGCGCGGGGGACGACGTACCGTCCGCCGCAGCCGATCCCGGGGCACGGCGTCCACCGCTACGTCTTCACGCTGCTCGCGGTGAACTTCGTCCCGCACTTCGATCAGCCGCCCTCGCGCGGCCGCCTGCTCGACGCGATCGCCGGCCACGTCCTCGCCCTCGGCGAACTCACCGCCACCCACGAACGCTGACCGCGCCGCCCGCCGGCGTCGACCAGCGCCCCCTGTCATTCCGAGCGACGCCACGATCGTGGCCGCTGGGCGAGATCGGGGCTCACGCTTCGACCGCGCTCAGCGTGAGGACGGGGGTCCCTCGACAAGCTCGGGATGACTGGGGGCGAGGTCTCGGCGTGGCTTTGAGCATATTCAATACATGGAAAGGAGGCCAGGGTGGGCGCTACGGAGAGGATGCGGTGACGGGCAGCAGGGCTGCCACCTTGGCTGATGAGATCGAGACGGCGATCGTGTCCGGCCAGATCGTCGGCGGGGACCGGTTAGGGACGAAGGACGCGCTGCGCCGGCGGTACGACGTCGCGTACGGAACGCTCAACGAGACGCTGCGCATTCTGCAGCAGCGCGGATACATCACCTCGCGGACAGGCCCCGGCGGCGGCCTCTTCGCGACGATCCCCACCTCGAGCGATCGCCTCCGTCACCTGCTCTCGGGATTCCCGGAAACCGGCACGCTGAAGGATTGCGCGGAAGTCCGCCACGCGCTCGAGGAGGCGGTGACGCTCGATGCGACGCGGGCGCGAACGCGCATCGACGTCGCCGATCTGCGGCGCATTCTCAAGCGCATGGCGGCCAGCACCGGCGATCCCGCGGCCTATCTCCACGAGAACTGGCGCCTGCATCGCCGCATCGCGGAATGCGGCAAGAACCGGGTATTGGCGAACCTCTACATCACGCTGCTCGATGCCAATGAGCCCGGGCCGGGAGTCGTCTTGCCGGACCGCCACCGCAGCGCGCACGCCGTGGAGAATCTCGTCGCGCACACGGAGCTCATCGACGCGATCGCGTCCGGCTCCGGCGAACGCGCACGACACGCCGTCGCCGCACACGAGGGCTTCTTCGCGCCGGTCAACGACAAGCCGCTCTTGCCCGATCGCGCGACCAGGCGCAAACGCGCTTAGGAGATCACGAAGGCGCGCAGGCCCGCGCGCGCCAGCTCGGCGTCGCGGCCCTGCGTCTTTCCCGTGACGCCGATCCCGGCGAGCGTTCCGCCGTGCGGCGCAGGGACGAC
>JAQBPM010000067.1 GCA_028287525.1 Vulcanimicrobiota bacterium | reverse complement strand
CAGGGCAGCCAGCGTCCCGGGATGCTCGCCGACCTGTTCGTCGCGTTCCCGCGCCTGCGCGAACTGCTCGCGCAGAGCGGGCCATACGCCGCCGCGATGTTCCCGCCCACGGCGTTCGACGCCGAAGGAAAAGCCGAGTATGCGGCTGCGCTGACCGACACGCGGATCGCGCAGCCGGCGCTGGGAATCGCCGGGCTCGCCGTTTACGACCTGCTCACCGCGGCCGGCGTGCGTCCGGCGATGACCGGCGGTCACAGTTACGGCGAGCTGGTGGCGCTGTGCGTCGCGGGCGTCATCGAGCGCGGCGATCTGCTCGGCATCAGCGCCGCGCGCGCCGAGGCGATCGTCGCCGCAGCCGGTGAGGATCCCGGCGCGATGGCGGCGGTCGTCGCGACCGCCGAGGTGACGCGGGCGATTCTCGGGACCGAGTGCGGCGTCGTGATCGCGAACGACAACGCGCCGCTGCAAGTCGTGATCTCCGGGCCGACGCGAGCCGTCGAAGCGGCGATCGAGACCTTCACCGCGCGCGCGATCTCGGCGAAACGTCTGCCGGTCGCCTGCGGCTTCCACAGCCCCCTCGTCGCGCGCGCCGCGACGACGTTCGCCGAGCATCTCGGCACGATCGCGCTCGGCAAGCCGCGGCTGCCGGTCTGGTCGAACACGAGCGCGAGCCCGTACCCCGCCGACGCGGACCACATTCGCGCGCTCCTCGCCGGCCAAGTCGCGGAATCGGTCCGTTTCGTCGACCAAGTCGAGAGCATGTACGCCGCCGGCGCGCGCGTCTTCGTCGAGGCAGGGCCGGGGCGCGTGTTGACGCAGCTCGTCGGCAAGATCTTGGAAGGCCGTCCGCACGTCGCGATTCCGTGCGACGTTCCGGGCGAGCCCGGAGTGCGCCGGCTGTTGGTCGCGCTCGCGAGGCTCGCCGTCGCCGGTGTTTCGATCGATGCGAGCGCGCTCTTCGCCGAACGCCGTGCGAAGATCGTCTCCGCGAACGACGTCCCGCGCCGTCCCGGCTGGATCGTCGACGGACACACCGTGCGCACCGCCGACGGCGCATATCTGCCCGGCGGCCTGCGTCCGGCACGGCAGCGCAGCATCGCTCCGGCGATCGCGCCGGCCGCAGCGGTCCCTCCGAGCGGCGATGCCGTCGAGGCGACGGTGCTCGAGTTCCTGCGCACGAGCCGCGAGCTGATCGCGAGCCAACGCGAGGTCGTGCTCGGATTCCTCGGCCGCGAACCCGCTGCGGTGCCGAGCGGCCACGCGGCGACTCGCGCGATGGCGAGCGTTCATCCCGTCGTGCACGAAGCTGTGGTCCCTGCGCGCAAACCGCAGCCGGCGCATCAGCATGCGTACGCACCGCCGCGCGCGCTTGCGCCGGTTGCGGGGACGCCGACCGCGCAGAACGCAAACGACGTGTTCCGCACCGTCGTCGCGGTCGTGAGCGAGCGGACCGGCTACCCGGCCGAGATGCTCGACCGCGATCTCGATCTCGAAGCCGATCTGAGCATCGACTCGATCAAACGCATCGAAATTCTCGGCGAGCTCGCCGAACGTTTGGCGCTGACCGCCCCCGGCACGAGCCTCGACGAGAAGACCCTCGCCGAGCTCTCCGCGCGTAAGACGCTGCAGGCGATTGTCGGCTGGGTCATGGCGCGCGGCGACCTCGCCGCCGTCGCGACGACTCCGCCTTCGGCGCCGTCCCCGCAGTTCGCGCCGCGGAGCAACGCGCCTAGTGTCGAGGAGATCTTCGCCTCGGTCATCGCGGTCGTGAGCGAGCGCACCGGCTATCCGCCCGAGATGCTCGATCGCGATTTGGACCTCGAAGCCGACCTGAGCATCGACTCGATCAAGCGCACCGAGATCTTCTCCGCCCTCGCCGAACGCCTGCACCTCGCCGCGCCGGGGACCGGCCTCGACGAAGCTGCGCTGAGCGAGCTCTCCGCCCGCAAGACGCTGCAGGCGATCGTCACCTGGATCGGCGACCGCACGAGTTCCGTCCCCGCACCGGCGAGTCCGCCGCACGCGGCACAAGCTCGACCGCACACCGCGTTGCGCAGCGGTCCGCCGCTCCGCCGGTGGCGCGTCGTTCCGCAGCAGATCGACGCACCGTACGCGGTCGCGCCGCCGGACCGGCTGCGCAATCATCGCATCGTGCTCGTTGCCGACAACGGCGGCATCAGCGCGGCACTGGCAGGGTTGCTGCGCGAACGCGGCGCCCACGTCGTGGAGATCGCCGCGGGCGAGCATCCGGGAACGACGATCGACGGTCTCATCTATCTGGCGACTGCCGATGCGCAGCGTCCGCCGCTGCTGCCGGTCGCGTTCGGAACCGTGCAGGCCGCACTCGCGGCAGGCGCGAGCCGCGTGCTCGTCGCCACCTCGGCGGGCGGCCGCTTCGGCATCGGTACCGAGCTCGTCACGCCGGAACACGAGACGGCGCTGCGGGCCGATGCCGGCTGGCGCGGACTCGTGCGAACCATCGCGCGCGAACACCCCGACGTCCTCGCGCGCGCGGTCGATCTCGATCCGCGCGTCGACGCCGACGCGAAAGCGCGCTGCCTGCTCGATGAGCTGCTCGATGAAGACGGTCCGATGGTCGTCGGGTGGAGCGGCGATACGCGCTACGCGCCGGGGATCGAAGCGGCCGAGCTGCGCGAGACGCACTCGACCGCGCAGCGCCGACTCCCACTCTTGGACGAACACGGCGTCGCGCTGCTGACGGGCGGCGCGCGCGGAATCACCGCGCAAGTCGCCTTGGCGCTGGCGCGCGAGAGCCGTTGCCACATCGTGCTCATCGGACGCACGGCGCTCGCGACGGATCCCGAGGCGGCCGACACCGCCGCGGCAGGAGATCGCATCGCGCTGCGGCGCGCGCTCGCAGCGCGCGGGATGCGCGTCGCCGCGGAGATCGATGAAGCCGTCTCACGAATTCTCGCCGAGCGGCAGATGCGTGCGACGATCGCCGAACTCGAACGGTCGGCCGCATCGGTGACGTATCACGCGGCCGACGTGCGCGATCCAGGCGCCGTCAACGGCATCATCGCCGAGATCACGCGCCGTCACGGGCGGCTCGACATCGTAGTGCACGGGGCCGGGACGCTCGAGGACCGGCTTATCGCCGACAAGACCCCGGCGTCGTTCGAGCGCGTCTGGTCGACGAAGGTCGACGGCGCGCTCGCGCTCGCCGCGTCCCTGCCGAGCAGCACGCGCTACTTCGTCCTCTTCGGAAGCATCGCCGGCGCGTTCGGCAACCGCGGGCAAGTCGACTACGCCGCCGCGAACGACGCGCTCGACACGCTCGCGCACACGCTGAACCGGCGCGACGTCGAGACGCGCACCGTCGCGGTCGACTGGGGTCCGTGGTCGGCGGCCGGCGGCGGCATGGTCTCACCGGAGCTGGAGGCGGAGTACGAACGGCGCGCGATCGCGACGATCGATCCCCTCGAAGGCGTCGAAGCGCTGCTGCGCGAGCTGACGTGGGGGACGCGGGTCGACGCCCAGGTCGTGTACGCGTGCGCGGAACCCGAGGCGCTGGCCGGCGAAACGCAGCCGGTCGCGCACGCGCCGCGCAGCGCGATGGGCGCCGCGCGATGAGCGAACGCCATCGCCTGCTGCTGCTCGCCGCACGGAGTGCGGACGGACTACGCGCGCAGCTCGCGCATGACGACCAGCACCTCATCGAGCGCGACGACGTCGAGCGCGTGCCGGCGGCCGGGCCGTACCGGCTCGCGATCGTCGACGCGGACGCGCGCCGGCTCGCGCTCGCGCGCCGCGTCGCCGGCGGCGACACCCCGTGGCGCGGACGCAACGACGTGTGGTACGCGAACGCGCCGCTGCTCGGCGAAGGCCGCGGGAGCGTCGCCTTCGTCTTCCCCGGAATCGAGCAGCGCTTCGAACCCGTCGTCGACGACGTGGCCGCGCACTTCCGCTTGCCGCGTCCCGAACTTGCCGGCAGCGAACGATCGGTGCTGGAGCATTCGATCTCGCTGCTCGCGGTGGGCCGCCTGCTCGACGCCGCGCTGCGCCGGATCGGGATCGAGCCGGCGGCGCTCGCCGGACACAGCATCGGCGAGTGGAACGCGATGATGTCGTCCGGGATGATGTCGCCTGCTTCGATGGACCAGCTGATCGCCCAGATCGATCCCGAAGCGTTCGCGCTGCCGGGCTGCCTCTTCGCGGCGCTGGGGTGCGGCGTCGAGATCGCGCGCGAGGCGATCGAGGGGCTCGAGGGCGTCGTCATCTCGCACGACAACTGCCCGCACCAGTCGATCATCTGCGGCGACGAGCAGGCGATCGTCGCGGCGACGAAGCGGCTCGACGAGCGCGGGGTCCTCTCGCAAGTGCTGAACTTCCGCTCGGGCTTTCACTCGCCGCTGCTGGCGCCGTATCTCGAGAACGTCTCGGTGGTCGCCGAGCTCCCCCTCGAAGCGGCGCGCATTCCCGTCTGGTCGGCGACGACGACCGAGCTCTTCCCCCGCGATGAGCGCGCGATTCGCGAGCTCATGATCCGGCATCTCCTCGAGCCGGTGCGCTTCCGCGCGTTGATCGAGCGGCTCTACGCCTCGGGTGTTCGCGCGTTCGTCCAAGCCGGTGTCGGAAGTGTCACCGGTTTCATCGACGACACGCTCGCCGGTCGCGACTACGTCGCGGTCGCCGCAAGCGCCGGCGGTCAATCGGGTCTGCGACAGCTGCGCCGCACGGCGGCAGCGCTGTGGGTCGAAGGGGCCGCGCTGCGGCTCGATCGTCTCGCGGCAGAGACTTCGAATCCGGTGATCGCGGAGCTCGAAGCGCTGCTCGCCGAGGCCGCTGATGCGGCGCGCGTCGTGACGACGCGGATGGCCGAGGTCCGTACGAACCGAGCGGTGCGGCTCGAACCGCGCTCGGCGCGTTATACCTGGACGCTCCGTCTCGACGACATGCCGTACGTGATCGACCACTGCCTGGTGCGGCAACCCGTAGAGTGGCCGATCCTCGCCGACCGTCATCCCGTCGTGCCGCTCACGACCACGTTCGAACTGATGCGCGACGTCGCGCGGCGGCTGGTTCCCGAACTGACGCCGATCGCGCTGCGCAACGTCGCCGCGCTGAAGTGGCTCGCGCTGGACCAGCCGCTGGACCTCGACGTCACGGCGTGGTTCGACGGCAAGGAGAGCGTCGAGGTGAACCTCGGCGGATACGCGCGCGCCACGGTCGTCGTTCGCGCGGCGTATCCCGACGCGCCGGTCTCCGACACGGCGGCGTTCGTCAACGAGCGTCCGTCGCCCGCGACGGCGGCGCAGCTGTACGCCGACCGCTGGCTGTTTCACGGTCCGCGCTTTCAAGGCGTCGTCGACGTCGGGCTGATGGGCGACGACGGCTTACGCGGATCGGTCCGCGTCCTCGAATCGCCCGGTGCGCTCGTCGATTGCGCCGGTCAGCTCATGGTGTTCTGGATCATGGCGGCGCTGCGCAAGGATCGGTACGCGCTCCCCGGCGGCGTCGAAGCGGTCGAGTTCTTCGGGCCCCAGCCGGCGGCCGGTGAAGCGATCACCGGGACGGTGCGGATCCGCTCGGTGACGCCGCGCGCGGTGTACGCCGATCTCGAGCTCGCGGACCGGCATGGCAGCGTCTACGCGCGGCTGAGCGGGTTCGAGAACCGCCGCTTCTCGACCGACGACGTGATCTGGCCCGTGCTGTGCTATCCCGAGCTCAACACGATCGCCGAATCCGAACCCGGCGGTTGGGTGACGCTGAGCGAGCGATGGGCCGACGCGGCGAGCCGCGAAGTGATCGCGCGCCGCTACCTCGGCGCGGCGGAACGCGAGGAAGATCGCACGCGCGCTCCGCGCGGTCGCCGGCATTGGCTGATGGGCCGGATCGCCGCGAAGGATGCCGTGCGGCGCTGGCTCTGGGGACGCGGCGCCGGACCGCTGTTCCCCGCCGAAGTTTCGATCGTCAACGACGCGCGCGGGCGGCCGATCGTCAGCGTCTCCGGGCCGCTGCCGGTCTGCGTCTCGATCGCGCACAGCGGCGATCTCGCCGTCGCGATCGCCGATGCCGAACCGGTGGGGATCGATGTGGAGATCGTCGAGCACCGCGACGCCGGCGTCGAGGAGACTGCCCTCACGGCAGCCGAGATCGCGCTGCTCGACCAGGTCGCCTTCGACGCCGGCGGCGATCCGCAGCGCGCGCGCGCCGAGGCGTTCACGCGCTTCTGGGCCGCGAAAGAAGCCGTCTCCAAAGCGGAGGGGACGGGCCTCGAAGGCCGTCCCGCCGCGTTCGCCATCACAGCCGTCGAGGGCGCGCAGCTGCGCGTCCTCTGCGAGGCGGACGCACGCGAATATGTCGTCGACACGACCGTCGTCAGCGGCCCGGCCGCGTCGGGCGACGCGCTCGCCGCGTACGTCGTCGCGTGGACGCGCAGCGAGGCCTCACGCACCATCACGCTCCCGGCAAACCACGGAGGAACCCGATCCTGCGAGACAACGGCCCAGACGCAATCCTCGCCTACATGAGGCGGCACCTCGGCGCGGTGATCGGCGATCCCGAGCTGATTCACACCCCCATCACCATGGACACCACCTTCGGCAGCGACTTGGAGTTGGAGAGCATCGAGTTCGTCGCGCTCGCGGATCGGCTTCGCACCGAATTCGGGAACCGCGTCAACTTCGTCGCGTTCCTCTCCGAGAAAAACGTCGACGACATGGTCTCGCTCACCGTCGGCGACGTCGTGCGCTACGTCGCGGAGTGCGTGCGCGAGGGCGGCGTGGAGGCGAAGACCGTTGGCTGAGGTGCTCGCCAACGGCGTGCGGCTGCACGTCCAGCGCCTCGGGCCGCCGCCCGATGTTCCACCGAGCGGCGAGACGATCGTGCTGATCCACGGTCTGATCGTCGACGATCTCTCGAGCTACTACTTCACGCTCGCGAACCCGCTCGCCGCGGCGGGGCACGACGTCGTCTTGTATGACCTGCGCGGGCACGGACACTCGGAACGACCGCCGACCGGCTACACGCTGCGCGACGGCATCGCCGATCTCGACGGCTTGCTCACGGCGCTCGAGATCGATCGTCCCGTTCATCTGATCGGGAACAGCTACGGCGGTGCGATCGCGGTCGGCATGGCGCTCGATCACCCGGACCGCGTCGCCGACGTGACGATGATCGAAGGGCACTACGCGACCGAGGGCTTCGGCGAAGAAATGGCCGAGACGCTGCGGCTCGTTACCGTCGGGATCCAGGACGAGAAATGGCGGAACTGGATCGAGGAGCGCGGACGCAAGACGATGCGGCTGGCACGCCGCGGCGTCACGCTGATCGAGGACACGTCGATCGAGCAGGACGTGCTCGACATGGCGCCGTCGCCTGCGAGCGCGCTCCAAGCCCTCACGATCCCGATTTTGGCGATCTACGGCGGCGCCTCCGAGCTGCTCGGGCGAGCACGCGATCTCGAACGGCTGGTATCCGGGACCCGGCTCATCGTGCTGCCCGATCTCGATCATCGCGTGCTGTTCAACACCTCGCCGTATTTGTGTGAAGTGCTGCTGTGGTGGTACGACGGCCAGGTCGGCGAGCCGCCCGTGTTCGTTCCGCCGTTGGTTCCGTTCGAGCCGGCGCCGCTCAGCCGCGCGATGCTTCCGAGTGCATAGTGAGCCGGTTTCTGTTCGTCGTCCCGCCGCTAGCGGGCCACGTGAACCCGACCGTGTCGGTCGGTGCGGAGCTGGGATCGCGCGGCCATAGCGTCGCGTGGTGCGGTCACGCATCGGTGATCGCGCCGCTGCTTCCGGCCGGGGCCGAGGTTCTGGCGACGGATGAGACCTTGCCCGCGAGCGAACTGGACTCGATTGTCGCGCGTTCGCACGGTTTGCGCGGCGCCGAGGCGTTCAGGTTCTTGTGGAAAGACTTCATCATCCCGCTCGGTGAGGCGATGCTTCCCGCGGTCGAGGCGGCGGTCGACTATTTCGAGGCCGACGTGCTGATCGCGGATCAACAAGCGATCGCGGGCGCGCTCGTCGGCCGCCGTCGCGGCGCGCGTTGGGCGACCTCCGCGACGACGTCGTCGGAACTCGCCGACCCGTTCGCGGTCTTCCCGTTGTTCGGGACGTGGATCGCCGATGAGCTGCTGGCGTTCCAACACCGCGCCGGAATTCCGGAGGGGGACGCGGAGCGCGGCGACTTGCGGTTCTCGGAGCAGCTCGTGCTTGCGTTCAGCACCGAGGCGCTGGTCGGCGGCGGTCCGTTTCCGGCCGAATGGCGATTCGTGGGCCCGGCGCTCGGAACGCGCCCGGCATCGGTTGATTTCCCGTGGGACTGGCTCGATCCGCAGCGCCGTCAGGTCTTGATCACGCTCGGGACCGTCAACGCGGCGAGCGGCGAGCGCTTTCTCTCCGCAGCCGTTGCGGCCGCCGCAAGTCTCGCAGGCCGGGTGCAAGCGATCGTCCTCGCTCCCGACGGCCTGATCGAATCGAACGCGCCGAACGTTCTCGTGCGACACGCGGTACCGCAGCTCGAGCTGCTCGCGTTCCTCGACGCTGTCGTGTGCCACGCGGGCCACAACACCGTCTGCGAAACGCTCGCGCACGGTCTCCCGCTCGTCGTCGCGCCGATCCGCGACGATCAGCCGATCATCGCGCAGCAAGTCGTCGACGCCGGCGCCGGAGTTCGCCTCAAGTACGGACGCGCCGGATCGGACCAGATCGCCGACGCGCTGATGAGCGTGCTCGAGACGGAGTCGTACCGAGACGCGGCGAGAGGGATCCAAGCTTCGTTCCGCGCCGCCGGCGGCCCACGCGCCGCCGCCGACGCGCTGGAATCACTCGTCCCCTGCACAACGAAAGCGACGCGGGCACGGTGAATCCCGCCGTCGCCTTCGTCTTTGCGACGGTCTTCCTCGACATGCTCGGCTTCGGGATCGTCGCGCCGGTCTTGCCGAAGCTCGTCCTCTCCTTCACCGGGCAAGATGCGGCCAGCGCCGCCGCGATCTTCGGCGTTTTCGGTACCGTCTTCGCGCTGATGCAGTTCGTCTGCTCACCGCTCCTGGGCGTCATCTCCGATCGCTTCGGGCGTCGCCCGGTCATCGTGCTTTCGAACCTCGGTCTGGGACTCGACTTCGTGCTGATGGCGCTCGCGCCGACGCTCGGCTGGCTGTTCGCGGGACGCGTCATCGCGGGGATCACCTCCGCCAGCACGACGACGGCGAGCGCCTATATCGCCGACGTCGCGGCGCCGGAAGATCGCGCCGCCGGTTTCGGCGTGCTCGGCGCCGCATTCGGGCTGGGCTTCATTCTCGGGCCCGCGATCGGCGGTTTGCTGGGCAGCGTGAATCCGCGGCTGCCGTTTTGGACCGCCGCCGTGCTCGGCCTCCTCAACGCGGTCTACGGCTTCTGCGTGCTGCCGGAATCGCTTCCGCGCGAGCGGCGGCGCAAGATCGACTGGCGACGCGCGAACCCGCTCGGCGCCATGACGCTGCTGCGCTCGCATCGCGAACTACTCGGGCTCTCAACGGTCGGGTTTCTCAGCGTCCTCGCCGGCACGGTGCTGCCCAGCATCTACGTGCTCTACGTCAGTCATCGTTACGGCTGGGACGATCGCGCCGTCGGCATCTCGCTCACGGCGGTCGGCGTGTGCTCCGGGATCGTGCAGGCCGCTTTGGTGAAGCCGGCGGTGCGGTGGTTGGGAGAGCGCGGAGCGATGCTCGCAGGCCTCCTCGGCGGCGCCGCAGGGATGGCGATCTTCGGGACCGCGACGACAGGGTTGATCTTTGCGATCGGGACACCGCTCATGGCGCTATGGGGACTGGCGCCGGCCGCCGCGCAGGGGATCATGACGCGTCGCGTCGGCGCCTCCGAGCAGGGAGAGCTGCAGGGCGCTCTCGCCAGCCTCGCCGGCCTCGCATCGCTCGGCGGTCCGGTGCTGTTTACGCTGGCTTACGCGCGCTCGATCGGCCCGGGCGCGTGGAACGTTCCGGGCGCCGCGTGGCTGCTGTCGATGCTCATGCTGATCGGCGCGGCAGTTCTCGCGGTGGGGGTGACCAGACTTTCGAGCGCAACTGCGCGGGTGCCCGCTCCACGCGTTGCCATCGCGGAGTTCTCCGATTCGTGACTCCGCCTACTGTATCGGAACGTCGTCGACCGGCTGGAAATGCGGGAGCACCACGGAAAGCTTCGTTACCGAATCGGGCGGGGCGACCTCGATGCGGGTTCGGCCCAGTGCGCGTGACGAGACCCTCCAGGGTACCTTCGCAGGCTTTACGCAGTTGGTGGGACGTTCTGATTCATGCGGAAGATGTTTGTAGGATCGTACTTGCTCTTGAGCGCGGCCAAACGCGGATAGTTCTCGCCGTAAGCGGCCTTTACGCGGTCCTCACCCTCGTCACCGAGATTGTTGACGTAGACGCCTCCGGAAGAATATGGCTTCATCCTCGTCCACATTTCGCGCGTCCACGCGATGTTCGCGTCGTCGTCATGCGGATCGTCCCAAATCGAAATCGGGAAGCAATCGTACAGCGCGTCCCGATTGACGTATGCCGTCTCGGATCGCGGGACGCGGGCGATGGCACCACCGACGTGCTGGAGCGACACGAAGGACTCGTTGGAGGGAGCTGCCGCGTAACTCTCGAGAAGCGCATCGATTGCATCGTCCGTGAGCTCGCGCAGCAAGTGCGCCTTCCAATAGTACCGGCGTCCGCGTTGAAAGGTCGTATCGTTCGCCGACTGAATCTGCAGATAGGATGTCGGCGCAAAGCGTTCTTCGATCGGTGAACCGTACGTTTGCAGCGGTTCGACGATGCGGCGGCCCTCCTCGATCGACCCGCTATAGCACGCGGAGACGGTAAAGAACCGCTGACCCGAAGGCTCGGCCACGAGCGCCGCATCGAGGGCGAGCTCGTCCGGCGCATCGCGCGAGAAGTCGGCATAGAATCGCATCGCGTCCCGCGCGTGAGCGTAATCGTGCAACACAAACCCTGACCAGAGCAGCGGTCCCACCGGATGAAGCCGGTATTCGAAAGCCGTCACGATGCCGAAGTTGCCGCCTCCGCCGCGAAGCCCCCAAAGCAGGTCGGCGTTTTCGTCTGCGGAGGCCCTCATCATCCGGCCGTCGGCGGTCACCACGTCGGCCGCCACCAGATTGTCGCAGGTCAACCCGCACGAGCGTCCGAGCTTGCCGATTCCGCCGCCGAGCGTCAATCCCGCAATCCCGGTATCGCCGTTCACACCCATCGTCGTCGCGAGTCCGAATGATTGCGAAGCCGCGTCGAACTCGCCCAGCGTCAGGCCCGCTTCCGCGCGCGCGATTCGGCGCTCGCCGTCAACGTCGATGCGCTTCATACGCGAGACGTCGATCACCAAACCGTTGTCCGCAACCGAAAGGCCCGCGGCATTGTGACCGCCGGCGCGCACAGAGACGGCGAGACTCGCAGTGGCGGCGAAGTCGAGCGCCCCAATCACGTCGCCGGAATCGGCGCAATACGCGATCAACGCCGGCCGCTTATCGACCATCCCATTCCAAACGCTTCGCGCTTCGTCATACGCAGCATCGGTCGGAAGGACGATTTGTCCGCGAAAGCTTCGTCGGAATTTCGCACAGGCCGGATCTTCGAGGAACGACATAACGATGTTGCGTCCTTCATCGACGCCTTAAGTAGCGTCTCGATGCAGCATTGTCACTGCGGACGAAATCCCCATTGTGACGCGAGGGCCAAAGCGCGAGGCCTTTCGTCCCGGGCCGCGCCTTCTCGGGAGAGCGCGATCAATGAGTGAGCGCCGCAACGAACGCCTTTACGGCGGCGCGGGAATCGGGAGCGTTCACGATCTGGTCGTGCGTGAGGCCGGGCGCCTCGACGAAACGCTTGCGCGGCGAGGTGCTCGAGGCGTAGACTTCACGTCCCTGCGCGATCGGGACGTCGGTGTCGGCGGTCCCGTGCAGGACGAGCAGCGGCGCTTGGAAGCGGCCGACGAAATCGGCCACTGCGAACGCGGCAACCGCGTCCGGAGCCGCCGTGACGTTTGCCGCAACGTTCGCGGGCACGCCACTGCCATGCAGGGCCACGAGGAGCTCTGCTTGCGCGCTGGCCATCGGCGCGGCGAGGATGACCCCCACCACGGTGGTTTGCGACGCCGCGTACGCGGCGACAGCGGTGCCCAGCGAGAACCCGTAGACGACGACCCCGCGTGCTCCCGCGTCCTTCGTGACGGTGTCGACGATCCGCACCGCATCCTCTTGCATCAGGTGGACGCCCGGGATGCCGAAGCTGAATCCGTAACCGCGGTAATCGTAGGTCACGACCTGCGGTCCGAGCGCGGCGATCGCGCGGTACGTCGCGTCGTTCTTGTCGATCGTCGTCCCGTTCCGGTTGAAGAACACGACCGTCGGGGCCTTCGGATCGGCGCCCGCGTACGACCAGCCGCGCAGGGTCGCGCCGTTCACCTCGAGCGTCGTCGTCGTCCGCCCCTTCGCGTTCGTCCAATCCGCAATCGGCGCAGCCGGAGGCGGGTCTGGGATCACCGCGTTGGCATGCAGCTGCTGGGACGTCTGAGCGGCTGCCGTACCGGTCGTCGCCAACGCGAAGAGCGCAGCGAGGAGAATCGTTCGCATACTTAGCTCTACGTACGCCCAGGACCAATCGTTCCCCGCGCGTGTCACCCCGAGCTTGTCGAGGGGTGACTCAATGCACGACGAGAAGCCCCGTTGTCGTCCACACGACGTCATCCGCGTTGTAATAGCCGTGCGGTGCGGGCTTGTGCATCATGACGTCAAAGTCTTTGCGCGACGTTACGCCGTGCACACCCGATCGGATCGCATCGTCGACAAATTCCCCGGTCTCCTTGGGACCTGCCGCTGACTCAAATGTCACCATGTAGATGCCGGGCTCGTCGACGTCGACGACGTACGGTAACGTTTCGGTCGATTGTCCCCGAAGATGCAGAAGGCGCGTCTTCATGAGGCCCCGCGTTTTGTCGACCTCGATGAAGGAGTCCACCGCAAAGGTATGTTCGGCAGACGGGAGTTCCCGCGTCCGCATTCCCAGCCGAGACAATCGCAGCGGGTGCTCGCGCAAATCGAGGACGACGCCGCGAGTGCCCGTGTTCGTCAGAGAGACGCGGACGAGCAGTATCCTATGCATCTTGGTGCGCCCGGGAACTTGCGAAAAATCGATCGCCCCTTTGATCGTTGGTTCGCCCGCGAGCTTTCTCTGAAGGTCTTGCGTCTCGGCTTCTGCTCGCGTTTTCTCGTGAAGCGCGCCGAACGTGTACAACGTCCAAGCTCCGCCGATCAGAACCGCACCGGCCACGACGACGGCTTGAATGCCGGCCGTGATGTGTTCGAAGTCTCTCCACTTGGTGTCACCCGCGTCGCCCATCGTTCGAGCATTGGACTTCGTATGCTTGCTTCCCCTGCAACGTCTGGCAAGCATGGCGACGGACAAAGGTGGGGGTTTCGACCTCGCCGTGCGCTGAACGGCAACATCGCCGAAGCACCACGTTCACGGACCGGCGTCAACGGGACCGCTAGTGTAGTCCCTTAGGTCGTAAGGCAGCTTGTAATCGAGCGACATCCGTGAAAACATTGAGGGCCTTACTCAAGACGGAGCGCCAGTATGTGTCGGCCTACTTGGTATGCCCTCGCACTGTTTGCGTGCATCGTGCTGCTGCCGGCAGCGTCGCCGGGAGCGATGCTTCCGATCCAGGTGCGGGCCTTCGGAACCGTTACACGCCTCCTTCCAGACGGCTTCACGATTGCGCTCGACCGCGCGCGCACCGACCATTCCATCGTCTGGGCAAAGGATCCGATCACCGTCACACGCTCTGATCGAACGAGGATCGTCGCGCAGAATCCGCGTGACGAAGCGACGGTCCGCGTCGGCGCTCAGGTTGAAGTGACCGGCGACGTGTGGAACGGGAACGCAACGCTGATAACGGCCGGACTCGTACGGATACTCGCAGCTGTCGCGCCCGCGCCGAGCGGCACGGAAACTGCGGCCGGATTCACCTTCGACGATATGCGGGTGCAGGCCGTGCAGAGAGACGGCGCGCCGGGGATCACTCGGGTGAAGACCGGCACAAAGTTTTACCCGTCGGCATACATTACGATACCGCACGCGCACGGTGAGACGTATTTCGTGACGTTCAGCGTGAAGTTCGAAGGCAAACCACCGGTGGAGGCGTTTCACGACTCGCAGAAAGTGCCGATTGTCGTGAACGAAAAGGCCCGTCTTTCGTTCAGCAACAACATGCGCGCGACACTCGCTCCAGGCCTGGAAGCGCAAAACATCACCATCATCGGGCGGATCACGTCGCAGGGCGTGGCGCGGACGCGGAGCGCGTCGTTCGTACTCGTCCGTTGAGGATGAGCGTCGATTGGCGCAGGGCGCCCGTATCGTTGGTCGCTGCGTTACTCGTTTGCGCTGGCACGGCGGGCGGTGCGCAATTGGCGCCGCCGTCGAAGCACTGGGTACCGGTGCGCGCCTGCAACGACTTTGTCACGACGATTTTCGTGGCGTTCGCCTTTCCGGAGGGCAGCGAGTGGACCAGCCGCGGCTGGTTACGGGTTCCCGCACATACGTGCAAGAACACCAGGCTGCCGGCGAACACATTCTCGTACCGAGCCGAATCCGATTGGTACCAAGACGGCGATCGTAAGAGCCGCGATCAGTGGGGCGGTGAACGGCGGTTTTGCGTCGCTGATGGACGTTTCATGTTTCATCCCGCGGACCGCCGGTGCGCCGGCGGCCAACTGCAAAAGTTCAGTCCAATTCTGTCGAGCGACGCAACGGTTCGTCTGACGTTTCGGTCCCGGGGGACGACAATTCATTTCGAGTAACGCTTCCCGACGCCGATTGGAGGGAACTACATGTTTCGGAGACCGCAACGGACTCTTCGCATCGCTGCGCACGCCTTCACTCTGTGTGCTTTCGCGGCGGTTGCGCTCGTCAATTGCCCGAGCAGCGCTGCAACGTTGCCGGTGGCAGATTGGGAGCAGCCGCGGGCCACGCCGCGGACGGACACCGGCGACTACAGCCCGTATGTGGATCCCCGTTTCACGAGCAGCAAGACGCTCAGCGCAACGACCACCTGGCTGAAGTCGGCGCTGGAGCGCTACGGAGACGTGCCGATCGGGCCGAACGATCCGGAATTCGCCTATCGGCTGCACGACGTTCGGTTCGCCGGCTGCACGATGCAGTGGGTGGAACGCCGGTCGATCGACCAGGACAGAACGATTCAGGAAGACGCCTATACGTTAGGATTGCGCGACGTAGGACGTGAGCCGGGGAACCTGCAGGTTCAGAGCGGCCGCCTGACGGTCAGCCTCGGCGGTTCGTCGCAGGTACGGTTTGTCGAACGCATCCAGCATCGAGACGGCGGTGTCGTCACCTCGAGCAGTGCGACGTCGCGCTCTGATACGAGCTTCGCCCTTGCGCTGCAACGGAAGGACGACATCGCGCGGCGCATCGGGACCGCACTCATTCACGCATCGCGCCTGTGCAGTGCGGGGCAACACTAAGGGACCCGCTTCCCGCTTCCGCGCGGAAACATCGCCGAAGCACCGCGTTCACGGCGGGGCGCTACGCTCCGGCGGATGTCCATTCGTCCTGCAGTCGACGCGGCACCCGATGAACGGGCCGCGATCGATGCCGTTCTCGACCGGTTCGGTGCGGGGGCGCTGCGCGTCGCCGCCTCGGCCGGCACACGGCTCGTCCACTTGCACGGCAGCGAACGCTATCGCGACCGCTCGCCCGTCCTGCGCCGTCTCGCATCCGGGGTCGACGACTGGCCCGTGCCGCCGGCGGGGCTGTTCGTCGTGGAGGAGCGCACGATCTACCTGCGGTCGACCTCGCCGATGACCGTGGCCCACGAGTTCGCCCACGCGCTCGACTGCGCGCTCGGCGGCGGCGTCTACCTCAGCGGCGTCGACCCGCGGATCCGGCGCGCGTTCGCCGAGACGCGCGCCTTCGTCACGCCCTACGCCGCGTCGGGGCTCGACGAGTACTTCGCCGAGGCGATGCGCGCCTGGGTCGAAGCGAACGACGCGCGTTCACCTTGGCCGCGCGCGACGCGCGCACGGCTGCGTCAGCTCGACCCTGCGATGTGCTCGATTCTCGAGAGTTTGTTCGCCAACGATCTCGCGGCGTGAAGGCGCGGGCGCCGGCAAGCAGTCGATCGTCACATCGGCCGCGTGCCGGCGCGTTCGCCGTCAGAAGTGGATGCCTATCCCGCTTATGACCCCGCTGTCCGACAAGTACGTCGGGGCGTTCTTCTTGGCATATGCGTAGTCACCGATCACGCCGAATTCGAGGAACACCGGGATGCGCGGCGCGTGGATTTCGATGCCGAATGAGTATTTGTACAATCCGTACTTGAAACTGCTTGCGGAACCGAAATCCGGATACCACAGGTAACTGCCGAAGAACGACGCGTTCTTATGGTCGAAGTCCGGAAGCTTTTCGATACCGAATCCGAAGCCTTGGAGGTTCGGTTGCTTGAAGCTGTTTCGACGCTCGCCGTAGCTTGCGACGAGGTGCACGCGCGGAAACGGTATGCCGACGCCGACGCGTGCATCCCAGTCGGTGTAGTGAGCGAAGAAGCTCGGCACGACGACAGCGGGTGCGCCCACGATCGGCACCACCGGCGAGGTGAGGTGCTCGAACTGGTAGTGGTCGAAATTGTATTCGGCCATCACGTTGAGTTTGTTGAACGGAAACGATATCGCCCCCCGGCCGACGAAGGTTTGCTTGCCGTTCTCGCCGAGGAGGTTGAATTCGTTGCGGGTGTACGTCCCCCAAAAGTAGTCGCCGGCAACGAAATACTCGGGACCACGCAGGGATCCCCGGCGCTTCTTATCCGCGTCGGGTGTTGCGCCGGGGACTGCGGCCGGCGATGCCACGGGGACCGCGCCCGGCGATGCCCCGGGGACTGCGGCAGGCGATGCCTCGGGTACGGCGGCAGGCGATGCCGCGGGGACGGCGGCAGGCGATGCCGCGGGGATTGCGGCTGGCGATGCCGCGGGAACTCCGGCGGGCGATGGCGCGCTCGTTGGCATTTGTGCCGCCGCGATGCGGGTGCTCAGAGCAATGGTCAAGAGGGCCAGGAGCGCCCCCACGTGCGATCTGGTCATAAGAGAAATTGTCCTTGCTGATTTGTTCACGCCGTATCGACGTGCGCGCTGCACTTCTTCGAGGACCAGCGCGTTCGTGGTACGGCGCTGCGTGCGAATTTGAAGCCTTGCGAGATTCACTGTACGTGTTTTGCTTCAGGGGCATTTCTCGTAACGGTCAGCCGACAATTGGGCAATTGTCCAACTAAAGCGCGACGACACGATGACCCGCTCCGATGGTTGCATAAATATCAGAGCGTGCCGAGCATCATTCCCCGATCACGTAATGTTCGTCGCTAGCATGTGGTGCTGCACAGCGGCGCGTCGCCGTTCTTTCCGGTAAACAGAAGATGGATCGTTCGCGACGCGGCAGTTCTTATGGCAGTTTTCCCGCGTTCGCAAAAATACGATTCGCATCGCCTGCAGCGTCGTGACACAGACTCGACAATTACGATCTATCGATTATTGCGTTGCGCTGCGTTGCGTTGTGCGCGGTTCGACGGCTCCTGCGCGCCGATCGCGGCGATCGTCGAAGGGTGCGCGCTCCCGATCCGCCCCCTTGACCGATGTCCTCCCAGGCGTGCGCCCGGAGCGGGCCGAATCGCGCTTACCGGAGGGACGATGGCGACGCGACGAGCCGGCCTCACGGTCACGCAGCTCCAAGAGCAGATCTTTGCGCGCGAGGGATTTCGCGTTTCGTTCGAGCGGCTCGGGAAATCGGACGCTCCGCTGCCGCCGTACGACTATCCCGTGATGGCGCCGACGGGCTGGAAAGTTTCGGATTGGCAGCGCGTGCGGCTCGCGCCGTACGTCCTGCTCTTTCGCGGCGTCACGGTCTTCCGCGGCGACGACTCGCCGATCCCGCGCGACGTCAAGCTCGGTCACCTGCGCGACAGTTACTACGAGGCGACGTACGGAACGCTGGAACCCGAACCGCCGCGCGACAACGTCGTCCCGTTCGACTCCGCGAAGGCGCGCTCACGAAAGCGCTCCGAGTAATCGTCGCGCCTGCGGCCTAGCCGGTTTTCGCGACGTAGACGTAGCGGCCCGGCATCCACTCGCACACGCTGCCGTCGCGCATCACGAACGACTCGCAGCCGTCGACGTCGGCGTTGAAGTCGGCATTGAGGGATTTGGTGCGCGGCCAATCCACGTTCGCATCGCCGCGCGCCGCCGCGCGCGCCTTCTGATACGAGAACTGCGGCGTCTTGACGATGGCGTTGAGCGCGCGGGTGAGCGCTTGCGCTTGCATCTACGGCATTCGCTACTTCAGCGTCATGACGTACGCGGCGACGTCGTGGAGGTCGGTCTTCGAGAGCCGCCAGCGCGGCATCACCGGATGCAGCTTCGTCCCTTCGTTGTCGACGCCGGTCGAGATCGTGCGCTCGAGCATCGCGAGCGTATAGGGATGCTTCTGGTGCGTCACCATGGCCGCGTGGCGCAGGTCGGCGCTGACCGCGCCTCCCGGCAGGTGCACGCCCCCAGACCCGTCGGCCCGGTGGCATGCGGCGCACGAGGACCGCATCGGCGCGGGCTGCGCGCTGATCTGCTTCCCCGCCAGATCGCGGCCGGTGAGGAAGATCGCGCGCCCGTTCGCCAGCGGCGAGGCCGCGTTCGCGACTGCGGCCGTGAGCGCGGCGAGGAAGACGGCGGCAAGCATGATAGGGGTACGAAGAGCCATGGCTCACCATACCCGACTGCCGCAGGTCCTACCTATCGCTCCCGCAGCAGGACGTAGAACCGCGCCTTGACCAGCGCGCCGTACGCCGCCGTGAAGCCGCCCACCATAAACGCGGTCAGCAAACCCAGCCCCGGAACGTGCACGCAGAACGCGTCGACGAACCGTCCGGCGAAGAACGCCGCGAGGATCGCGCAGAACGCGATCGCCGTCGGGCCCGAGTGCTGGGACGCGAGGCGAAACGACGTACGGATGGCGCTCGCGCCGTCCTGCCCGTCGAACACGATCGCCGGCGTGACGTACATGAGAAAATACGACAGTACGAAGAGCATCGGTATGCCGATCAGCACCAGCGAGAGCAGCAGCGGCACGATCGTCATGAGCGCGATGAGCACGAAAGCCGTCAGCAGCGCCGGCAGGCGCTGCAGTGTCAGCTGCAGCGCGGCTCCGAAATTCGGGTCGCGGCCCTCCCACACGTCATGCGCTGCGGCGATCACGAGCACGTGAGCGACGTACGAGAGCACCGCGATTGCGAACACCGCGGCTACTACGCCGGCCGCGCCGGCACCGAGCGCCGCGAGGGCGCCCGCCGCGTGGCCGATCACCGCGCCCGCAACCACCGACACGACGACGGCGCCGATTGCGAAGAAGACGATCGCCGCGCTGAGCATCGATGCGACGGCCGTCGGCACGGCGAGGGTCCAGCGGTTTGCGAGGAGCTTGAGCGCGTCGCTCAGTTCTCGCCCGGCATCGATTTCGGGGACGACCACGGCACGAACCTCCGGTCAGCGACCACGCCCGGTAGTAGCGGTCGCCGCAACGAAAGTTTCCGGCTCAGCCCTCCTTGGGCGCCGCTCCCGGACGCAGGCCGAGGATCGCGCCGAACAAGGCGGCGAGCCCCGGTTTGCGGCGGCGCCGGTCGGGGCCGCGCCGTTCCGCCGGAACGGCGGCATCGGCCTGAACCGCGCGGCGCGGACCCTGACGGCGGTCGAACGGAATCGCCGACGCGGAGGCATCGGTCTCCTCGGGCGGCGCTTTTTCGACATCTTCCAGCAGGCGTTCGATCCCCGGCAGGGCGCGGCGCTCCGCCTCGCGGCGATCGACGGGCGTCTCGTCGTCCTCTGCGCGGCGAGGACCACGCCGGCGGTCGAACGTTGGGTCGTCCGCAGGCGGTCCGTCGTCGGGGCGGCCGAGCTGTTGCTGCATGGTGGTCCTTTCACTATCGGCGCTCGGACGCCGCATCGTGAGCATCCCCGGGCGGGCCCGGGCCGGGCCGTATCACCCGTCACATTCCCCGATGGGAGCCCTCCTATGGCGCCAGGAGCGCCCCGAGGCCCACCAGGTCGACGCCGCTGCGCTGGGCGCGAAGGGCGAACCGCTCAAAGGCCTCCAGGGAGGCGGGACGCGCATGAAGGGCGACCGTCACGACGCCGGTGCGCTGCGCGATCGCCAGCGACTGCGTCAGCAGAAAGTCGACGTACGGACCGTCCTCGCGCGCATCGGCGGTCACGTCGCGCGAGATCGCCGGGACGCCGGCACGCCGGGCGGCGCGCAGCAGCGCGTCGCCGTCGAGCAGGTCGTCGACTACCAGGCCGCCGCGATTGGCCGCGACGAGCGCGCCCGCGCGCGCGTCGTCACCGGTCGAGCAGGCGATGCCGGCAGCGCCCGCCCGCCGCAGCACCGCGATCGCCGAAGGTGCGGCATCGCCGCACGCGATCAGCGCCGTCTGCCCTGCCTCACGCGCCGCGCGCAGCGCGGCGCTCGGGGCCTCGGGCGCGATCACGACCGCTACGGGATACGGCTCGGCGACGAACGCGCCGAGCGCGCTCGCACTGCGGTCCGCATCGACTAGCAAGACGGACACGCGCGCGCGGTCGCGACGCGCGTCGAACGCGCGCCGAGCCGAGCCGCTCGGGCGCATCGCGACGGCGTTGTCCGGGTCGCCGTACCGGTCGGGATCGTTCTCCGCCGCATCGAGCGACCGCGCGCCGCGCAGCATGCGCGTCAGATCGCGCGGTTCGATCGTATCGGGCGGCGGCGGCGCCGCGCGCCGCGCGATGCGCGGCGGTCCGAGCGCCGCCGTGCCGTAGCTGTGTCCGCCGGCGAACCCGACGCCGATCGCGAGCAGCGAGCCGCCCAGCACGACCGACCACACCACGATGCCCGCCGCGTTGCGCGCGCGAGGGCGCATTATTTTGCGGGGATGCGCCGCTCGCTGGAGATCGACCACAGCAGCGCGACCAGCAAGAAGTTCGTCACCAGCGAACTGCCGCCGTACGAGACGAACGGCAGCGTGATCCCGGTGAGCGGGAACAGCCGCAACACGCCGCCGACGATGATCACGATCTGAAATCCGAACACGGCAGCAAGTCCCGTCGCGAGCAGCTTCGCGTACAAGTCCGGCTGGCGGTTCGCGACGCGCAGCGCGCGCAGCACGAGCGCGAGAAAGATCGAGAGCAAGACGATCGAGCCGAGCGCTCCCCATTCTTCACCGTACGCGGCATACACGTAATCTGTCGCGACGCTCGGAATGTAGTCGGGCCGCCCGAGGCCGTAGCCTGTGCCGAACAACCCGCCGTTGGCGATCGAGAAGAGCGACTGCACGGCCTGGTAGCCGGCGCCGAGCGGGTCGTGGAACGGATCGCGCCAGACCGCGATGCGCCGCTCGACGTAGCTGTAGTGCGTCGCAGCCCACAGCGCGGCGACGCCGAAGACGGCGCTCGCACCGACCACCAGATCGATGCGGCGGGTCGCCACGTACAACATCGCGACGAACGTGCCGAGCAGCAGCGTCGCCATGCCGAGATCGCGCTCGAACACGAGGATCCCCATCGAGATCCCCCAGCCCAGAAACAGCGGCCCGAGATACTTGGCGTTCGCGCGCAGCGACCACGGTTTCGTCCGCGCGATCACGTCGGCCGTCTCGGTCAGATACGACGCCATGAACAGCACGACGAAGAGCTTGATGATCTCGACCGGTTCGAACTGCAGCTGGCCCAAGCGGATCCATAGCCGCGCGCCGTTCACTTCCTGGCCGAACGCCGCGAGCGCGACGAACAGCACGATCGAACCGAGGATCCAGATGTATTTGTACGCCGCGAGCACCCGGAATCGTTCGAACGCCGGGCCCGCGGCGACGGCCAGCATCAGCGAGATCGCGAGCCACAGAAGTTGCCGCTGCGCGAGGCTCGGTTCGAGCCGCGCCACGACCGCCAGACCGATCGCGGAAAGAACGATCGCCAGCGCCGGCAGGGTGTCGTCGCGCGTGACGCCGGCCGGGCGGATCATCGGCCAGGCGAGCGCCAGCGCGCCGAGCGCAAACGGCAGCCAGACGGGCAGCGCGCCGGAAGGCGCGAGCCGCAAGGTCGCGGCGGCGACGACGAGCGCGAGCACCATCGGCACGCACGCCCGCAGGCGTGCGAGCAGCGGACTCACGCGGAGGCGAACATCGCGCGGAGCATCACCAGCGCAACAATCGTGGCAATCAGCATCGCGGTCAGCGCGAGCGCAACTTCCCGCACCGGCGGCTTGCGGCCCGTACTCGCACCGGAGGCTTCGTGAAACGCCCGCCCGACGATCACCGTGCCGGCACCGTCGCCGCGAATGCCGGCGATTGCGAGCAGGCGCGCGGTGACGTCTTCGGAGGATGCCGAGGCGCGCAAGGCATCGGCGATCTCGTCTTCGGAGAGCAGTTCGTGCAGCGCGCCGCTCGAGAGGACGAGCGCGTCGCCGTGCATCAGGCGCAGGTGGTCGAGTGCTGGTTCGAGCAAGGGCTGCGTGCCGAGCGTTCGGGTCAGCAGGCGAAGCGTGCCGTCGCCCATCGCATCGTCGGTGGTGAGCGTCGTGAGCGCGCCCTCACGCCCGAGATACGCGCGCGTTGCGCCGACGTGCCCGACGAACGCATGGTCGCCGACGATGAGGGCCGCGGTGATCGACGTCCCCGACGCCACGTAATCCTCGGTGCTGCCCGAGTGCGCGTAGACACGCGCGTTCGCCGCCGCGAAGGCGCTCGAAAGCGCGCTGCGCGGGTCGCGCCGCTCGCCGCGGACCCGGCGTTTGAGGCTGTCGCGAATGGAATGGACGGCCACCTCGGGCGCGGGCCGTTCGCGAATGCGCCCGAAGCCGTGCGCCACCGCGAGCAGTACGATGCCGGGCGCAACGATCTCGGCGACGTAGGCCTCGTCGCTGCCACGCGGGACACCGGGTCGCGAACCGACCGCTATTTCCATGCTCCCACTCCTCGGAACACCAGGGCTGCCGTTCCCACCGTTACTTCGTCGTCGACGGCGAGAAGCCGCGACCCGCCTACGGGCTCACCTTCGACCGTCGTCCCGTTGCGGCTTCCTAGATCTTCAACGTATACGCCGTCGTCCCGCATCTCGATTCTCGCGTGAAGACGGCTTACCCGCGCGTCGTCGAGCCGAAGATCGGCACTCGGCGCCCGCCCTACGAGGATACGCCTTCCGAAGCGATATGTCTTGATCGCACCGGCATGAAAGACGGTCAGCTCGATCCCGGTCGGGATGGTCGCCTCGAGCGCCGGCGCCGGCGGGGGGCCGCGACGGTCGCGCACCAGGACGACGTAGGCGAGAAAGGCGCAGGACAAGCCGAGCGTCACCAGACGCGGATCGGTCACGTCAGCTCCACGATCCGCATGAACGTCTCGCCGACGGTGAGGATCTGCTCGCGATCGAGCCGCGAGCGACGGACTTGCGCGCCGTCGACGAACGTCCCGTTCGAGGAGCCGAGATCCTCGACGGTCCAGCCGGTCCCGTCCGCGACGATCCGCGCGTGGTGCCGCGACGCGCGCGCGTCGTGCAGCACCACCGTGTTGTCGTCGGCGCGGCCGATGGTGAGGCCGTCGGCGAGCGTGACGCGCGTGCCGTCGGGCCGCTCGATGGCCAGCGTCTGCACGCGCTCGTCGACCACTGCTTCGATCGCGAGCGAACCATCGACGACGTCGGGATCCTCGTCGAGCACGACGCGCGCCGCCGCGGCGCGGTCGGCGGGGAGCACTTCGCGCAACATCGCGCTCCAGCGGCCTTCGAGAAAGTCGCGTTCGCCGGTGAACCGGGCGTAGTCACGCGGGTGGACGCGCACGAGGTACACGTCGCTCGGATTGGACTGCGCCGTTGCGACCAGCCGCCGGCCGATCTGTGCGGGATCGAGGGCGCTCGGAAAGACGCGCGCGAACGAATCTTCGACCAGCCGCGCGCACGCGTTCTCGATCCGAGCGAAAATGTTCATCCTTCGACGAGCTCAGGACAGGCTGCGGGTGAGCCGCGCGACGAAAAATCCGTCGCGCCCGTCGATGCCGGGCGGTACGAGCACGTCGCCGGCAGCGCTCAGAAACGGTGCGTAGCGCGGTGCGATCGCATCGCGCGCAAACCCGTCGTGTGCGGCGAGGAATCCCTCGATCACGTCTTCTCCTTCGCGGCGATCGGTCGAGCAGACCGCGTACACGAGCACGCCGCCCGGTTTGACGCAGCGCGATGCCGCGCCGAGGAGCGCGCGCTGCAGTTCGGCCATGCGTTCCGGATCGTCGGGCCGCTTGCGCCAGCGCGCCTCGGGCTGGCGTCCCAGGATGCCGAGGCCCGAGCACGGCGCATCGAGCAGCACCGCGTCGTCTTCGCCGGTCGCCCGCAGCGTCGTCGCATCGGCGGTCACCAGCGCGACGGAGCCGATCCCCGCCGCCTTGAGGCGCGCCGTGCACTGGGCGATCTTGTTCGCGTCGTCGTCCACCGCCAAGACCGTTCCCGCATCGCCGGTCCGGCTCGCGATCTGCAGCGTCTTGTTGCCTCGCCCGCAGCACAGCTCGACGATGCGCATCCCCGGCTGCGGATCCAGGATGTCGACCGGGAAGGCGGCCGCCTCCGCGTGGAGATGCCAGCGATACTGGGCGAGGCGTTCCACCTCGGCGGCCGATGCGCCGGGGTCGAGCACGAGCACGTCGCGCGCGAACGCGCTGGGCGTCGTCGCGATCTGGGCGTCCGCGAGCGCCTGCTGGGCCTCGGCCCGCGTCGTGCGCCGCTCGTCGACGCACAGGCCGGCCGGGGCGGCCCCGTTGATGCCCGCCACGATCGCGTCGAGCCGTTCCTCGCCGAACCGCTCGCGCCAATGCGCGACCACCCAGGTCGGCAGCGATGCGCGGGTCGGCAGGTCGGCCTCACGAGGCGGTTCGATCGAGATCTTCCGCAACACCGCGTTGACCAGCCCGGCGGTCCCTTTGTGGCCGTACTTGCGGGCCAGCCCGACGCTCTCCGACACCGCGGCGTACGCTTCGACGCCCGACATCAGGCGCAGCTGGTACGTGCCCAGCCGCAAAATCTCGGCGATGGGCTGCGGCAGGGGCTGCGTGCGCTCGCCGACGTACGGCTGCAGCTCGAAATCGAGGTAGCGGCGCATCTTGATCGCGCCGTAGGCGAGCTCGGTCGCAAACGCACGGTCGCGCGGGTCGAGGCTGGTCTTGCGCAGGCGATAGTCCAGCGCTTCGCGTGCGCCGCGAGGGCTGGCACCGAAGACGTCGCGGCACACCTGCAGCGCCACTTCCCGAGCGGTCGTCGCGGCGGGCGAGGGGCTCACGCGTGGGCCGCCGAGCGGCGCCAGGCGGCACCGCTCATCGGCGCGCGGTTCGGCGGCACCACCCGCAAGAGGACGATGCCGTCGTACGCCACGCCGTCGTCGGAGGTCGGCATGCCCGGCAGCTCGCCGTCGCGCGCGAGGCGGGCGCCGAGCACTTTGAGCGTTTCACCGTCGACGGCGAGACGCGCCGCGGGAGCGGGTGCGAGGGAGCGGATCTGATTCACCATTCCTTGGGGCCCGCGCGTTTGGTCGAGCGTCCAGCGCTCCTTCGCGATCGGGCGAGTGAGCGTGCGTGCGATCTCGTCGTCCGCGATGCCGAACGACGACTGCGGGCGCCGCGCGAGCGTGCCGCGCTCGATTCCTTCGAGCGCGTCGACCAGCAGCCCGGCGCCGCGAGCGGCGAGCCGGTCGTGCAGTTCGCCGTACGTTTCGTCGGGCTCGAGCACGGTGCGTTCCTGGAGCACGACGTCGCCGGTGTCCATCCCCGCATCCATCAGGATGATCGATACCCCCGTTTCGGTGCGGCCGTCGGCAATCGCCGACTGCAGCGGGGTCGCTCCGCGGTACAGCGGCAGCAGCGACGGATGCACGTTGAGCGCGCCGAGCCGCGGGACGTCGAGCAGCGCTTGCGGAACGATTTTGCCGTACGATGCGACGACGAACGCGTCCGGCGCGAGCGCGCGCGCTTCGTCGACGAACGGCTTGAGGCGTTCTGGCGTGAAGACGCGCAGGCCGCGCGCTTCGGCGGCGCGCTTCACCGGCGTTGCGACGAGCTTGTGGCCGCGGCCCGCGGGCCGGTCCGGCTGGGTGACGACGCCGGCGACGTCGTGCCGCTGCGCGACCGCTTCGAGGATCGGAACGGCGAACTCGCTCGTTCCGAAAACGATGACCTTCAGCGAGCGCCGGCGGCGACCGCTTCGGCCTCCGCGACTTCCTCGTCGGTTTGCGCGGGCCGCACGTTCTTCGCTTTGTCGGTGTAGAGGATGCCGTTGAGGTGATCCATCTCGTGCTGCAGACAGCGCGCGAAGAGTCCCTCACCCTCGAGCTTGATGCGCTTGCCGTGGCGGTCGAGTCCGACGCACACGACGCGCTGGAAGCGGGTCATCTCGCCGATCATGCCGGGGACGGAGAGGCAGCCTTCGATCGCCTCGACCTCACCCTCCGTCTCGGTGAACTTGGGGTTGATCACGACCAGCGGGCCGCCGTTCGTCTCGTCGTCCTCGTCCTGGAGGTCGACGGTGAAGATGCGCTTCGAGATCCCGATCTGCGGCGCCGCCAGACCGATCCCCGGCGCGGCGTACATCGTCTCGAACATGTCGTCGAGCAGCTGCTGGAAGATCGGGTCGGCGATGTCGGCCGGGTCGACCTTCTTCGCGACCTTGCGCAGGGTGGGATGGCCGTCGGTGATGATTTCGCGAATGTACGCCATGGCAGTGCTCTCAGTATAACCTGGAGGACCGAATTCTGGTTCCGAGGGGTCTCGCCCCTCGTCGACCGCCCGCCGGCCGCTTGTTTCGGCCCCTCCTGTGAGGCGCCGCACGCCGACTCGTAAGCGGGTCGTAATCCGGGTACGGGATGATCCACTCAGCATGCGCGTCCTCGCTGCCGCCCTCGTGGCGGTGTTATCGACCGGTACCCCGCCGCCCGCCGGCGACTTGGCCGTCACCATTGGCGCGCATCGGGTTGCCCGGTCGTGCGCGGTCGCCAGCACCGCCACGATCGTCGCGTTCGACGCGGCCGCCTCGCGCGTCGTCAGCTACCGCTTCGTTCGCAGCGACGGCAGCGCATCACCGGTCGGACACGTGCTCTTGGGCGGCGACGGCGCCGTCGCGCAGAGCGTGCGCGACGAGTGGAAGCCGCGGGGCTCCTCGCCGTGGGTCGCCTTCGAGGTCCTCGCGCCGCACCGTCTGCGCTCGACACGCGCCGCCATCGCCTCCACCTGCGCGCACGGCGCGATCGCAACAGCATCCTGAGCATCTTCACGCGAGCCGACGGCCGCGAGCGGGTCGCGGTACCGCTGTGGGACGGCATCCTTTCCGCGTTCGGCTCGATCGCCATCGGGTTCGGCGCCGCGCTGCTCGCGATGATCCCGATCTTTCTCGCCGCGGTCCTCACGCTGGGCACGCTGCCGTCGACCGCGCCGGGACATCCGCTGCTGAGCCTCGTCGAGATCGTGTTCTATTGCGCCGGCGGCTGGTTCGCCTGGAGCCGCCTACGCGCCGCGCGCGGCATGCCGTTCCGGCCGTTGACCGCGGCCGACGTGCGCGTCGCGGCGCTTTCGATCGCGGCGCTGCTCATAGTTCGGGCCGCGACGGTGGTCCAGCTCGTGCTCACGAATCAGACCAAGCACGTGCAGAGCGGGTTCGAGCACTTCAGCGTCGCGACGCACGTGCCCGCGCTCACCGCGATCTCGGTGGGTCTCGCAGTGCTCGGAATGGTCGTCCTCGGCCCGCTGGTCGAAGAGATCGTGTTCCGCGGCCTGCTCTTCGGCGCGCTCGCGCCGCGGCTCGGCGTAATCGGTGCCGCGGCGCTCACCGCGATCCTGTTCGGCGCGGCGCACGGGGATCTCGTGCTGTTCCCGTCGCTCGCGGCGCTCGGCTTCGTCGCCGCGCTCTCCTACGCCGCGAGCGGCAACCTCACCGTCCCGCTTCTGGTGCACGTGTTCAACAACACCTTCGCGTCGGCCATCCTGGTGGCGGGTTCGCTCGCGCGCTAAGCGCGAGCACCGCTCACAAGATAAAGCTCGAAAGGTCGGAGTTGCCGGCGATCGTCTCGAGCCGGTTGCGGACGTACGCCGCGTCGATCGTGATCGTGCCGCCTTCTTCGGGCGCGCGGAACGCGATCTCGTCGAGGACGCGTTCGAGCACGGTGTGCAGTCGACGGGCACCGATGTTCTCGGTCTGCTCGTTCACCCGCATGGCGATCTCGGCGATCGCGCTAATCGCGTCGGCCGTCACCTCGAGATCGACCCCGTCGGCGCCGAGCAGCGCTTTGTACTGGCCGATCAGCGCATTCTCCGGCTGGGTGAGGATGATCTCGAAATCCTTCGCGGTGAGCGACTCGAGCTCGACCCGGACCGGAAACCGGCCTTGCAGTTCGGGGATGAGGTCCGACGGTTTCGAGACGTGGAACGCGCCTGCCGCGATGAACAGTACGTGGTCGGTCGAGAGCGGCCCGTGTTTGGTCTGCACGGTGCTCCCCTCGACGATCGGGAGGATGTCGCGCTGAACGCCTTCGCGCGAGACGTCGGGTCCGCGCTGACCTTCGCGCCCGGCGACCTTGTCGATCTCGTCGATGAAGACGATGCCGTGATCGGCCGCTCGCCGCAGCGCTTCGCGCTTGACGGCGTCAATGTCGATCAGCTTGTCCGCTTCTTGCTGGGCGAAGATGCGGCGAGCGTCGGCGACGGTGACGCGCTTCTTCACCCGTTTCTTCGGGAGCAGGCCGCCGAGCATCTCGCCCATGTCGTTGCCCATGCCGGAGCCTTCCGCACCGCCCAGAACGCCGATCGGGAGCTGCGCTTGTTCCTCGACTTCGATCTCGATCATGCGCACGTCGAAGAAGCCGCGTTCCACGTCGGCGCGTGCCGCGGCGCGGACGCGCTGAGCCTCGTCGTCGGGGATCGGCTTGGTGGGGTTCGGCTGCTGCTGCTGCTGCTGCGCGAACGAGTTCCCGAAGATCGACCCGAGCGACGCGGCGAACGGGTTTTGCGCCTGCGCCTGATGCGCGACCGTCTCCGGGTGCAGAACGTCGACGACGCGATCGATGGCGGCCGCGTCTGCGGCCTCACGCACGTCGGCACGGCGCTCGTCGGAGACCATGCGCACCGCCGCTTCGGCGAGATCGCGGACCATCGACTCGACATCGCGGCCGACGTAGCCGACCTCGGTGTACTTCGTCGCCTCGACCTTGATGAACGGCGCACCGGACAGCGATGCGAGCCGCCGCGCGATCTCCGTCTTGCCGACGCCGGTCGGTCCGATCATCAGGATGTTCTTCGGCGAGACTTCCTTGCGGACGGCATCGGGCAACCGTTCGCGGCGATACCGGTTACGCATCGCCACGGCGACGGCGCGCTTCGCGTCGGCCTGTCCGACGATGTGCCGGTCGAGCGCGGCGACGATTTCGCGCGGGGTGAAATCGCTAGGTTGTTTGGGGAGCGCGGGGATTAGAGCCATAAGACTTCCACGTTGTCGTTGGTGTAGATGTCGATGCGGCCGGCGATGCGGAGCGCTTCTTTCGCGATCGCCGCGGCGTCGAGCGTCGAGTGCTGGAGCAGGGCCATCGCCGCGGCCTGCGCGTACGGGCCGCCGCTGCCGATCGCCGCGACGTCTTCGTCGGGTTCGATCACGTCGCCGGTGCCGCTGAGGACCAAGAGGTGTTCGGGCGTCCCGACGATCAGCAGCGCTTCGAGCCGGCGCAGCGCGCGGTCCTGGCGCCAATCTTTCGCGAGTTCGACGGCGGCCCGCATCACGTTGTCCTTGTACGCGCTCATCTTGCCCTCGAATTTCTCGAGCAGCGTGATCCCGTCGGCCGCGCTGCCGGCGAAGCCGGCAAGCACCTTGCCGTTGGCAATCGCGCGCACTTTCCGGGCGCCGTGCTTCATGACCGTCTTGTCGACGGTCACCTGACCGTCGCCGGCCATGGCGATCTTGCCGTCCTTACGAACGGCGCAGATGGTCGTCGATCTTATTCGCATCTGGCCTAACTACTCAGCGGCGGCATCCGTAGTTGCACGGCCCCTGCCCGTTGTCACCCTGAGCTTGTCGAAGGGTGACGGCGGTAGGTTCAGGCGAGGACTCGCTCGCGTCGGACTTCGGCGGCGAAGGCGTCGATTCGGGTGAGGGCGCGTTCGGCGAGCTTCGCGCGGCGCAGGCGCTTTTCGCGAATCGTCTCCGCCAGCGGCGAAAAGAACGTCCAGGTGACGTTGGCCGGCTGGAAGTCCGGCGACTCGGTGTTCTGCAGGTGCGCGACGACGGCACCGAGCGCCGTGTCGGCGGGCACGGCGACCGCCGGCAGCCCCAGCACGTCACGTGCCGCAGCAATGCCCGCGATCGTGCCGCATGCCGCCGCTTCAACGTACCCTTCCGCCCCGGTGATCTGCCCGGCGAAGAAGACGCGCGGCGCGGAACGCAAGCGCAGGTCCGCGGTCAACAGGCGCGGGCTGTCGACGAACGTGTTGCGGTGCATCACGCCCAGACGCAGCCATTCCGCATCGGCAAGACCCGGCAGTTTTCCGAACGCTTCCTTCTGGGCCGGCCATGTCAGCCGCGTCTGGAAGCCGACCAGGTTGAGCGCCGTCCCCTCGGCGTTCTCTTTGCGCAGCTGAACGACGGCATGCGGGCCTTTGCCGGTGCGCGGATCGCGCAGACCGACCGGCTTGAGCGGTCCGAAACGCAGCGTGTCCTCGCCGCGCGCGGCGAGCTCCTCGATCGGCAGGCAGCCTTCGAAGTACGGAACGTCGCCCGTTGCGACGTCGCTTTCGAATCCCTTGGGCTCGTGTTTGGGGAGCGTCTTGAGGTCTTCGACGAAGCGCAGGTACGTCTCGCGATCGAGCGGGATGTTGAGATAGTCGGCGCCGTCACCCTTGTCGTAGCGCGACTTGTGATACATCACGCTCGTGTCGATCGAGTCGAGCGCGACGATCGGCGCGGCCGCGTCGTAGTAGTGGAGCCGTCCGCCGACCAGCGCGTCGATCGCCGCGGCGAGCGGCTCCGACGGAAGCGGGCCGCAGGCCACGATCACGGTCCCCCCTGCGGGAATTGCGGTGACCTCGTCGCGGCGGATCTCGACGTTCGGATGCGCGGCGAGGCGTGCCTCGACGAGCGCGCCGAAGCGCTCGCGGTCGACCGCCAGCGCGCCGCCCGCCGGAACGGCAGCTTCGCGCGCGGACGTGACGATCAGCGAGTCGAGCCGCGCGAGCTCTTCTTTCAAGAGACCGACCGCGTTCTCGAGCGCGGCGCCGCGCATCGAGTTCGAGCAAACCAGCTCGGCCAGCATCCCGGTGTGATGAGCCGGACCGCGCTTGTGCGGCCGCATCTCGTACAGCAC